>NZ_JAVQNT010000020.1:0-50647 GCF_031799075.1 Acinetobacter sp. V91_7
ATTCCAAAGATTCCAAAGATTCCAAAGATTCCAAAGATTCCAAAGATTCCAAAGATTCCAAAGAAATAATAGAGCAAATACTCTACTCCACTCTGTATTTCTTCTTATTTTTAATTTACTTCTTTTATCATTACTGAATTACTGATCTTTATTTAGATTGTTCCACGTGGAACGCTGAATTGTTTTTGTGATCCTTAAATAAAAAAAGCAGGATTACTCCTGCTTTTCATCACTACACAACTTTCTTAGTCAGTGAACGTTACGCGTGCAATAGCTTTCTTACCTGACTGAATAATGAAAGTACCGTTTTCTTTTACAGAGAAACTTGCATCAACAGCATTCCAGTCAACTTTTACTGCTCCGCGAGCCACAGCATCTTTTGCAGCTGCTGCATTCGGATTTAGGCCAGCTAAACGTAAAATCGTAGCAATAAAGATTTCTCCACCAAACTCACCACGTGAAATAGTCACCTCTGGGGTGTCTTCGGGTACTTCACCTTCTGTAATAAGGTTACCAGCACTTTTATGCGCATTAGCTGCAGCTTCTGCATCATGGAAACGTTCAACTAGTTCAAGTGCAAGAATACGTTTTACTTCTTGCGGATTACGACCAGCAGCAATTTCATCTAATAAAGTTTTGATCTCATCTAGAGATTTAAAGCTGAGTAAATCGAAATAGCGTTCGATTAAAGAGTCTGGCATTGATAAAACTTTTTGGTACATTGCCCCTGGTGTATCAAATACACCAATATAGTTACCTAAAGATTTAGACATTTTATTTACGCCATCTAAACCTTCTAGAATCGGAACAGTGATACACACTTGTGATTCTTGACCATAACGGCTTTGTAAAGTACGCCCCATAAGTAAGTTAAAGGTCTGGTCTGTACCACCTAACTCTACGTCAGCTTCAAGTGCAATAGAGTCATAGCCTTGAACTAAAGGATATAAAAACTCGTGGATTGCAATCGGCTGATGATTGCTATAACGCTTAGTAAAGTCATCACGCTCTAACATACGAGATACGGTTTGTTGGCTTGCCAACTGAATAAGGTCAGCAGCAGACTTCTGATTAAACCATTCTGAGTTAAAACGTACTTTTGTTTTATTCGGATCTAATATTTTGAAAACTTGTTCTTGATAAGTTTTAGCATTGGCTTCTACTTGTTCGCGTGACAACGGCGGACGAGTTGCACTTTTACCAGTTGGGTCGCCAATCATGGCAGTATAGTCACCAATCAAGAAGGTCACTTCATGACCCAAATCTTGGAACGTTTTTAATTTATTAATAAGAACAGTATGTCCTAAATGTAAATCTGGTGCTGTAGGGTCAAAACCAGCTTTAATTTTAAGAGGACGGTTCTCTTTGAGCTTTTTCAGTAAATCTTCTTCTGAAATAATTTCGTGCGTGCCTCGTTGGATGAGGGCAAGCTGTTCTTCGGCGGGCAAGAAATTTGACATCACAAAACCTAAACACATCAGTTATTCAATTTGTGCGATATACTAACATTTTTTCAGCGTCTTGCAGGGGAAGTTGCATATGAGCGCAATCTATATCGGCGTAATGACTGGCACTAGTATGGATGGTGTGGATATTGTTGCGGCTTCATTTGAGCCACTACAGCTTCATGCCACTCTTACAGTTCCATTTGAACCCGAGTTACGTGATGAGCTTATGGCATTAACTTTACCTGATGACAATGAAATTGACCGCATGGGTAAAGCTGATGTTGCTCTGGCCCAAATGATTGGTCACGGGATTAATACTTTAATTGAAAAACATCAATTAGATCGTAGTCAAATTAAAGCGATTGGTTCGCATGGGCAGACAATTCGTCACCGTCCAGAACATGGGTTTACGCTACAAATTGGCGATCCCAATATCATTACCGAAATCACTCAAATTCCAGTTGTTTCAGATTTCCGTCGTAGAGATATGGCAGCAGGTGGTCAAGGTGCACCATTAGTGCCTGCTTTCCATCAGGCATTATTTCAACATCCAAGTATCCATCGTGTGATTTTAAATTTGGGTGGTATTGCTAATGTGAGTATGTTGCCTGCCAATAATGCTGACGGCGTATTTGGTTTTGATACAGGTCCTGCAAATATTTTGATGGATGCGTGGTGTCATCGTCATACTGGTCATCCATATGATGAAAATGGTGATTGGGCAGCTTATGGGCACCCTATCCGCTCTTTACTCGATCGCCTTCATGCACATGAATATTTTTCTAAAGAACCACCGAAAAGTACGGGACGTGAAGATTTTAATATTGACTGGTTGGATGATCAGTTAATCGATTGGCGAAACGATCTAACTTATGATGAATTAGAAGACACACCTGAAAACGTCCAAGCCACCTTATTAAAACTCACTGTGCGTGCTATTCAAAAAGCGATTTATCGCTCAGAGATGGAAACAGGTGAAGTATATGTTTGTGGTGGTGGTGCTTATAACTCTTATTTATTAGAACAATTGCGCTGGCGTTTACGTAAGCATAATTGGTCAGTTCAACCTACAGATGTTTTAGGACTCTCCCCTACTTGGGTCGAGGCTACAGCATTTGCATGGTTAGCAATGCGTTTTGTAAACGGTTTAAGTGGCAATTTACCAGCAGTAACAGGTGCTTCAGATTTCAGAATTCTAGGTACGATCACGGCGGTATAAAGCTTCATATCGATTTGATTGGTCAGATTCGACCTCATAGCACATTTACTGACCCGAAATGCTGTTATTTAAATGAGCATAAAAACTCATGATAAGTGCCAACAAAAATAATTTGAGGCATGTTTTCATGGATCTGACCAAACGTATCCATCAGTACACCCGTGGCGACTGGACATTCGATGTGATTGATTCAGGCCCTATAGATGGCCCACTTGTTGTTTTATTGCATGGTTTTCCAGAAACTGCTCATAGTTGGGAGCAAACCTCGGAATTATTGCATCAGCATCAATTTAGAACGCTTGCAATTCATCAACGGGGTTATAGCTTAAATGCTAGACCTCAAAGCCGATTTCAATATTCATTGAGTGAACTGGTAGAAGACGTTGCAATTTTTATTAAGCAACTCGGTCAACCAGTCTATTTAATAGGGCACGATTGGGGATCTGCAATCGCGTCGGGCGTTGCAATGAAGTATCCACAATATATTCAACATCTCACTTTAGTTTCTGTACCCCATCAGGCTGCTTTTTTAAAAGCCTGCTTAAGCAGCAAACAACTTTTTAAATCTTATTATTTTGCAGTTTTTCAACTTCCTCTTCTTCCTGAAGTTCTATTTAAAAAGATGCCTAAATTAGGTCGTAAATTTCTTCAGTCATCTGGCATGACCGGGCAGCAAATTGAAACATTCGAGACCGAATTTATAAAGGAAAATAGATTAGGTACGGCGTTGAATTGGTATCGTGGCTTTTTTTGGGACAAGCCTCAAAATCCGTTTAAAGCAATAGATGTTCCTACTCTTTTTATTTGGGGTAAACATGATATTGCCGTTACAGAAAAAAGTGCCAAGTTAAACTCAAGTTATTTTAAAAATAGTTATAGTGCAATTTTTATGGATGCTTCGCATTGGATTCCATATCAGAATGCACCCGAACTTGTGCAATACTTTTTAGAATCTATCCGTGAAAAGTAATGATCTGATCAATAAAAAACCTCTCAAAATAGAGAGGTTTTTAAATTTTAAAATTCTTTTTAAATCGAGAATGAAGAACCACAACCGCATGTTGTTGTTGCATTCGGGTTTTGAATGATAAAACGTGAACCTTCAAGGCCTTCTACATAATCAACCACTGAGCCAATTAAATACTGATAGCTGAGTGAATCAACAAGCATTTTTACATCGCCATTAACAAATTCTGCATCATCTTCATTTACGCTTTCAGCAAAATTAAAGCCATATGAAAACCCTGAACACCCGCCTCCCGTTACATATACACGTAACATGAGATCGTCATTCCCTTCACTATCACGGAGTTGGCGTACCTTATTGGCAGCATTATCTGTCAAAACTAGAGCTTGGGCATTCATGATGATTGTTCCTCGGATTTTGCTGTGCCTTTCAAAATAAAAAAGACCCTATATTGAGTATAGCATAATCAATATAGGGTCTGTCTTCGAAGTTTAAAGCGAATCTTGAGTATTTTTATCAAGATTATTTGTAATTCTCGTCTTGTAAGCCACATTCGAAGTTTTTAGCATCTTGCTTACAACGGAATTGCCATAATAGTTTCATCATACGTTTATCGTATACACCACGTTGTGTAAGGCTAATTCGTGACTCACGCATCAGCTTTTGGTAACCCGGTTTATCTGCAGGTGGAACATCCATCCAGTATTTTTGCGGAATATCAGCTTTCATTTTGCCTAAAATGGTAAATGCACGTGGTAACTGAGCTGCCACCCATTGTCGCGACTTCTGTCCGAAACCTGCTGGAAACTTGTCAGGACGAATAATAATATTTCCTGTCACTTGTAAGATTGGATAGTTTACGATCGCCCCTTTTGTTCCTAAACCTTTTTGTAGTTCTAAAGGTTTAAATGCTGCCGCAGGTGCACCAATAATGTCTACCTGATGGTTATTAAATTTAGCACCGAAATTTGTTATATCGGCACTAACAGCCTGCGCACCTACCTGCTGAACCATAATTTTTTGAGCTTCATCATAGTCAAGTACAGCAATTTTTTTACCTGCAGCTTTCGCTACTGTATTGATGCTGCGATCATTTACTAAAAGATAGGCATCTCCTACTGGAATAACACCTACAACCTCATAGCGGCCGTTAATCATATATTTACTAAAAGTCGGACTCGCTAAACCTTGCATTACTTTTACAGCAAGCTTGAGGTCAGGAATGGCACCAATTGCGTCTAATGACCCTGTAAACGAGTTAAATTGACGACCACGCATGCCTGACACACTGATGCCATCACATTTGCCTGCTTTAAAGTCTTCGGCAATAACGGCTTCATTCTGGTTTACTTTCAGTTCGATATCAGCTCCCCAGGTTTTAGCGGCCAGTTGATAATCCTTCATCAGCGCATAGACATCGCCATTTTTACCAACGAAGTCAAAAACACATACTGTTTGTTTAGCCTGAGCTGCAAAAGAAACTGTGGTCAGTCCCATCGCAAGTAATAGCATTTTGGAAAATTGCATATTCTTTTTCCTTTCCTTGTGGAGTTTTTTGTTTTTCGATACCAAGAAATTTCACACCAATATGGTATGAGTCGGATAGGCTTCATATAAAAAATCATGTTGAAGATATTTTTACGGATCCATTTTGCTTTTATGATTTTATTTCCATCAAAAATAGATAGTCGTCTATCTATTAGCAATTATTTTAATCACAGAAGTCCTTGATCCATTTTTATACCTTCATGTTTCCTTATGAAGTTTTTATCTAAATTTAGCTTAACGTCTTTCTAGTTATCCACAATGGCAGAATTGACAGCATATACAAAACAAAAAGCCTAGAACTAAGTCTAGGCTTTCTGAGAAAAATTAAGATTATTCACCAGGCATTGAACATTCAAAGTTAGCCTTGTCTACAGAACAACGCGCTTTTTTCAATACAGACATCATACCTGCATCGTAAACACCGCGTTTAGTTAAGTCCATACGGCCATCACGCAACATTTTTTGATATTTAAGTTTGTCTTCTGCACTTAAATTCATTTTGTATTTGCCAGGAATCTGAGCTTCTAAACGGTTGATCATTGCAAAGTTCTTAGGCAACTGTTTAACAAACCAGTCACGAGATTTTTGACCAAAACCAGCTGGGAATTTATCAGAACGTAATACTAGATCAGCTGTAACGTGTAATACAGGGAAGTTCCACATTACACCGTTTGCACCCAAACCTTTATTTAATTCTAATGGTTTGTAAGCATAAGCAGGCGCACCTACCATATCTACTTGGCCATTATTAAATTTCGCAGCAAAGTTTGAAATATCAGAAAGAACTGCTTGAGCACCTACACGCTGCACCATAATTTTTTGTGCATCGTCATAACCCAATACAGCGAATTTTTTACCCGCAGCTTTTTCAACAGAGTTGATGTTTTTGTCACGCACGAAAATGAACGCTGAACCTAGCGGAGAAATACCAGCTACTTCGTATTTTTTACCACCCATATTAGTGGTCATTTTTGCTGCATTACGCGCATCTAATACATAGGTAATTGCACGTTGAGCGATTTGGTTATTTGGAACACCGCCAAGTGAGTCGATAGATCCTGCGAATTTGTTATATTGGCGTGCACGCATTGCTGTCATTGCTACAGCATCACATTTACCAGCTTTAAAATCATTATCAGCAACAGCCTCGTCCTGACGAGGTACCAAGTTAATTTCAGTACCCCAGCCTTTTGCAGCTAGAGCCCATTCTTCCATCATTTTATATGAGTCGCCTGCTTTTCCTAAGAGGTCGAATACACACACGGTACTCGCTGCTTGCGCTGAAGCAGAAAAACCAACAACAGAAGCGGCAGCCATAGCAAGTACGATTTTTTTCATTTTCTTCATCCTTCCACGGAACAGATTTTTTGTTTGAAGTTTCCTTTCAAAGACAGATATTAATCATGTTTTTTAGAAAAAAATAGAGCATTTACTCAATTTTTTTATCTAATTGAACCATTGTTTGTTCAATTTAAATTATTTATTAGTAGTAAAAATCACTACGTTTCCGTAAGTTACTTTTTATATTCACAATTTTCATACCCATATTCAGTATGGAAATATATGTAGGGTTTTTGTGATGAAAAAATAATCTACTCTCCATTAAGCGTACATTCAAAATTTGTCCGTTCGACTGTACAGCGAGCACGCTTAAGTACACTCATCATGGTCGCATCGTATACACCCTGTTTGGTTAAGTTGAGACGCCCCTCTCGTAAAAGTTTTTGATATTTGGTTTTATCTTCTGCTGAAAAATTCATTCTAATTTTTGACGGTACGCCCATTTCTAACCGCTTTATCATGGCAAAGTTTTGAGGTAATTTTTGTATAAACCAATCACGTGATTTTATACCAAAATCTGTAGGGAACTTATCAGTTCTCGCGATTAAATCTCCAGTAACATTCACCACTGGAAAATTAAACATGGCCCCTTTAGTGCCGCCTATACCTTTGCCAATCTCTAGTGGTTTATAAGCATAAGCAGGCGCAGCAATTGCATCGACTTGTCCACTATTAAACTTTTTCACAAAATCAGTAATTTCAGAAGGAATAGGCTGCGCCCCCACACTTTCTACCATAATTTTTTGAGCAAGGTCATAATGCAAAATAGCGAATTTTTTACCGCGAACTTTTTCAATGGAATTCAGATTTTTATCTCTTACAAATAAATACGCCAGACCAATCTGAACAATACCGACAACCTCATAATTTGCTCCATTCTGAGCAGTCACCATGCGATGTTTATTACGCTTATCTAAAACGTAGCTAATCGCTTTTTGCGCAATAGCATTACTGGTTACCCCACCAATCGCATCGATAGAACCCGCAAATTTATTATAGTTCCGTGCCCGCATAGAGGTCATATAAGCAGCATCACATTTGCCTTCACGCAGTCTACGGTCAACCAAACCTTCATCTTGAAATGGAATTAAGGTGATATCAGCTTGCCAGTCCTTTGCTGCAAGCGCCCACTCTTCCATCATTTTATAAGATTCACCTGACTTTCCTAATAAATCAAATACACACACATTTTGTCCCGCATGTGCTGTTCCCATAGCACAGCAAAATACTGCACTAATTATCCCCAATCTTTTTTTCATTTGACTTTCCTTAGTCTAGTTTTATTAGTAGCTCATTAATCAACCAAACTTTAAACTGTTTTTATTTTAGTCATTTTTTTTAAAAAGTGTTCTATCTTGTTCAATATTGAAGATATTTCGGATGAATAGCTGAACCTAGAATATTTCGATGTATACAATTGTTGTCCGCTTCTAACTAAAATCCGGAAAGTTTTGTTTTCATCGGCAGTTCTCTTTAAAATACGGCATTCCTCACTCACCTCGATACAATAAGATGATTCAATTTGACCAAGTTTCTTTACGCCGCGGTGGACGTATTCTATTTCAAAAAGCGTCTATGCAATTACACCCAGGTTGGAAAATTGGTCTGACTGGGGTCAATGGTGCAGGTAAATCAACCTTATTTGCAGCGTTACTAGGTAGCTTAGGCGCAGATGAAGGTTCACTTACTCGTCCTTCAGGCTGGATCGTGGCGCATATGGCGCAAGAAATAAAAGCACTAGACATGCCTGCAATTGATTTCGTTCTCTCAGGTGATGAAGAGTTTTGGGATATTCAAAATAAGCTTGCTCAACCAGATCAACTGAGTGACTTTGAATTGGCTAAATTGCATGGCCGCTTTGATGAAATTCATGGTTATTCAGCACCATCTAAAGCAGCTCAGCTTATGGCTGGTCTTGGTTTTCTAGAAAATCAATTGCGTTTAAACGTTGAGAGTTTCTCTGGTGGATGGCGTATGCGTTTAAATTTGGCGCGTACCCTAATGAGCCGTTCAGATTTATTATTACTCGACGAACCAACAAACCACTTAGACCTAGATGCAATTTTGTGGTTAGAAGATTGGCTTAAAGCCTATGAAGGTACACTCATTCTAATTTCGCATGACCGCGACTTTTTAGATGCGATTACAGATCATATTCTGCATATTGAAAATCAGGAACTAACGCTTTACACCGGAAATTACTCTACATTTGAAACCACGCGTAGTGAACGTCTTGCTCAGCAGCAGCAAGCTTTTGAGAAGCAACAAGAAACACGTGCTCACCTACAAAAATTTATTGACCGTTTTAAAGCAAAAGCGACTAAAGCTCGTCAGGCACAAAGTCGAATTAAACAACTTGAGCGCATGCAAGAGCTCGCTCCAGCTCATATTGATACACCTTTTACGTTTAGTTTCCGTGAACCAACCAAAATGAGTTCACCGTTACTGACTTTAGACAATGCCAGCATTGGTTATGGCGATAAACAAATCGCCGAAAAAATCAGATTACAAATTACACCAACCTCTCGTATTGGTTTACTTGGTATGAACGGCGCAGGTAAATCGACCTTAATTAAGAGCTTAGTGGGTGATTTACCGCTCTTAGCTGGTGAACGCAAGGCGTCAGAGTTACTTAATATTGGTTACTTTGCACAGCACCAAATGGATGCTTTAGATGGCCATGCTACTCCAATGTTACAAATTGCCCGTTTAGCAGGTAAACAAATTAGTGAGGCGACTTTACGTTCTTTTTTAGGTAGTTTTGGCTTTAGTGGTGAACGCATGGATACCCCATGTGAAACCTTTTCTGGTGGAGAGCGCGCTCGTTTGGCCCTCGCACTGATTGTATGGCAGCGTCCAAATGTTTTGATTCTGGATGAACCGACGAACCATTTAGATCTTGATATGCGTCATGCACTAAGCATGGCATTACAAGATTTTGAAGGCGCTGTCGTATTGGTTTCCCACGAACGTCAACTCATTGCAAGTGTTTGTGACGAACTTCTTTTGGTACACGGCGGTAAATGTACCGAGTTCGAAGGTGATTTACAGGATTATGCAAAATGGCTACGTGAAGCACGTCAGCAACTCATCAATGCTCAGACTGCTGTAGCACAGAATAATTCTTCCTCTGCCGCTCCAACTCCCACTAAAATCGATAAAGAAGCGCAACGTAAAGAAGCAGCTCGCCGTCGTGAACAAACCAGACCTATTCGTAAAAATATCGAAAAAATTGAGTCTCAAATTGAGAAACTTCAACCACAACTTGCCAAAATTGAAGAGTCTTTAGCAGATACATCTTTATATGATGCAGCACGTAAGGATGATCTGCTCAAGCTTATGAATGAACAGACTGAGCTGAAAGCTAAACTTGAGCAATATGAAGAACAGCTTTTAGAACTTATGATGGAATTAGAAGAGATGGAAGCCTCTTTTGATTAATCTATTTTTCAAAATAAAAAAGCCGATTTCTTAATCGGCTTTTTTATTAATTAATAAGGGGTATAAAAAGCCCCTAATTCATTCAAATTGGTATTGATTGGCAAAGGCCAAACATTGCTTGATAAACTATCTGCAATATATAAATCATAACCGCCACGGCTTCCTGTCTGCCCCGCTAGAGAAACCACCATATACCGCTGGTCTAAAGGTGCCGGATCTGATGTATTTACGACTGTACTATTAAAAGGCAAACGGGTGGTTTGTTTGGTGGCCGTATCATAAACATAGATCTGATCATGAGCATTTGTTGGGCTATACCAACGCACATATAAAAACTGGCTTCCCTTCCACCATACTGGATAATATGAGGCAATATTGGTTAGCTGTGTATCATATGCACCCGACTGATCAATACTAAAAATTCTAGAATTACTACTTGCACCTTTGGCATATAAGATTTGCGTAGTATTGACCATTGGATAAGGCATTGACTCTTCGATATCCCAACCATTTTGAGTGACAGAAGTAATCGTGCGATCAGTCATTTTAACGATTTTTAAATCGCCATTTTGCTTAAAAATAATACGTTGGTTATCTAGAAATTTAGGATCTTCATCCCGCTTGTTATTCCCTAGGGTTAAATTGATTGGTAATTCCGTGCTTCCAACTCTCCAAGTATAAACATCCCATGCATCGCCATAATGCTGTCCAGAATTAACTCCCATAAAAGTGAGCCATTTTCCATCTGGAGAAAAATGACCATTCATCATGTGGTCAATTTTCCAGTTTGTGCCCAGTAATGTGGTTTGCTGCGTTGTGAAATTATAAAGATAAAGCTTACTGTCCCATGCGTCATAATCACTATAACGATGAAATACTAATTTTCCGTAAAAAGTGGGTGCTGTGGCAGCATGCAGTTGAAATAAGCAATTAAAAAATAAGATTACAATGTATAAAAGTTTTTGTGTTTTTTTCAAAATTATATTCTCTTGTAATAAATGAGTATCCAAGAGAATAGCAGTTTACAAATTTATTTTCTTATAAAACAAAAGGCTTTGTCTAAAATTAAACAAAGCCTTTTATTAACTCATCATAAAAAAGATTATCTAAATTTTTTATGATTTTCATTTCGAATTTTGACTAAATTCATTGCTTCAGTTTTTGCTTGATCTAACTGTCCCTGTTCAACCAATGCTGTTACTTTATCAATCTCAGCAACAAGCTGATCTAAACCAGCTTGATACTCTTTTACCTTTTCACTTTCTGATGGCAAGCCTTCAAGTTTATGAGGCAAAGATTGCTTAGAAGAAACTGCTGCTTCACGCATTACAACAAGCTGTTGTTTCGCATTAGCAGCATCTTTCGCTTCAGCAAATGCTTTAGTGCTCTTAGCTAAAGTTTTCATATTCGTTTCTAAATCAGCCGCCCAAACAGTAGCGCTTCCTAGAAAAACACATGAGATTAACAAGCTAGCTAACAATTTCTGACCCATCATCTTCTCTCCCTAGACTGATTTAGAATCATGTTATGAATTAAGCATCAATATCAGCATTTAAAGCATTCTCTTCAATGAATGCACGACGTGGTTCCACATCATCACCCATTAAGCAAGAGAACATACGATCTGCTTCAATCGCATCGTCAATGGTTACCTGTAACATATGACGGTTTTCAGGGTCCATTGTCGTTTCCCAAAGCTGCTCAGCATTCATCTCACCAAGACCTTTATAGCGTTGGATCATCATACCGCGGCGCGAATCTTGCAAAATATGCTGCCAAACTTGATGGAAGTTAGCCACTTGAATACGGCGATCACCTTTTTGTAAATAAGCACCATCTTCAAGCAAACTGAACCAACTCTTCGAGTTTTTCAGCAAACGAGCATACTCAGCTGAGTTCAATAAACCTGCATCAAGCAAATATGCATGTGGCAAGTTATGAACATATACAGTAATACGCGGCCAATAATGCGCAGATTTTTCACCCTGAGCATTTTCACGCTCAAATGACTCTAGTGTAATTTCCGGACGTAAACTTGGCTGTAATCTTGTAATGATCTCTTTTAGTTGATCAGCCCATTGTTGTACATAAGCTTCATCATGGTTTTGATCGCTCTTGAATGCCTCTATTTCAAGTAAAGCATCTAGTAAGCTAGCAGGATAACGTAACGTTAAGCGCTGTAAGCTCTTTTGCGAAACTTGATAATCCTGAATGACTTTAGCAAGTGCTTCACCTGTAATTGATGGTGCTTCAGCATTGGTATGCAAAGATAGCTCATCAATCGCATTTGAAATTAAATAATTTTCCAATGCATCATTATCTTTGATGTATTGTTCCTGCTTACCTTTTTTCAATTTGTATAAAGGTGGCTGTGCAATATAGATATACCCACGCTCAACCAATTCTGGCATTTGACGGAAGAAGAACGTTAACAATAAAGTTCGAATATGCGAACCATCAACGTCGGCATCGGTCATGATAATGATTTTATGATAGCGTAGCTTGTCAGGATTATATTCTTCACGACCAATACCACAGCCGAGAGCAGTAATTAAAGTACCCACTTCCTGACTAGAAATCATTTTGTCAAAGCGTGCACGTTCAACGTTCAGGATTTTACCCTTCAACGGCAAAATAGCCTGCATTTTACGGTTACGGCCTTGCTTGGCACTACCACCAGCAGAGTCACCCTCGACAAGATATAATTCAGAAAGTGCTGGATCTTTTTCCTGACAATCTGCCAATTTGCCTGGTAAACCAGCAATATCAAGTGCGCTCTTACGACGCGTCATTTCACGCGCTTTACGTGCAGCATCACGCGCACGTGCAGCATCAATAATCTTACCAGCAATTGACTTTGCAGCTTGCGGGTTTTCAAGTAAGTAAGCAGAGAACTCTTTGTTCATTGCTTGCTCAACAGCAGGTTTTACTTCACTCGATACCAGTTTTTCTTTGGTTTGAGATGAGAATTTTGGATCAGGTACTTTTACCGAAATAATAGCAGTTAAACCTTCACGTGCATCATCGCCCGTTACATTGACTTTTTCTTTCTTGAGAATATTTTCATTTTCAAGATATTGGTTTAAACCACGCGTCAAAGCTGCACGGAAACCAGCTAAATGGCTACCGCCATCTTTTTGAGGAATGTTATTGGTAAAGCAACGGACGTTTTCTTGATAACTTTCATTCCACTGCAAGGCTACTTCTACACCAATACCGTTATCTGTATCCGCAGTAAAATGGAAAATCTCATTGAGATGAGTTTTACCTTCGTTAATGTATTTTACAAACTCAGATAATCCACCTTCGTAGTCATATACATGTTCAAGGTTAATACGTTCATCGCGTAATACAATACGTACGCCCGCGTTTAAGAATGAAAGCTCACGTAAACGGCGTGCTAGAATTTCTACGTTAAAAATGGTTTGGGTAAATGTTAATTCACTTGGCCAAAAACGTACTGTTGTACCACTCTTATCCGTTTCACCAATCACACGTAATGGATATTGCGGATCACCGTGTTGATATTCTTGCTCATGCACTTGACCAGCACGAGAAATCATTAAATGTAATTTACTCGAAAGTGCATTTACTACAGAAACACCTACACCGTGTAAACCACCTGAAACCTTATAACTGTTGTCATCAAACTTACCGCCTGCGTGCAGAATGGTAAGAATTACTTCCGCTGCAGAAACACCTTCTTCAGGGTGAATATCGGTTGGAATACCACGACCATTATCAGAAACACTCACCGATTCATCTTCATGAATAGTGACAATAATTTCATCACAATGCCCAGCTAAAGCTTCATCGATTGCGTTATCGACTACCTCGAATACCATATGGTGTAAACCGGTACCGTCGTCTGTATCCCCAATATACATACCCGGACGTTTACGAACTGCATCTAATCCACGTAATACTTTAATACTAGAGGAATCATAAGCCTTTTCATTGGTTTGTTCTGTTTGAGAGGCTGATTGAGACTCTGAACTCATGGTTTCTCCCTAGCAAATATAGGTTTATTCAAAGATGGGTAACATCAAAAAATTATGGTGAAGCAAGACTAACTTGACCGAATTCAACATTGAATAATTGATATGAAATAGACAAATCATGTAAATGTTTTTTTACCGATGCATGATCTAAAGTTGTCATAAAAACCTGGCTACCAAGTTGGCTTAATCGTTCAATTAAACGTTGTTGTGCGGTTAAGTCTAATTCTGCTGTCAGATCATCTAATAATACCACAGTTTCCTTATTACTCGCATGCAACATTGCAATTTGTGACAGTTTTAAGGCAATAATCAGCAGTTTTTTCTGACCTCTTGATAAAACCACATCAGCATGTCCATAAGGGGTTTTTAAGCGCAAATCGGCGCGATGTGGACCATATTCGGTATAACGTCGTTCGATGTCTTTTTGATGTTGATTAAGCAGGTCTTGCATGAGTCCCTGCTCCGTATGAAAACCTGGACTGTATTCCAGTTCAATTTCAAGATCAGGGAGTAATTGACTCAAATCATTTTGAAAAAAAACATTCCATTGTTCCACAATACCCAACCGCTGAGAGTGCAAAATTTCACCATAATCACTCAACATTTTGTTCCAAGGCTCTAAATCAGCCAAAGACAAATTCCGTCGGGTTTTAAGTAAAGTATTTCGCTGTTTTAATGCACGCGAGTAGTATTGCCATGCAAAATAAAACTCAGGTTCCACGTGGAACATCAACCAATCTAAAAGTTGGCGCCGTGGTTTTGCCCCATGGTCAATAATATCTGTACTTTGTGGATCAAGGTGTTGCAAAGGAAGTAATTTAGCAAGTTGGCCTTGGGTAGCCACGGTGTCGCCATTGACCTTCATCAACTGCTCACCAGAGGCCAACTTTTGCATGCCAATTTTCTCAGTACTAGACTGAGCAAAGACAATCGCATCTTCGGCAGCATACTGAATATAATTTTTAGGAATATGAGTGCGGAACGATCGCCCTGTTGCAAGCAAATGAATTGCTTCCAGAATTGAGGTTTTTCCTGAACCATTAGCGCCATAAAATATATTAAACGGTTGCAATCCTTGGAGTGCAACCGTTTTTAAATTACGCACACGTTCAATATTTAAGCGCGTAAGATGCATATTAGATAGCCAGACTATACACGCATCGGCATAACTACATAAGTTTGATCACTATGCGCCGGATCTTGAACCAAAACAGACTGATTCGCCTCACTCATACTCATATTTACGTCATCGCCATCAAGTACACCCAATACTTCAAGTAAATATTGCGCATTAAATGACATTTCGAGTGGTATATTTTGATATTGAATAGCTAAATCTTCAATAGCCTCATCTTGCTCAGGGTTATTCGCACGAAGCTGTAAAGAATCCTGATTAAAATTCAAGAAAACACCACGCAACTTTTCATTACTCAAAATTGCGACACGTTGTAATGATTGCTTAAATACATCATGGCTAATTAAGACATGTTTATCGCCACCACGTGGAATCACACGACGATAATCAGGGAATTTGCCATCAATCAATTTTGTAGTAAAACGAACAGTAATATTGCCCTGTTCTTTATCACGACTTGGCGTATTGATGGTTACATTTAACAATTCACGACCAATCAACAAAGTTAATTGTTCATCTTCAATACTCAGTAAACGCTGTAATTCACCAACAGCTTTACGAGGTACAATGGCCTGAACCAATTGAGCTGATGTAGAAGACGCTGTAATTTCACAAAGTGCTAAACGGTGACCATCTGTTGTTACTGCACGTAATTGATTTTCATCAATTTCCAATAAAGTACCCGTTAAATAGAAACGTACATCTTGTACAGCCATCGCAAAAGCAGTTTTTTCAAATAAACGCTTTAACTCACGTTGGGTTACTTGTACTTGAGTACCCTGACTATTTTCAGTCGTCAATAATGGATAATCTTCTGCGGGTAAAGTCCCTAATACAAAACGGCTATTACCAGACTTTAAGATACATCTTTGATCTTCAGTAATTTGTAAATCAATTAATGCGGCTGTAGGCAATGATTTACAAATTTCCATTAACTTACGAGCAGGGACTGTTGTTTCCCCTGCTTCAAGGCATGCCCCTTCTGATAAAACAGTGCTCGCAACCAGCTCGACTTCTAGATCAGAACCAGTAATGGTGAGCGCCTGAGCATTAGTCTGAATTTTGACGTTTGAAAGAATATTCAATGTATGACGACGTTCTACCGCACCGACAACATGCGATAAAACATTGAGTAAACTTTCTTTAGCGATTTTCAAACGCACGATTCATTCCTCTAGCAACTTGGAGCAAATATTTCATTTTTTAGCTGTGTACTATGCTGCACTTACGTAGACTTTGCAACAAGGTCTTATCATTTCATTAACTCTGAAGTAGACGTAGTAGATTTTTATAATCTTCGTCAAAAATTGGATCTTCTTCTCGCAGACTGGCTACTTTTTCACAAGCATGCATCACTGTACTGTGATCGCGTCCACCAAAAGCCATTCCAATTTCTGGAAAACTATCACCGGTCAACTCACGAGCAAGTCCCATTGCCAACTGACGTGGTCGAGCATAAATTCGTGTACGTTTTGGCCCCACTAATTCTTTTAATGGGATACGGAAATATTCACTAACCACACGCTGGATATTTTCTACACTAATTGTTCGAGCACGGATCGCCAACACATCTTTTAAAGATTCACGAACCACATCAAGATCGATTGGTGCACCTTTAAAACGGGAAATTGCAACGACTTTATTAAGTGCCCCTTCAAGTTCACGCACGTTCGCAACAACTTGTTGTGCAATAAATAAGGCACAATTTCGAGGTAAATCAACACCGCTATTTTCCGCTTTCTTTAATAAAATTTCGATACGAGTTTCAATATCTGGTGGTTCAACACCTACTGAAAGTCCCCAAGAAAAACGGGAAACCAAACGCGGATCTAACTCTGTTAACTCTTTTGGATAACGGTCTGAAGTTAAAATAATTTGTTTAGATTCATCAAGTAAAGCATTAAATGTATAGAAGAATTCAACTAGACTCGCCTCTTTACCTGCTAAGAGATGGATATCATCGACCAATAATAAATCTAAAGAACGGCAGTTTTTCTTAAACTCTTCTACTTTGCCTTTTTGTAAAGAACTCACAAAATCCTGAACAAAACTCTCAGAAGTCATATACATCACACGGGCATTAGGTTTGGCTTGTAGTAAGGCATTGCCAACTGCCTGCATTAAGTGAGTCTTACCTAGCCCTGTGGGGCCATATAAAAATAAAGGGTTATGCTGTGAAGCACCTAATTGAGTTAATACTTTTCTACATGTTTCAGCAGCCATCTGATTCGAACGGCCTTCAACAAATAAAGAAAAAGTAAACTGAGGGTTTAGTAGCTTCTTCTTCGCTATTTTAGGATTGACCACACTATTGGTATGAGGACTAGAAACAGACTCGGGCTCTTTTTTTACTTTAATACTTTGTGGTGGCGCAGATTGCAAAGCAGCAGTAGTGGTTGCTGGTTGTTCAGCAGATGACAAAATACTCCCAGGACGAGAATCAACTAAAATCTCAACCTGACGGACACGCCCTTCTGACAACTGCTCAGCCAATATAGAAATTAATTCTAAATGGTTCTCTTGAATGTAACGCGTCCAATAAGGGTTAGGAGCATAGAGACGTAGTATTCCTTCTACTTCTTCAGCAACTAATGGGCGAATCCACATCGCAAAGACGTTATCAGAGAGCTCTTGTCGCAAGCGAGTTAAGCAGTCTGTCCAAAGCATGTGTATCCCCTATTTCTGCATTTTTAAATTCAAATAATCTAAAGATTAACCCTTCCTGATAAGAAGGGGTCGCCATTCTAACCAAGTTATCCACATCTGTCATGACGAATTCGACTGATTTTGCCTAAAAAGAAATCTCTTGTGAATAAATTTAAATTCAAAACCACTTGTGTATAACTTTTTGCACAACCTGTGGATAAATTATCACATAAACTTATCCACAATCCATAAATATAATAGAAACAGAGTTATCAACAACCCAAATACATGTTTTTTAAATTTAAAAGTGCGAAATCCACAGGAAAAGTAGCTCCTAATAAGAATAAATATAAATTTTAAAATTTGAATTTATTTAATAGGGGTGTGATCTTTTGTGGATAACTACAAAATATGAATTTAAATTCAAATGCAGCAAATCAAAGCCAAGATGATATCTTATTTTGTTGATAAGTATGTATATAAGGTGTGTATATAATAAAAGCTCTAATAAAAATAGACAATTACTTTGTGTATAACTTTAAAAACTATATATTGCACTGAATTATGAAAATCATAAAAAAGAAGTAGAGAGATTAAAAATTTGGGTTAAATACAAAACTTTCTTGGTTTTTCATTGACAGCGTAAACATTGCACAATAAAATCGCGGACCTTTATAGAAAGATCATTTTTGGGAGTTTCGATATGAAACGTACTTTCCAGCCATCTGAATTAAAGCGTAAACGCGTTCATGGCTTCCGCGCTCGTATGGCAACTAAAGCTGGTCGTCAAGTATTAGCTCGTCGTCGTGCAAAAGGTCGTCATAGCTTAACTGTTTAATTACTGTTACGCTGACCAGACTTGGGTGTGATGACACTTTACAATTTTAGCACAGATGTGCGAATACGCTGTGCTGCAGATTATAAAAGTGTATTCGATGGTGCGCTTTTTAAAGTGCATCAACCCCATTTTTTATTTCTTGCAAAATTAACCGAACAGCCTAATAGCCGTTTGGGTATTGTTGTTGCTAAGAAAAAAGTGCGCCGTGCACATGAAAGAAATCGAATAAAACGTCTTGCTCGTGAGAGCTTTCGTCTACATCAGCCGAATTTTGGATCAGACATAGATATTGTGGTAATGCCAAAAGTTGGTATAGAAACGATTACGAATGCTGAGCTATATCAACAATTAGATTTTGCTTGGCAAAAATTACAGCGCTTAGCAAAAAAACATTCTAAAGTTGGCACAACCTCGCAGAATTAAGAGATAGCCAATGGTTCGTTTTCTACGTTGGTTGATTCGACTGTATCAAATTGCGATTAGTCCGTTTCTTGGACCCCGTTGTCGTTATATCCCGACTTGTTCCCAATATGCGATAGAAGCATTGCAAACTCATGGTGCGATAAAAGGCGTTTGGTTATCTTCTAAACGGATTTGTCGTTGTCACCCGTGGGGAGGATCTGGATATGATCCGGTACCGCCAAAAGCAATTCGTTTTATTTCGTTTCATCAAATAGATTCTCAAACGCATCATGTTGCTGTACCCTTTCGTGATCGTTTACTGAAGCAAAATCTCTCTAACCATTTGGGGTAATAGATATGCAACAATGGGCCAGGTTTGCAATTCTCGGGGCCATGTTTGTCACCGCATATTTGCTCATTTTGGCTTGGCAAAAAGATTATGGAAATGCTGCAACTGCACCGCAAAAACAAGCGGCGGCTGTAAGTTCATATGAAGTATCTGCTGATTTGCCAAATGCTAAAAATGCAACAGTGGCTTCCGATGTGCCACAAGCAAATATTGCGCAGTCACAAACCACAGATGCAACTGCACCTGTGAATCAACAGCTTATTTCAGTACAAACTGACCTTTACCATATTTGGATCAATCCAAAAGGTGGTGATATTGTTCGTATTGAATTACTCTCACACGACAAAAGCAAAGACAGCGATCAGCCATTTGTTATGCTTGAAAATGATTCTAAGCGTACTTATGTTGCTCAATCTGGCTTAATTGGTTTGAATGGACCAGATAGTAGTCGTGGTGGTCGTCCATTATATGCTGTTGAAAAAACATCATATACTTTGGCTGATGCTAAGGGTGCACAGGATCAAAAGGGTCAATCTGAAAAAGTTTTAAACGTTCCGATGGTATTTAAAACACCGGAAGGCGTTGAAATTATTAAAACTTTTACTTTTACCCAAGGGCAATATCCAATTGTTGTAAGACATCAAGTTATTAACCGTAGCCAACAAAGCTGGCAAGGTCAGATGTTTGGACAATTAAAGCGTGATAACTCTGACGATCCTGGTAAATCTTCTCAAGGTATTTTCACTCTAGGAACTTTCTTAGGTGGAGCTTGGGGCACGCCTGAGTCACATTACAATAAGCTGAAGTTTGCTAATTTCTCAGAAGAAAAAGTAAGCACTGAAGCGAAAGGTGGATGGGTTGCGATTGTTCAGCATTATTTTGTAAGTGCTTGGATTCCTGGGAATCTTAAACTGACTCAAGCGAATGGTCAGCCTTATGTAGCTAAACTTGAATCTCGTCAATCTGCTGATCATATGAATATCATTGGTTTTACCTCACCAGTGATTAATGTTCCAGCAGGCACTTCAATGGAAGTGGACGCAAAACTTTATTCAGGTCCTAAAGTTCAAGCTGAATTAAAAGATTTAGCGGTTGGTTTGAATCAGACTGTTGATTATGGCTGGTTATGGCCGATTGCCAAGTTATTGTTCTTAGGTCTTCAATTCTTCCATAGCATTGTGGGCAACTGGGGATGGTCAATCATCTTACTTACCGTTATGGTGAAGATGATTTTGTGGCCTTTATCTTCAAAAAGTTATCGTTCTATGGCGAAAATGCGTGTGATTGCACCAGAAATGCAACGCATGAAAGAAGAGTTCGGTGAAGACCGTATGCGCTTCTCACAAGAAATGATGGCTTTATACAAACGTGAACAAGTGAATCCGCTTTCAGGTTGTTTACCATTGTTGCTACAAATGCCAATTTTCCTTGCCTTGTACTGGGTACTCATGGAAAGTGTGGAATTACGTCATGCACCATGGTTAGGCTGGATTCAAGACTTATCAGCAATGGATCCTTGGTTCATCTTGCCGTTAATCATGGGTGCTACCATGTTTGCACAGCAAATGTTGAACCCACAACCAGCTGACCCAATGCAGGCAAAAGTGTTCCGCATTATGCCGATTATGTTCACGGTATTTATGCTGTTCTTCCCTGCAGGTCTCGTGTTGTACTGGATTGTGAACAACAGTATTACTATTTTACAGCAGTCGTTTATTAATAAGAGCGTTGAGAAAAGTCGTTTAAGTAAGACTGAATCAGCATCTTAATCGTTGAACTTTTGCTGAATAAATCCGCTTAAGATGGTAATCTTAGGCGGATTTTTCTTTGGCTGGATTTTAGGTTTTTAGGTGAATAATATGCAAAGTCAAACCACGATTGCCGCAATTGCAACGCCACCCGGGCGTGGTGGTGTGGGCGTGATTCGCCTATCGGGACCTAAGGCTTATGAAATTGCTCAAAACCTGACACAAAAAAACTTGCCTGAAGCACGTATGGCTGGTTTTCGTAAGTTTTATGATGCTGATGGAAGCATTATGGACGAAGGGATTGTCCTATGTTTTCCAAATCCTCATTCGTTTACAGGTGAAGATGTTGTAGAGCTACAAGGGCATGGCGGTCCAGTCATTCAGAATGCCTTACTTGGTCGTCTATTTGAGCTTGGTGCAATCGCTGCAAAAGCTGGTGAATTTTCCATGCGAGCTTTTGAAAATGGCAAGATGGACTTGGTTCAAGCAGAAGCCATTGCCGATTTGATTGATGCGACATCGCAAGCTGCTGCACGTTCTGCTGTTCGCTCTTTACAAGGCGCTTTTTCGACCAAAATTAATACTGTTTTAGAAAAACTGATTCATTTACGGTTACATGTGGAAGCCGCAATTGATTTTCCTGAAGAAGAAATCGATTTCTTGGCAGATGGTAAAATTTTAGCTTTACTTGAAAATGTTCAGCAGTCGGTACATGCCGTTCAAACATCTGCACGACAAGGTCAATTATTACGTGAAGGTTTACAAGTCGTTATTGCCGGTAAACCAAATGCGGGTAAATCTAGCTTGTTGAATGCGCTTGCTGGTGTTGAGCGTGCAATTGTGACCGATATTGCTGGTACAACTCGTGATGTTTTGCATGAAAAAATTAGCTTAAATGGCCTACCAATCACCTTAACAGACACTGCGGGCCTTCGTGAAACGGGTGATATCGTTGAAAAAGAAGGGATTCGCAGAGCAATTAAAGAAATTGAACAAGCTGATTTGTTATTGCTGGTTTATGACCTAAATCAAGGTGATGATCCATTAAAACTCGCTCAAGAATATTTTGCTGAACATATTGAGCCGCGTCGCTTGATGTTAATTGGTAATAAATGTGATTTAACTGGTCAATTAGCTGAAATAAGTGATTTTCAAGGATTCCGTCATATTACCGTTTCTGCAAAACAAGAGATGGGTGTACAAGGCCTCGTAGATGCGATTACAGCGCATGCAGGCTTTCATCCTGAGGAAGACACCTTTATTGCGAGAACGCGTCATTTAGACGCAATGAAGCGCACACAGCTCTATCTATCAGAGGCACATGAGCAACTTGTTGTATTTAATGCAGGTGAACTCGTTGCTGAATCATTACGTCTTGCTCAGAATGCTTTAGGTGAAATTACAGGTGACTTTAGCGCCGATGACCTATTAGGCAAAATCTTTGGTTCATTTTGTATTGGAAAATAATTAAAAAATTCTGAATGATGCAGATGGCTGTGTCATTCAGTAATCTCGTTAACCGTATCTTTTTAGAACCTTTAAAAACTCATCTAATTCATTCTGATCAACTTGTGCTTCTTTGAGCACATGGTGATGTAAATGCTGTTCCATCAATTCACTCATCAAACCGTTTATCGCACCTTTAATTGCGGCAACTTGTTGCAGTATTTCTATGCATGAAAGATCCGACTGTTCAACGGCATGCTCGATACTGTTAATTTGTCCTTTTAGTCGTTTTACACGATTAAGTATTTTTTTATCCTGACCAATGTGACTCATCTGTGTTCTCTTGTATAATTCAATATACTGGTAGGGAGTATATTGGGTTTGAATTTTATGCAGGATCATAGTGTATCACGTCATCATCAACATCAGTTTGATGAAGGAAATCCACTTGCACAAAAACGTATTTTGATTGCAACCATTTTAACGGCATCCATGATGGTGTTAGAAGTATTTGGTGGGTGGTTCTTTAACTCAATGGCATTATTAGCTGATGGTTGGCATATGAGTTCGCACATGTTGGCACTCGGTTTAGCCTACTTTGCCTATCGTGCGGCCCGTCATTATTCCAAAGATCACCGTTTTAGCTTTGGAACCTGGAAAATCGAGATTTTAGCGGGTTATAGCAGCGCAATTTTGCTTATGGTTGTAGCTATTTTTATGGCATTTCAGTCGGTTCAGCGTTTATTTAATCCGGTTGAGATTTTTTATAATGAAGCTATTCCGATTGCAATTTTAGGTTTAGTAATTAACTTGATTTGTGCGTGGTTACTTCATGATGATGGTCACCATCACCATCACCATCACCATCACCATCACCATCACCATCACCATCACCATCACGAGCATGGGAATCACCATCACGATTTAAACCAAAAAGCTGCATTTTTACATGTGGTTGCAGATGCTGTGACCTCCGTTTTTGCAATTATTGCGCTTTGTGCGGGTAAATATTTTGGCTGGGATTTTTTAGATGCACTTTTAGGAATTTTAGGTGCTATTTTGGTTGCAAAATGGTCTCTTGGGTTAATCAAAGAGACAGGGAAAACCCTTCTGGATGCAGAAATGGACCATCCTGTGGTTGAAGAAATTCGTGAAGTGATTGCTGAATTTCCTAAACACATCGAAATTACAGATATTCATGTCTGGAAAGTCGCAAAAGGCAAGTTTTCTTGTATTTTGGCGCTCGGAACTGATGATATTTCTTTAACCGCAGACCAGATTCGCCATGCTTTATCGATTCATGATGAAATCGTCCATATTTCGGTAGAAATTAACGATTTAAAACCTGCTTATGTTCCACGTGAAACATTGGCATAACTGAGTGGGAGTTTGGTTATAACTCGGTAAGCAGTTCTGGTTTAATCATCTGAACTGATTAGAATAAACTTCTCTTACCTATGAGTTGGTTTTATGCTTAAAAAATTAGGAATATTGGCATTATTTAGCTTAACGGCGAGTTTGAGTTTCGCTAATGTGGACTCGGTCAGAGAAAATATTAAAAAACAATATCCTAATTTAAAAATTAGCAATATTCAAAAAACCGAAATGCCTGGGCTATATAGCGCTAATCTGGATCAACAAATCATCTATGTTGGCGAAGATGGTCAGCATATGCTTGTTGGCTCTATGATTCGGTTAAAAGATCAGAAGAATTTGACCAAAGATCTAGTTCTAGGACAGAACTCAATTGACTGGAATCAACTTCCTTTAAAAGATGCGATTAAAACGGTTAAAGGTAGTGGGCAGCATGTTTTAGTAGTATTTTCTGATCCCAACTGCCCTTATTGCAAGCAGCTTGAGCCTGAGTTGGACAAGCTGAAAGACGTGACAATTTACACGTTTATTTATCCTTTAAAGCCCCAGTCTATTGTAGTGTCTAGACAAGTATGGTGTGCACCGAATCAATCCTATTCATGGAAAAAACTGATTCAGCAAGGCGTTAGACCAACAGTTGCGAGCTGTGCTAATCCAATTGACCGTAATTTAGAGCTTGGAAAGAGATTAGGTTTTAATGGCACTCCTACCCTGATTTTTGCAAATGGTTTTAAAATGGTAGGTGCTCGTTCTGCAGAAGAAATTCAAGCTGTTTGGAAAGAGTTAGGTTTATAAAACAAATTAAAAAAAGCACCATTCGGTGCTTTTTTTATTGCCTGAAAGTAATTAACTTTTTCGTGCAATCAAGTTGTAAAGAAAGAGAATAATCACAGCACCAATAACGGATGCGATAAATCCAGCAACTGAATTTTCTCCGTAAAGCCCCAGTAATCGTCCGCCATAGGTAGCTAAAAGTGAACCTGCAATACCGATGAGGGTTGTTACGATAAAACCTGCTTTATCATCGCCTGGATGTAAGGCACGAGCGATTAAACCAGCAAAGAAACCAACCACAATAGCAACAATAAGTGACCACATATTTGTTCTCCAGTTGTTTTTTTGGTGAAGTTAATGATTTTGCTTCATATTCTATCGTGCGTTAGAGCTGTCTGTTTTGTCTGTAGCAGATTGCGACTTTTTGTGTCTTTTTTGTTCAAAACTAAAACGTTATATAAAAAAATAGCACCTTTCAGTGCTATTTTTTTGAAATTTATAAACCAATTTCACCAATAAAGGGTAAGTGGCGATATTTTTGGTCGTAGTCTAAGCCGTAGCCAACAATAAACTTATCTTCAACTTCAAAACCTAAAAATTTAACTTCAAGATCAATTTCACGGCGAGATGGTTTACTCACCAATGTGCACAATTGAATTGAATTTGGATCTCGGGTTTGCAACATTTCCATAACTTTGCTTAAGGTATTACCTGAGTCGATAATATCTTCAACCACCAACACATCTTTACCGCGAATTTCACCATCAAGATCTTTTAAGATTTTAACATCTCGACTTGAAGTTGTACCGCCGCCGTAGCTAGACACAGTCATAAAGTCGAGTTCATGCGGTTTGGTAATCGTGCGACATAAGTCTGCCATGAAAATAACAGAACCACGCAGTAGCCCAATCAGGACCAACTCTTTGTCACTATTTGCATAGTGAGCGTTAATTTGCTCGCCGAGCTCTTTGACTTTTGCTTGAATTTCTTCGGTTGAAATCATGATGCTCATTGCAACAGTCATGTCAGATTCCTACAAGATATAAAAGAAAAAATAAAAAAGGTGTTGACCTGCAACACCTCTAAAATCTGAGTTAATGGTAAAATTTTAAAGCAAAATGACTTTTCATGCACCCTTTGATAAGCCAGAAATTTTATCATTTTGAGCAATATGTCGATCACGCTTTAATGCTAGTGCGCATATTCCAAATAATAACAAAAACTTAACAGCACGATTTTGTTTAGGCTGTTTCTTTTTGATAAGCACGTTTTCCATAAATATAAGTCGCCTCAATATTTCGGTCATCACCTAACGTGAATAATGCAAACAGTGAATCTTCAACAGATTTGGATTTAGACTGGCGAAGTTGCTGTAATGCTGTTGGCTTAAGATTCAAGACAACAAAATCTGCTTCTTTACCGATGTTGAAGTTTCCTAGTTGATCTTGCAGGTCAAGCGCTTTTGCCCCACCTAAAGTTGCATGATAGAGCGCTTCATAAGCTGAAAGTTTATCGCCTTGTAATTGCTGAACCTTATAGGCCTCGTTAACTGTTTGCAGCAAACTAAATGATGTACCAGCACCGATATCTGTACCCAAGCCCACTTTCACTTGTTTTTCCCACGTTTTTTTCAATGGAAATAAACCACTACCTAAGAACAGATTCGACGTTGGGCAAAATGCGATAGCCGATTGTGTATCATGCATACATTGCCATTCTTCGTCTTCTAGGTGAACGCAATGAGCAAACACGGAGCGCTTACCAGTCAGGCCATAATGTTGATAAACATCTAAGTAACCAGTCTGTTCTGGAAATAAAGATTTCACCCAAGCAATTTCATCTTTGTTTTCGCTTAAATGTGTATGTACATAAACATCAGGAAATTCTTGCTTTAACTGCCCTGCTCTTTCTAATTGCTCAGGTGTAGAGGTTGGCGCAAAACGTGGCGTAATGGCATACAGCGCACGACCCTTGCCATGCCATTTTTCAATGAGTGCTTTTGTGTCGCTGTAAGCCGTTTCTGGCGTGTCACACAGCGCTTCAGGTGCATGACGGTCCATGAGAACCTTACCTGCAATTAAACGCATCTGAACGTGTTCTGCGGCTTCAAATAAAGCATCAACAGACTCAGGGTGAACTGTACAGAAAACGAGAGCGGTGGTTGTACCGTGTTTTAAGAGTTCTTGAACAAAGAACTGGGCAATTTCACTTGCATATGCTTTGTCTTGAAACTGGATTTCAGTTGGAAATGTATAGGTATTGAGCCAGCTTAAAAGTTGTTCGCCGTATGCTCCCACCATTTCGGTTTGCGGGAAGTGGATATGGGTATCAATAAAGCCGGGTACAATCAATTGTTCTGGGTAATGTTGAACTTCAACCCCAGCAGGAAGATACTCTTGAGCTTCATCCCATGCACCAAACCATTTGATTTTTCCATGTTCACTAACCAATACACCATCTTCCAAATAACGTACTTGATTTGGAATATCAGTTGGCTCAGAGACAGTTTGCTGAATATCTAAAAAACGACCACGCACAACGGTGGTATTTGCGATCAATGACATGGAAAGCCTTTATATTTTCACTTTTTTCGGTTGATTGTACCCCAGTTAACCAAGATTTAAACGGTATAACGTTTACTTAGTCCCCATTCAGCCAAGATCCGACGATAAGTCGTTGATGAACGGTCAGCTTCAAAATGAGCTTCCATCATTAAATCTAGCGGCAATTCTTCTGGCTTTTGTGATTCGACCATGTCTTGGTCTTCAGCAAAAATTTGAGCATTAAATGCATATACGTTTTCTAAATCGCCTGTTTGATCAAAGTTACGTGTTAATGGAACAAATAAACGAGTTTTATTACTTGAGATAGGACAACAGGCGTTCAAAATTTTTAAAACACCGCCTTCTGGAAAATCGACCGTAAGCACGGCTGAAAAAGGTGGATAGACATCAAAGGTGCGCTTCCACAAAAAGCCTTCTGGTTCGAGATGTTTTAGTTCATGCGGATAGTTACTGACATTACTGATATAGACCGTTTTTAAGCCGTAGTTGGTACGTTCAGTGTGATATTTAGGGACGATTGGATTATCGCGATTAGCAAAGGCATTGTGATGTACCCATGCAAAATGAGCGACATCGATAAAACCTTCAAGTTGACGTCCGCTAGAACCGCCAATATCGACAAATGGTGGCAAAATTGCTTGATGCTCTGTCTGATCCCAAGTATCTAATACTGGAATATTGGCTTGAGCAACATCATGACCATGAATACTGGTCCAAATGAGGCCATAACGTTGAACAACTGGAAATTTGGTCAGAGAAAAACGATCAGAGATCTTGGTTAGTTCGGGTTGAGCTGGTATTTGGGTACATTTCCCTTCGGTGTTATAGCGTAGACCATGATAAGGACAAACAATTTCCTCACCGTCTACCCATCCTTTGGTTAAAGGAACACCACGATGGGGGCAAATATCTCGGACCAGATGAATTTCACTACTTTCTGTTTTATACAGTGCCATATTCACGTCTAATAGTGTCACTCGCTGGGGTGTAGTAGAGACGTCTTGAATACGAGCAACCGGATACCAGTGAGTAGATAAAATTTCCCAATCTTTTGCATCAAAACTGCTGTTACATGGCATAGCAAGTGGCGTTAAAGTTGGGATAGCATTCATGGCATTACTCCTTAAAAAAATTAGGGCTCTCACGAGCCCTTAAAATCTAGGCTTTTTTCTTTTTAGGAGATGCAAAGAGCTTGCCAATCTAGATTTTTGATCAAAGAAAAGTGAATAAAAGTATTAAATTACATAAGATTAAGTCATTATATTTTTGAATTTTTGTTCTAATTTCGTTTTAGAGACTATAGTTCATTATTCGCTATACACTTAGAATGCACTAATTGACTGCGTTACGGGCATAATAAAAAAGCACTTTTAAAGTGCTTTTTTATGCATATCTAGGCGTTTATTACTCAATAAAATAATGTGCTGCAAAGTGAGCATCATTACCGATAATGTCGTAGCAATCTTCACGAATGGACATACCTGCGCATTGATGACCGACCATCCATAATCCGAGTGTAGGGAGTTGTCCTGAAAATAATGGGGTATCTACCCATTTTTGTACGACGTAACCGTATTTGTCATAGTCATCAAAATAGAAACTACCAGAAGCTGCACCTTGGTCATGGCCATCTTGTAAAACCCGAATATTAGCCCCTTCCCTTGCCAAAATCGGTTTTTTCACCCATTTGCCAGCCAATGTTCGCTGTGGGTCATAAGTATGGGTTTCGACCAATAAAGGATGGTTTGGGTAACGTTTCCAAAGCTCAACCAGAATGGCTTTATTTGAAAGTAGCATTTTCCAACAAGGTTCAATCCACTGGGTTTGTGGATGAATATATTGAGAAAATGATTCTTCCCAGATCCATTCCCATGGATAGAGCTTGAACAGGTTTTGAATGGGGCGATTATTAAGATCAACAAAATCTTGTCCGTTCCAACCTATGTTTTCCATAGAAAGCTCGGAAACTTGTAGATGAGCTTGGTAGGCTGTATCCATCAAATACTCTAAATTACCCCAATCTTCTCGTCCCGCTTCCTGACAGGCAGCAAAATGCACATGACTACCGCGCGGTAAAATCGTCTTCCAGCGTTTAATCAGGTCTTCATGAATGCTATTGAACTGGTCTCGGTTCGCAATGCCTGAGACTTGTTCTATCCACAGCCACTGCGCTACAGATGCTTCTAGTAAGCCGGTAGGTGTATCGGCGTTGTATTCCAGCATTTTGATATTCCGCCCATCGTAGGCGAAATCAAAGCGACCATAGAGCATTGGTGCATTTTGTTTCCATGAGCTTTCAATATGGCTTAGGGCTGCTTCTGGAATTTGAAAATAAGCAGGATAGTCACCCCGTTGAATGAGTTCTCCTACAACAGATAAACACATTTGATGCAGTTCAGTTGCTGCGTCCTCAAGTTGTTCAATCTGCTTAAGGGTAAACTCGTAAGCAACTCCTTCAGACCAGTAAATTGAGCCATCGAGAGAAGGTAAATTAAAGTAATCAAAACCAATATTTTGATGCTCCACTTGCCAGTCTGGGCGTGGAGTAAAGATTTTTCTTTTCATCTTATGTTAATGCCTGAAGACTTAGCCGCCGAAAGAAAAACCGCTACGACCAAATCCACCTCGAATTGGCGATGAAAAAGACGAGCTTTTCGCCGTGGTTGAAATGATGGGGCGACCAGCACTCAAGTTGCTATAAGGATGTAAGGTATTGCCGTGATAAGAAACTTCGCGGTTATTTCGATAATACGCAGGTCCTAAATAATGGCCTGAACCAGAACTATGTCCACTTGAGTTATTTTCTTCTTCACAATTTTCAGTATTCCAGTCGCGAGCACAGTCATATTGGTTGTTATATACATCTTGTACTAAAGGACCATCATTATGGCTACATGCCGTGAGTAATAAAGGGACGACTACAAGATTAATTTTTTTAGAACGCATGAGACTCCACACATTTTAATAGGTATGTTCGGCATAAAATACCGAATAGCTGTTATCTATTATGTTTCTGATTAGGAAAGATAAATTTTAAGTTGGCATATAATATTAATCTGTTTTTTTAAAGTACAGTCTATTTTGAAAATTTAAAGCACAAGGCATCTCGCTTGTAGATGCCTTGTTGTGATGAATTAAGACTGCAATTGCTTTTTGTTGTGTCGTAAAGAAAGGTAAGCCGTAATGGCTAACACTATTACGATAAAGCTTAACGAGATCCAGATTGGCATGTGGAATACATCAAGCAACAACATTTTCGCACCAATGAACAATAAGATGATGCCTAAGCCGTATGGTAAGTAATGCAATTTGGTTGCAGCGCCAGCAAGCAAGAAGAACATTGCGCGTAAACCTAAAATTGCCATTAAGTTTGCTGTTAAAACAATAAACGGATCGCTAGTTACCGCGAAAATAGCAGGAATAGAATCTACTGCGAAAATAACGTCAGAAGCTTCAACCAAAATTAACACTAAAAATAACGGCGTTGCCCACAATAAACCATTTTGACGGACAAAGAATTTGTCACCTTCAAGCTGAGGCGTAATACGCATGTGCTTACGTAACCATTTTAGAGCTTTGATGTCTTCAATATTGGTTTCTTCTTCTTGGCCTTTTAAGAACTTAAAGCCTGTGTATACCAAGAATGCACCGAAAATATAAAGCACCCAAGAGAATTCTTGAACGAACCATGCACCAATAAAGATAAAGAGAGTACGTAGTACGATTGCGCCTAATACGCCGTAGAGCAAAATTTTACGTTGTAGTGCAGCTGGAATAGCAAATGCTGCGAAAATCATTAACCAGACGAAAACGTTGTCAATTGCGAGCGACTTTTCAAGCAAGTAACCAGCAAAGTATTCCATGGTTTTTTGATTTGCTAAGGTCATCCCAACAGTTTGTTGTAGGTAAAGCCATAAACCACCACCAAATAACGCTGCGACACTCACCCACGCCACGCTCCAGTAAGCAGCTTGCTTAATTGAAACATCCTGACCTTGCTTTTGCTTAAAGCCTAAAAAGTCTATCAGGAGCATGACAATGACAATGCCAAAGAATGCTACATACAGCCATAAATTGCCGATCGATTCCATAAAACCTCCACATCCGGCAATTGGGCATAAAAAAACCTTGACCCGTTGCCAGATGAATTAAACATCTGTGCCAACATGATCAAGGTCTTGCCTACATCATGAATTTCATGATGCTCAGATACCGACTTTTTAATAAAAGTGTATTGACGATATCTGACACATAACATTGCTGTTATGTTTGGAGGAGGCTACTCCCCTTGTCAAACTAAATTCTGTTTTGGATAAAACATATCCAAGTACACATAGAATGGCAGATTTTTTAGTATTACGCAACTGAACTTAATTTCGTGGTTTTTAACACTAAAAAGGATCTAAAGGTTATTTAATTAAACCTCGATCTAAAAGTGGTTTGCATATAATTTGGTAAAGGTGAATAAAGAATGCTGTTAAATGCATGCCATAAGCATTCCAGAAGTAATATCCGGCTGTATTTACCAATAGCGCTACGATGAAAGCGCCCAACATATCTAAAGGGAAATGCACACCTAAATAAATACGTGACCATGCCACGACAAATGACAAGAATAGAAGAATTATTCCAATCAGTTTGCGCTGAGCAAATAAATAAGACAGAGCGATGGTGCTAAAAATCAGCATATGATTACTTGGAAAAGATGCCGTTGGTGCATGTTCGATAAAAGTAGTACCAACACCCATCACAAACGGTCTTGCGTGATGGTAAAACAGAGAAATAACATAACCTACTAAAAGCGACACGCAGGTCAAAAAGACAGATTTAACAACCCTATTTTTTAAATATTGGTCGCCATAGAACCATAAAAATGTAAGGGTGAATAAAAGAATATAGAGGAGATCATTAGCAAAAAAGATAGCAAGACGAATGATAAATTGACTCGCATCCTGAGCCCCATTAATAACATGGAATAAGCTAAGGTTGAGTGTTTCTAAAGACATTCATATTCCAAACGAGAACAAAAACGTGAGCTATGATAAAGAATTAAGCTTAATGTCTTGATAAAGAATTGTCACAAAAATGAAATATAGTTTGTTTGTGAGTAAAGATTAAACAGCTTAGGACGATAATTTTTAATGCGTGATCTAAGCGTTGATATTAAAGTGCTAACGTGTTGGCATTTTATTCGAGATCGTTATTTTATGACTACTCAAGAAAAACAGAAAAAATTAAGTTTGAGGCCTTTATCTCCAAGAGATCCAAAACAGCCGCATAGAGCAGCGACTCCCCTCGAATTATTGTTCGATTTAATTTTTGTGGTCGCGATTGCAACAGCTGGTCAGCAGTTACATCACGCCATTATTGAAAATCATCTATGGCATGCGTTACCAAGCTACTTGATGGTATTTTTTGCGCTGTGGTGGGCATGGATGAATTTTTCATGGTTTGCTTCGGCTTACGATAACGACGATGCGTTGTATCGATGCCTCACCTTTGTGCAAATTGCAGGTTCATTGGTGATGGCAGCAGGCATTCCTGATGTATTTCATAGTCAGGATTTTGACGTAATGATCATCGGTTATGTCATCATGCGAATGGCGTTAGTGACCCAGTGGTTGCGTGCAGCAAAATACGATCCTGCTCGGCGTATTACGGCTTATCGTTATGCAATAGGAATTGTACTGGTACAGATTGGTTGGTTAGTTGCCAATTTTACCCATGTACTTTCGGCCCCTTTATTTTTATTTCTGGCTGCGATGGAGCTATTTGTTCCCTACTATGCAGAAAAATATTCACCTACGCCGTGGCATCCACATCATATTGTAGAGCGTTATGCCCTGCTTACGATTATTGTGTTGGGTGAATCAATTATTGGTAGCTTTAATGCAATCCGTGATGCGCTGACTGCTCAATCTATTAATATTCCTGCCGTTTTCTTAATGATCGGTGGATTGATGCTTATGTTCGCAATGTGGTGGGCTTATTTTGACCGTAGTGAACAGCATCACCATTTGAAAGGTGTGCGCCCGTTTGTATGGGGGTATGGTCATTACTTTGTTTTTGTGAGTATTGCTACGGTGGGCGCTGCGCTTGCTGCTGCTGTGGATGTCACAACCCATCATGCCCATATTTCCGATTTATATATGGGAATAGTCGTTGCGGTGAGTGTAGTGCTCTATACCACCTGCATTTGGGGACTATACGAATTTGAATGTTTAGCAGGAATCAGCAAATGGTTTTACCCTATTACGGCCCTCATCATTTTATGTATTCCGTTTATTTGTAATAACGTGGGATATAGCGTTTTTGCGATGGGTATTGTCTATAGTTTACGTTTAATGGTTTCTAATAAATTTATAGAAAATATAGAGCCAGAGAAGGTTTAAAATGGCTGAATAAAAAAACGGGTTTCAATTTGAAACCCATTTTTTTATTGAATTATCTAAAGCGAAGTTAGGCAGCTTTTGCTTTTAATGCATTCATTAATTTTTGATGTAATCCACCAAAGCCACCATTAGACATAATCACAACCGCATCGCCCTCACCTGCTTCATTGACAATACGTTCAATAATTTCATCAAGTGAACGGCTAACTTGAGCATGGTTAGACGCAGCTTCAATCACGGGTTGTAAATCCCAATCTAAACCTTCTGGTTGATACCAGATGACTTCGTCTGCTAAGCGTGCTGAGTGTGCTAAGCCATCTTTATGACTGCCCATACGCATTGTGTTTGAACGTGGTTCGATAATGGCCCATAAACGGCGTTCGCCTAAGCGTTTACGTGCGCCATCTAAAGTCGTGTCAATTGCAGTTGGATGGTGAGCAAAGTCATCATAAACCTCAATGCCATTGACTGTGCCAAGCAACTCCATACGACGTTTCACGCCACCAAAGTTAGACAAAGCTTCACAGGCTTGTTCAAGCGCCACACCCACATGCTGAGCGGCTGCAATCGTTGCCAAAGCATTAGCTACGCTATGTTGTCCTGTCATGCTCCATTTCACTTCACCAACGACATTACCATTTTCAAGTACTTTAAAATGGCTGCCATCAATTGAAATGAGTTCGGCAGATAAAGCCGCTTTTTCATTCGCTTCTAAACTTGTACGAATGACTGGCGTCCAGCAACCCATTTCAAGTACTTCATCAATATGAGTTTCAGTAATTGGCGCAATGATACGGCCTTCACTTGGAATGGTACGAACAAGATGATGGAATTGCTTTTGAATAGCCGCTAGGTCATCAAAAATATCGGCGTGGTCAAATTCAAGGTTGTTTAAAATCGCCGTTTTCGGGTGATAGTGAACAAACTTAGAGCGCTTATCAAAGAAAGCAGAATCATATTCATCGGCTTCAACGCAGAAGTATTTGCCGCCACCTAAACGAGCGCTTTCACTAAAACCAAGTGGAACACCACCAATTAAAAAGCCTGGGTTTAAACCCGCCTGATCAAGTACCCAAGCCAGCATGGTTGTAGTCGTGGTTTTACCGTGAGTACCAGCTACACCAAGTACATGTTTACCTTGTAAAACGTGGTCAGCAAGGAACTGTGGACCAGAAATATATGGTAGACCTTCGTTAAGCATATATTCCACAGCATCAATACCACGTTTCATGGCATTTCCGACAATCACTAAATCTGGATGAGGCTGCAAATGACTACGATCATAGCCTTGCATGAGGGTAATACCTGCGTTTTCTAACTGGGTAGACATTGGTGGGTAAACGTTTGAATCGGAACCGGTTACCTTATGCCCTAAATCACGAGCTAAAAGTGCTAAAGAGCCCATAAAAGTGCCACAAATACCCAAGATATGCAGATGCATTGCTCGCCTTCTCCACTGCTTCTATACACAGCACGTCAAGTGTCTGCGCGTTCATTATTGATAAATTTGGCAGCAACGATAGCAAGGCTAAACGGGAAAAGATAGTCAAAAATCGTTGTTGTTCTATGTGTTTGAGGCCCTTATAAAAGTACAGCTTTATTTTTTGTATTTAAGCTGAATTACAGTTTTATCTTTTATAATGTTTTGTATCTTTAATAATACTTAAATCATCGTGATGATGAGGGATGTGCCTTTGAGCCCAACGGTTTTAGCTTTTACGCTATTAATTATTTCTAACTGTTTTATGACACTTGCATGGTATGGGCACCTTAAATTTTTGCACCATGCTCCACTTTGGCAAGCGATTTTATTCGGTTGGATTATTGCCTTGCTTGAATACAGTTTTATGATTCCTGCTACTCGTATGCTGAGTGCACAAGGTTGGTTACTTGGTGAAATGAAGATCACACAGGAAGTGGTTACGCTGATTGTGTTTGTACCGTTTATGATTTTCTTGTTTAAACAACCATTTAAACTAGATTACTTGTGGGCGATGTTATGTCTATTTGGCTGTGTTTATTTCGTATTTAGAAGCCAATAATCTGCAATAGCTTGTATTGAATAATTGATTCTATACAAGCTATTATTTTCTAAATACCTGATTATCTTGCTGGGTGTTTACACGCTTTTTTTAGAATTTTAGAAAATTGTTGATCTCTTGGCGTTGGGTTTTCATAGTTAAAAGCATTGATTTCATTAAGCGCGCTATATTAAGAAAATTTGAGAATGTGTCACTGTTAAACCATGACATTTATTTATGAGATTAAAAATATTCGCAGAGCTGGTCAGTTAAATTTTCGTGAGATGAAAAATCAGTCTATAATAATGGGCTTTCGAACCATTTAAAACTTGGCTCTCGTCGAGATTTATCTTCTTTTACTTTTGTCTCTGGAACATTAGCAATGAATGCGGCCGCAGCACAAGACGCTCAACCTCTCGTTGGAATTATTATGGGTTCTCAATCTGATTGGGCAACTCTCGAAAACACAGCCAATATGCTTAAACAGCTTGGTGTCCCATTTGAAGCGGAAGTGGTATCTGCTCATCGTACTCCAGATCGTTTATTTGAATATGCAGAAACTGCGCGTGATCGTGGTATTCAAGTGATTATTGCTGGTGCTGGTGGTGCAGCGCATTTACCTGGAATGTGTGCCGCAAAAACTGATTTACCAGTTTTGGGTGTGCCAGTGAAATCATCAATTTTAAATGGCGTAGATTCTTTGCTTTCAATCGTACAAATGCCAGCTGGTATCGCAGTAGGTACTTTAGCGATTGGTCCAGCAGGCGCGACGAATGCTGCAATTATGGCGGCACAAATCTTAGGTTTAACTCGTCCTGAAATCGCAAAAAATGTTGCTGATTTCCGCGCTGCGCAAACTGATAAAGTTGCAAGCAAAAATATTCCGGGTCAGGTGTAAGAGGCTGAGATGGATAAAACTATCGGTATTTTTGGTGGTGGGCAACTGGGTCGAATGATGGCTCAAGCGGCGTTACCATTAAATATTCAGTGTACTTTTTTTGAAGCAAATACAGATTGTCCAGCAGGTGTTTTAGGCCAAGTCTTTTCTAGCCAAGATGAGCAAGGTTTAAAGCAGTTTATTGAAAGTGCTGATGTTTTCAGTCTTGAGTTTGAAAATACACCAGTTGAAGATGTTGATGTTTTAACAAAAACCAAAGCATTGCACCCTCCCCGTGTTGCTTTAGCGACTGCGCAAAATCGCTTGTCAGAAAAAGCATTGTTTGATGAACTTTCTATTCCTGTTGCGCCGTATCGTGCTGTAGATAGTTTAGAAAGTTTGAAAAAGGCTGTTGCTGAGCTTGGTTTACCGATTGTGCTTAAGACTGCAACTGGTGGATATGATGGTAAAGGTCAGTTTGTACTTCGTTCAGAAGACCAGATTGACACCGCGTGGGCTGAACTTGGTCCTGCAAAAAGTCTAGTTGCCGAAAGCTTTGTTAAATTCTCTCGCGAAGTTTCAATTATTGCGGTGCGCGGCCAAAATGGTGAAGTAAAAACTTGGCCATTGGCTGAAAATCACCACCATAATGGCATTTTATCGCACTCAATTGTTCCAGCACCGAATAGTGAAGCTTTACAGCCTGTTGCTCAAGACTACATTACACGGTTGTTGAATCACCTCAACTATGTTGGTGTGTTGACTCTAGAGCTGTTTGTGACAGAACAAGGTTTGTGTGCAAATGAGATGGCACCACGTGTGCATAACTCAGGTCACTGGTCAATTGAAGGCGCTGTCTGTTCTCAGTTTGAAAACCATATTCGAGCTGTTGCAGGTCTTCCATTAGGTTCAACAGACGTTGTTCGCCCAACGGTCATGATCAATATTATTGGTCAGCATCCTAAAACTGAAGATGTACTTGCCTTAAATGGTGCTCATCTACATCTTTATAACAAGTCTGAACGTGCTGGCCGTAAATTAGGTCATATCACTTTAATGCCTGTGGATAGTAATGAATTGACGACCTTATGCCGTCAATTGGCGAAAATTTTGCCAGAACCACTCGCTCTAACAGCAGATATGACCTTCTAAAAGTATTTCTAATTCTCTAAAAAGCGATCTTCGGATCGCTTTTTTTATCTTTTAAATTTAAAAAATAATAAATCATAAGTATTTTTGGGTTTGTGGATAACTTTTTACGTGAATTTTTGAATTTAAATATTGGTAGTGTTTTTAAATTTAAAAAGTGAAAACAAGTTTTTTACATTGTTTTGAATTTAAAGTTAGTTATCCACAAGAGGATTTGATTTATACTATGCGGTAGAGGTTGTGTTTTTTGAATTCAAAACTAATGGTGATTGTTGAAGTGTTTTAAATTCAAAATAACGTGGCTGGTTTGAATTTAAAACATGGGTTAACTTTTGAATTTAAAAATACAGATTGTCGGTGATTGGATTTGCTGTGTCATAAAGAATGACGAAATATAGAAAAGAATCAATAAATAGTACTGTTTTTGCTTGGTTGTGGATAAGTTTATCCACAGAAACACATGTTTTATAGTTTAAATTTAAAATAAGGTTTTTGAATTTAAACTATACGCTATTATTTTGAATTCAAAACTAGTGATGCACTTCGCAGAAGTTTTAAATTCAAAATAAAGTGGAAAATTTGAATTTAAAATACGGGAAATGAATTTAAAGAAGAGATTATGAATTCAAATTTACGTTTTCTCTCTGAAATTTTAGACTCATAATGGTATGGTACTTAAAAATTTAAATTCAAAAATTGAAACTGGGATAATATGCGACGTTTTTCTTGTATTGTTGGCTCTGTATTTTTAGCAATGACTCAGGCTCAAGCAGAGCTCGTAATTAATGGTTCCACAATATCTAACAATGCCACTGTTCCGACAGTGACTAACGAAAATTATACGCCTAATAATAATTTCCAAAGTTGTTTGGCAAATTTACGCTCTCAAGCGATTGCTGCCGGAGTCTCTGGTACAACCTATGATCGTTATACTCAAAACTTAACTCCAGATTATTCGGTTATTGATAAGTTAAATTATCAACCAGAATTTTCGACGCCTATTTGGGATTATCTTTCTGGCTTAGTCGATGAAGAACGTGTTGAGCTTGGAAAACAAAAGTTGGCGCAATATCGCGATGTTTTAAATCGTGCTTCTCAAACTTACGGCGTACCACCAGAAACAATTGTGGCAGTGTGGGGTGTTGAAAGTAATTTTGGTGATATTTCTGGAAAATATCCTTTATTACAAGCACTCGGAACTTTAAGTTGTGAAGGTCGCCGACAAAGTTATTTCCGTACTGAATTTTTTGCCACCATGCGTATTTTACAGCGTGGTGACTTAACTGAAGATCAACTGAAAGGTTCATGGGCTGGGGCATTTGGACATACGCAATTTATGCCATCGACCTATGAACGTTTAGCTGTTGATTTTGATGGAGATGGTCGTCGCGATTTGGTGTCTAGTACAGTTGATGCATTGGCTTCAACGGCTAATTTCTTAAATAAAGCGGGTTGGCAAGCAGGAATGCCATGGGGTTTCGAAGTAAAAGTTCCCCAAGGTATGTCAATTGATGGAGAAGGGCGACGCTCAAAGAAAGCTTTAAGTAGCTGGAGTGCGCGAGGTGTTACTCGAATTGACGGCTCTCCACTTGTTCAAGGGACTTTATCTAGCAGTACTTCGGCAGGTTTAATGGCACCAGCAGGCGTAAATGGTCCAGTATTCTTAGTATTTAAGAATTTTGATGCTATCTATAGTTATAACGCTGCGGAAAGTTATGGTCTTGCAATTGCTCATCTATCTGATCGTTTAAAAGGCGCTCGTCCTTTTGCGACATCTTGGCCAACTGATGATCCAGGAACTTCACGTGCAGAACGTCGTGAAATCCAACAGTTTTTGATTAATCGCGGCTACGATATTGGTGCGGTTGATGGTCTTATTGGGGATAAAACCCGTGTGGCTATTCGTCAAGAGCAAACTCGTTTAGGTTTAAATCCAAGCGGACGAGCAGGGCAACAAATCTTACGCGCATTCCGTCAAGAACAAGCCAAAAAAATGATGCAATAAACTGAAAATAATAAAAGGTCTGCACATGCAGACCTTTTTTATAAGTACTTGTATAAGATTGCTAATCTAATTTAACCGCTTCCAATATATCAAAAATAACTGAAGTGACATCTTGGCTTAAATCTCGATCATTAAAGATTTCATATGCAGTGATCGTAACATCTGTATCACTTGGTAATTGCTTTTGTTCTTCTTCGATTAAATGTTCAATCGGTAGCAGAGTCTGTTTCACTTCAAGATGCAAAATATCTTTATATTCAATATTTTCATCCTCAAGCTCGATTTCATGCTCATTGAAAAAGGGGATTAGAATAGAATGAAGATACGGTTTGATTTCAATAATATCAAACAGTTCAATATCGCGTGTTTGTTCAATTGTGCTGATATGATCATTTACTTCAATCAGGATATGATAGTAACTCATCTTGATCTCCATGCTATTTTCGTTAGCTCTTATGACCACAATAACATGACTTTGATATGAATTTCGATGTATCTATCTAGAAATAGATACATCATTTTATATCAAGTTCTTAATTATTGAGGTAAAGCACTCAATAGATCACGATCAGCATCAGTAAGGCCAGTGATTTTTTTGTCACCATCTTTACGAACTGAGTACATCAATGCATTTGGTTGATCACTGTGTTTTAAACCAAGCGCATGTCCTAACTCATGAGCAATCGTTAAACGTAAATCATCAATAGACTTAAACTCATAAATCACGATTTGTTTGCCGTTGTAGATACCTTTTTTAAAGACATCCGCTTGAGCATTTTGCTTAAATTCGTTTAATGATTCATTAAACTTATTATTAATCTGATTAAAGTGAGTAACTTTAGTATTTAAATCTTTAGCTTGCTCATTATATGCAGCAATTTCTTTCTTTAAAGCAACAGTTTGCTTTTGCAAATCTTTCTGGGTTTTAGCCAAAGATTTAGCACTGTATTCAGATGCTAATTTGCCTTGGTTAAGTTGCATCATTTGCTGGTCTAGATTTTTCAATTTTCCATTCAAAATCTGCTTTTTATTTTCAAGGTCAGATTGAGTTTGACCTAGGGTTTGCTTTAATTGCTTAATTTGTTGCTGTTCATCAATTACACGTTGCTGTTCTTGCTGGAACTGAGCTGCAATTTTTTGACGCTGTTCAGAACGACTTTGACCATTATCGTAAACTAGGCGAATTTCTAACTTTGCATTTGGATCATAAGTAAAATAATCCTGCTCAGTACCTTGTTTCCAAATATCCGCAGCTTGTTGGCTAATCTGAATCAATTGATCTTGGCTCAAACCAAAACGTGGGTCAATTTCAGCAATTTTATAAGTCAGATGCTGACCTGTTTTTTGCTGAATTTGAGTATGAGCTGGGGTGGCAAGATTAGCATTGGCTTGAAAATTAGAAAAAGCAAAGGCCACGCCTAGTAACAAAGATGTTAAACGCATAATAGAAGAGGGGGAGATTTAAAAAAAACGTATTATAAGAATATAAAGTGAAAAATCAATCAAAAAACGTACAATTCTGATAAATAAATGAGACTTTAGTCTCATTTATTTTTACCAAATGCAAAATTATTTTTTAGAAAAAATTCAATATGTTTTGTTTTATTTAGTTTTTTTAATCATTTAACTTTAATGATTTTCCTTAATTGAACTATAAATTGAGCCTAATAACTCTAAATCGGAATCTGTTAATTTGAAATTATGAATATCTTGCTCTTTTAAACGGGGGTACATTAAAGATTTAGGATCGGTGGTATGTTTTAGTCCTAAAGCATGGCCAAACTCATGAGCAAGGGTCAAACGTAAATCATTTAAAGAAGCATAACCGTAAATTTGAATTTGGTTTTGACTGAATAAACCTTTATGAAAGGTCTGAATACTGGCTTTTTGTTCTAGCTTAAATTGTGTCATTAACGTTGTTAAATCGCTTTGCTCTTGATTTAGTTCTTTGATTTTTATGTTAAGTAGTTGAATTTTAAAATTTAAATTATTTGATTCATTTTGCAAATTTCCAGATATTTGCTGTAGTTGATTTTGCCGCTCTTTTAATTCATCGGCAAGATAGTATCGATGTTCCCCTTGGTTAAAGTCTGTTACGTCACGTTGATAGTGTTCAAATTCAGCTTTTAAACTGATCCTTTTTTTGTTTAAATCAGATGATAGTTGGTCAATTTCTTGTTTGTTTAAAATAATCTCTTCATTTTTAATGCGCCATTGTTTCTGCTTTTGCAAAAGAGCATTTAAATTTTCCTGTTGTTCACTTTTAATAATTTGATGATCATCATAAATTAAGTTAATTGATAACTGTGCTTCTGAATCATAAATAAAATAGGTTTTTCCAGTCTCTTTGTGCCAGATTTCAGCAGCTTGTTGGCTTACTTCAATAAGTTGTTCTTTAGTGAGTTGAAACCGTGGGTCAATAAAAGCAATTTGATACTTTAAAGGTTGATGAGATGAACCAATTGATAAATTACTTTGAGCAAAGATCGTCGTTTGTAAGCCTATGCATAAACACAAGCTAATTCCCCACCATAGAAATTTTTTCATGGCAAAATAAAAAATATAAATAAATCTTATTGTTAGCTACTTAATCAACTTCGTCAAAATGATAAAAAATGCAAGAGAGTAGTCGGTGTTTGTGATCTTGGTAGAAAAATTTAAAAAGATGTTTTTAGACTTGGCAATAATGGAATAATTAATGTAATAAGTAACAATGTATTTTTCTTTATAAAATCTTTTTTATAATTAATAGATTATTTTTTATCATTGATCTTTTTGACATCAATTAATTAAAAAACTCCCTTAAAAAATCATTGTTATTTTTTTGTAACTAATAAAAAACCGCGCCTAAGCGCGGTTTTTTATTAAAGAAACAAATTATTTTTTGTCATCTTTAACTTCAGTAAACTCTGCATCTACAACGCCATCGTCAGCTTTTTGTTGACCTGCATCGCCACCTTGGAATGCATTTGGATCAAAGCCTTCTGCACCACCAGCTTGCTGTGCTTGTTCATAAGCACGTTGAGTGATAGGCATTAAGATGTTTTGTAAAGCTTCAGTTTTTGCCTTGATATCTTCAACATCATTTTCTTTTGTTGCTAATTCAAGTTCAGAAACTGCAGTGCTTACAGCTGTTTTTTCATCTTCAGTAACTTTATCACCAAGATCTTTTACAGCTTTGTTCGAGCTTGAAATTAATGCATCAGCTTCGTTACGAGCTTTTGCAAGTTCTTCAAACTTACGATCTTCTTCAGCATTCGCTTCAGCATCTTTAATCATTGCTTCGATTTCAGCATCAGACAAACCTGAGTTTGCTTTAATCTGGATTGATTGCTCTTTACCAGTGCTCTTATCTTTAGCAGATACTTTCAAGATACCATCAGCATTGATGTCGAAAGATACTTCAATTTGTGGCACACCACGTGGAGCAGGTGGAATGTCGCCTAATTGGAAGTTACCCAACAATTTGTTTTGTTGAGCCATCTTACGCTCACCTTGGTAAACAGAAATGTCTACAGCAGGCTGGTTGTCAGCAGCAGTAGAGAACACTTGTGATTTCTTCGCAGGAATCGTCGTGTTTTTCTCAATGATTGGTGTTAATACACCACCCATTGTTTCAATACCTAAAGTTAATGGTGTTACGTCTAATAAAAGAACGTCAGTTTTGTCACCAGACAATACCGCACCTTGAATCGCAGCACCAATTGCAACTGCTTCATCAGGGTTCACGTCTTTACGTGGCTCTTTACCAAAAAATTCTTGTACTTTTTGTTGTACAAGTGGCATACGAGACTGACCACCAACCAAGATCACGTCAGAGATGTCAGAAGTCGAAAGACCAGCATCTTTAAGCGCGATACGGCAAGGCTCAATTGTACGAGCAACTAAATCAGCAACTAAACCTTCAAGTTTTGCACGTGTTACATTGATCACTAAGTGTTTAGGACCAGTTGCATCAGCAGTGATGTATGGAAGGTTGATTTCAGTTGCATTTGATGAAGAAAGCTCGATTTTTGCTTTTTCAGCAGCTTCTTTCAAACGTTGTAACGCAAGTGGGTCATTTTTCAAGTTCACACTTTGTTCTTTCTTAAATTCTTCAACCAAGAATTCAATTAACGCGTTATCAAAGTCTTCACCACCAAGGAAAGTATCACCATTTGTTGATAACACTTCGATTTGCTGGTCGCCATCAAGGTCTGCGATTTCAATGATTGATACGTCAAAAGTACCACCACCTAAGTCGTAAACAGCAATTTTACGATCGCCTTCTTTTTTGTCCATACCGAACGCAAGTGCAGCAGCAGTTGGTTCGTTAATGATACGTTTAACGTCTAAACCAGCGATTTTACCCGCATCTTTAGTTGCTTGACGTTGAGCATCGTTAAAGTAAGCAGGAACAGTAATAACTGCTTCTGTAACTGTTTCACCTAAATAGTCTTCTGCAGTTTTCTTCATCTTTTTCAAGATTTCAGCAGAGATCTGTTGAGGCGCTAATTTTTTATCGTTTACTTCTACCCAAGCATCACCATTGTCAGCTTTGATGATTTTATAAGGTACAAGGCCGATGTCTTTTTGTACCGCTTGATCTTCATAACGACGACCAATTAAACGCTTAATAGCGAATAATGTATTTTTCGGGTTAGTTACTGCCTGACGCTTAGCACTTTGACCCACTAAGATCTCGCCATCTTTATAAGCAATGATCGATGGAGTTGTACGTGTGCCTTCAGCGTTTTCGATTACTTTTACTTTATCGCCTTCAAGTACAGCAACGCATGAGTTGGTAGTACCTAAGTCAATACCAATAATTTTTGCCATGTGACGTTTTCCTCAAAAATTCTTTTGCAATGTTTTTGCTTGTTATCCGATATGAGAGTGAATCTATTTTTTTCAAGCGTTTTAGCGAAAAAAAATCTAAAAACTCTCAATTTTTTATTTATTGACCAACCATAACCATAGCAGGGCGCAATAAGCGACCATTTAAGGTATAGCCTTTTTGTAAAACGGTACCGATTTCATTCGCTTTAGCGTCTGGGGCAATGCCCACTGCTTGATGTAAATCTGCGTTGAAACCATTTTGAGTGTCAGCTTCTACAACACCAAATTTTTCCAGTGTAGTTAATAGTGACTTCAAGGTTAACTTAATACCCTCAAGTACAGGAGTTTCTTCATCACCCGCTGCTTGAATCGCACGCTCTAGATTGTCTACAGAATCCAGCAATTCTTTTGCAAATTTTTCAAGCACAGTTTCCTTATGCTTCTCAGACTCACGTTGAATACGCTCTACACTTTTTTGTGCTTCGTAAACAGCATTCGCTGTACGTGCTTTTTCAAGTTTAAGGCTTTCTTCTAATTTAGTGATTTGCGCTTGTAAAGATTCAACGGTAACGTCGTTTGCTTGCTCTCCACCTTCAGCCTGAGTTTGCTCATTAGATTGCTCTGCTTGCTCGTGTTGAATGTCTTGAGCTTGCTCATTTTGCTCATTAGCCATTGATGATCTCCGTTTAAATGGGTTTTTAAACATGTACAGTCCTTTTTGGCATCAGTATTTACTGTGTAAAATCTGAACTGCCATGCATATGCTGTAATTCATTAATAGGTATGAAGTATGGGCACTGCCTAAAAATTCAAGCGTACACGACAATTTAAAGCTTTTAATTTTGCGGTTTTAAGTAAAAATCTAAATTTTCGATCATAAAAGCAATAAATTCCTGCGTTATTTTGGGTAAATGTTGCCTAGATGCATATACCACCGACAAACTTAGCTCTGGCGCTGAAAAGTTTTTAAATAAAGGAACTAGTCGTTTTTCTTTTAAATCTTTTTTAACTAATAGTGAAGGCAACATAGCTACACCCTGAGCATGTAGACACATATCATAAACAGCATTTACATCATTACTTTTAAAGGTGACGTTTAAAGGATAATTCTGTGGTTGTTGCTCTTCATCAAAAAGAGTCCAGTATTGATGTTGGCTGTGGTGAGCTAAACATTCGTATTGAATAAGTTGTCTTGGGTGAGAGAGAGGGCTGTGCTGTTTTAAATAGTCTGGATGAGCACAAAATACCGATTCGATCTGACAGACTGGTCTCGCAATTAATCCATCTGCAACTTTTTGCGTTATACGCAAAGCTAAATCGACTTGTGCATCAATCAAGTCAATTGTATTTTCAGTAAGATATACATCAAATTGAATATGTGGGTGTTGCCTTTTAAATTGACGAATACATTCCCCAACACCTAATTGAAATAAAAATAAACCACAAGTAAAACGAATCGTACCGTTATGTTGTTCGGGTGCTGCTAGCTCTTGTAAAAGTTGTTGTTGTTGTAAAATATTTTCGCAGTAGAGTAGAGCTTTTTCACCTGCTGGAGTGAGAGATATTTTTCGGGTATTCCGCTGAAATAGGCGAGTTGAGAATGTATGCTCTAGGTGTTCAAGATAGCGAGAAACCATGGCACGGGAATAATTAAGATGTTCTGCGGCTTTGGTTAAATTGCCATGCTGAGCAATAGAAACAAAGACTTGTATGGCTTTTAATGTGTCCATCTGCTTTATCATTATTACAATTTATGCAACAGTTTATCTTAATTTAGTGCATTTACCTTACAGAAATTGCAATTTAAAGTATTCCTTATGAAATTGGAGAATACATAATGAAATTTTTTAAATTAACTGCTTCGGCCCTAGCAACTGCTACAGCTTTGACGATGGCTTCCTCAGCTTTTGCACAAGATCTAAAAATCCAAAGTTTTCTGGCTAAACCAGAACATTTTGGGGTGACTTCTACTTTAGTTGAAGGTGATAAAGAAGTTCTATTAATCAATGCGCAATTCTCAAAATCTGAAGCATTACGTATTGCTGCCGATATTCTCGATAGAGGTAAAACGCTAAAGACAATTTTCGTAAGTTATGGTGATCCCGACTATTACTTTGGTTTAGATGTATTTAAACAGTACTTCCCAAATGTACAAATCATCGCAACTCCGGAAACTGTTAAACATATTCAAGATACTCAAGCGCTTAAAGTGAAGTATTGGGGACCACAAATGGGTGCAAATGCGCCTAGCCAAATTATTGTGCCTCAAGCTTACACTGCTAAAACTTTAAAATTAGAGAATGAGTCAATTGAAATTAAAGGTAAGAAAGAACTCACTTATTTATGGATTCCTTCTTCAAAAGCAGTAGTCGGCGGTATTCCTGTATCTTCAGGTATTCATTTATGGATGGCAGATACACCAAAAGTTAAAGACCGCAATGAAGTAATTCAAACTTTAGAAAGCATTAAAGCACTACAGCCTCAAACAGTTGTTCCAGCACATATGGTTGAGGGAGCTCCACAAGGTTTGGATGCAGTTAACTTTTCGATCGACTATCTCAAGAGCTATGAGAAAGCGGCTAAAGTAAGTAAAAATGCTAGCGAATTGAGTCAGCTCATGCAAAAACAATATCCAACATTAAAAAGTGTGGATAGCCTCGAGTTAGGTGCAAAAGTTGTAAAAGGTGAGATGCAATGGCCGTAATTTAAAACGGAATAAAATAAATTTTTAGAGAAGCCGTGGTCTATACCCGGCTTTTTGAATGGGAAAAGGAATTTTTAAGCAAAAAACCTCTGTAACATTCTACGCACCTTATATAGCATTTCTATAAAGAGAATTTTTTTGAGTAGAGTAAAAGGCTAAGATGAAAATTAAAAATTAATAAAATTAAACAAAAGCTTAAGTTACTACTTTTATATAAAAGATAGAGCTAAGAGTAGGGAAGGGAATTTAATAAAAAATTGCACAATTTGTACTTCTATTACTACAAAAGACAACCAATGATACGCACGCCAGAAAAAAAAATTGTGAATTATAGGCAGCGCGAAGATGAACTTTGCATTTAAGTGTTTGTCGTAATGAAAGGAAAACGATTATGAAAAAATTAGGTCTTATCTCTGTAGTACTTGCTGGTGTCGCTTTTACAGCTGTTGGTTGTGCATCTGAAGCTGGTTTAAATGCATCAGGTTCTGCTCAAACAAGTGCTAGCCCATCTGGCGTACAAGCTGGTGTAGGTGTTGATGCTGGCGTTTCTGGCCAAGCACAACCAGGTCAAGTTGATGCTGGTGCTTCAGGTTCAGTTTCAGGTTCTGCAACTGCTCAGTAATTCTTAGCGATAAGAACAGTTAAAAGGTTATAGAGTCATATATTTAAGATGCCGATTTATGTATGAAGTGAGCTGCTACTCATTACTCTATAATTAAGAGAGTTTAGAATTCTCAAAAAAGCCCCAAAAGACGTAGCTTATTGGGGCTTTTTATATAGTAAAGAATTTAGTCATCATGACGAGGATCTCGACGATTATGATCTCGATCTTCTACTCGTTTTTTATCCCACTCGTGGCGTCTTTTATCGTCATCACGGTGTTTTTTATCCTCGTCATGGCGTCTTTTATCCCACTCATGGCGGTTTCGGTCTTGTTCGCGAGCGTCTCTCCGTTGTTGTTCATATAGTCTTTTACGCTCTTCCCAACGCTTCCGTTCCCAATCACTATATCGACGTCCATCATTGCGATCATAGCGATTAGTATCTGGGTAACCATACCCACCACGATAAGAAGGGTCATCCGTATAAGCCACACAGCCTACAGTTAAAAGACTGGTTGCTAATAAAGTAACAACTAGTTTTGTTGACATAATCGTACCTCTTTTTGTCTGTTAACAATAATTGGCAAAAACTCCTGCTTGAAACGACAGATTTGTTAATGACATTTGCTTTAAATCAGATTAGCGTAATTTAGTTTTTACCTTTGTATCTTGATTACATGAGTTGTATGCGAATATAGTCAAACAGCAACAGAATTCTGTAGAAAATATGAAGGATAAGAGGAATTCATGGAGATAGGCATGACAGCATTTAATCAAAAAATTCAAATATTGCTAGATAAGGGCCAAGGGCCCGCTGCTCGAGCTCTTGATAAGTTACCTCGATTAGCTCAAGAATCACTTGCCAAAATTCTTGGGTATTCTTACCAATATCCTGACTTGGACTCATTTACAAAATGTCTGATGGCTGTACAAATTAAGCAGGGGCGTATCGGTTTTATTGGTCCAGATCCAATTGAATCCAGAAGGCAGTTTGATACGCAAATGCTGGCTATACGTCAGAAATCAACGGATATTGATTCCGTTGAAGATATTCGTTTACCTCTTCAAAGTGGAACCGTTTTCGCGAGACATTATCATCCAGCACCTAATAAAAAATTACCTCTTCTTGTTTTCTATCATGGAGGGGGATTTGTTGTGGGTGGATTAGATACTCATGATGAGGTGTGTCGTATATTGGCAAAATATGCAAAAGTACAAGTACTCAGTATCGATTACCCTTTAGCACCTGAGGTTTCTCCTCAGCATTTAATCCAGTCTTGTGAAGATGCTTTGGCTTGGGTATATCAAAATCGTAGACAATTAAAAATATTAAAAGGTCGAATTGCGGTAGCGGGTGATAGTGCAGGTGGAAACATCAGTACAGTCGTGGCTCAACGATCAGTAAATAAACCTTATGCTCCACAGGCACAACTTCTTATTTACCCTACAGTCGACTTCAAGAGCCGACATCCATCCTTCTATGCCTATAACGAAGGATTGGTTTTGACAGATAAAGATATCAATAATGTCACTCAATATTATGCAACCCAGCATAATGTAGAATTAGACGATCCTATTATTTCTCCAACCTATGGCAACTTGAAGAAGAATCCACCGGCTTTTGTGATTACTGCTGGGCATGACGTATTACATGATGAAGGGAAAATCTATAGCTATAAGCTACGCCAAAATGGCGTCAAAATGCATTATGAAGAATACTCAGATCAAACGCATGGATTTATAAATCTGACGCCTATTTCTAAAAAGGCCAAACGTTACACCATTGAGTTCAGTAAAAACTTTAGAAAATTTTGGGATAAAAATAGCTAAATAAAAGTTTGGTCCATGTTTCACGTGGAACGTGGACTCATACTCAAATCTAAAATATAAGGCTTTAAATAAAAGATAATAAATACTCACTAGAATTCTTTTATATAGACGATTAAATTTAACCTTTATTAAGTTTTGCATTTTACTGTAGGAAGATATGAAAAAATTATTAATGCTATGTTGCTTGGGTTTAAGCAGTCATTCAGTCTGGGCTGACACTTTAGTTGAAATGCAAACAAATTTAGGCAACATAGAAATACAACTTTATGATGAGAAAGCCCCAATCAGCGTCAAGAATTTTAAAAGCTATATAAAGTCGAACTTTTATAAAGATACGATATTCCATCGCGTAATTCCTGGTTTCATGGTACAGGGTGGTGGGCTTACTGCAAATATGCAGGAAAAGACCACTCGAGCACCAATCAAAAATGAAGCTGGAAATGGGATTGCTAACACACGCGGAACCTTAGCGATGGCTCGTACCGCAAATCCTGACTCTGCTACTAGCCAGTTCTTTATTAATGTCGTAGATAATAATTTTCTAAATCGCTCTGCTGGTAATGCTGGTTATGCAGTTTTCGGAAAAGTGATTAAAGGAATGGATGTGGTTGACCGTATTGTAAAAGTACCGACAATCACTGATGGAATGCATCAGAACGTTCCTAAACAACCTATTAAGATAATAGAAGTGAAAATCAAAAAAGAATGAAAATAAAATATTTTAATATTTATTGTTTATTATCAATAATTTAAACTAATATTTTTGCTTTTTTTAACTTTGATTGGGTGAAAAAGAATCGATCAAACACATATATTTAGAAAAGTGCTTGCGTACCATTTTTTTTTCCCTATAATGCACTCATCCCGACGCGATACATGAGAATATCTTAGCTTACAGGGTTGAGATGAAAAGCTTAGTATTGTGTTGAATTCTGTCTCTGACGAAGAGCAGAAAGATCATTAAGAGATTATGAAGAACAACTTGTGTGGATTTTTACTGATTGATTG
>NZ_JAVQNT010000021.1:0-50443 GCF_031799075.1 Acinetobacter sp. V91_7
CACACCCTCGTCGGTTTTCAAGACCGGTGCATTAAACCGCTCTGCCACGCTTCCAACGAGCGCTATAATATAAACAAAAACACAAGTTGGCAAATCTTTTATTTAACTTTTAATTCAAACGCTCAAAATAAATACAAATTGATTTATTTTTCTGGGTTTTCGCTCTTTTCATAGCGAATTGTATTGATATACCAAAGCTTTTTTCCAGATGGCGTGTGCACTTCAATCTCATCATCTACTTCTTTGCCTAGCAGTGCACGGGCCATAGGCGATTCAATCGAAATATGCTGCGGGTGATGATCATAAATTTCGTCAATCCCTACAATACGTAAAGTTTTTTGCTCACCCTCTTCATTTTCAATCTCGACCCAAGCGCCAAAATAAACCTTACCGGCTTGCTCAGGGGAGTAATCAATGATTTTTAATTCTTCTAAACGTTTTCCTAAATAGCGTACTCGTCGATCAATTTTTCTCAGTAGCTGCTTGTTGTACTGATAATCTGCATTTTCACTGCGATCACCCAAGCTTGCAGCCCAATTCACTTTCTTTGTGATTTCCGGTCGTTCTTCATGCCAAAGTTGTTTTAATTCAGCAACTAATTTGTCATGCCCAGATCGAGTGATTAAGTTAGATTTCATGATTAAAAACCACTGTTCAACAACATATCGCTTACAAGATGTAGCATTTTATACCCTATTTTCTCATATCAGAAGTGTATAAATTTTCTTCCTTAAGAAATTCATGTGTTTATGATGATATATCGAATATTTAATTGTACGAAATTTGACAATACTTTTTTTCAATACTATGATGCGCGCAGATTAAATGTTGAGCATTTTTTAACCTTTTAGAAAACTATGTAGATTTTCTACACAGTTTGTTTTTTTCATTTCATGTCATTTTGAATGACGTCATGACTGCCCACCCCTTATTGAATTTATCAACTTTTAAAAGTTATGGCAGCTTATTGTCTGACTTTTTGGGCATAAATTATCTGTAGCGGAGACAACATGCACAGTAATTCAAGTTCAGGGTCGAGGCTTTGCCTTAACTCTTTATTTTCTTCTCTCCCGTTAAAAGCACTTGCACTCAGTACTATGCTTTTTCCATTTCATAGTATTAATGCAGGAAAAACCCTACAGTACAATACTGTAGTAAATACAAATACTCTAACTGTTGTTGCGGTAGAAAGCCCGACAACCGTTTTCAAAGAAGATCAGTTTTTACATGGTTTTGGTTACGACTTAGCACGTAACTATGCACAAACCCTTAATGTAAAGCTGGACTTTAAAATTGTGGCAGACAATGCCACTGCACTTAGATGGGTTCAGCAAGGTAAAGCAAACTTTGCGATGACGACCGCAGGTTTAAGTACCATCGAGAACAAAGGTTTAATGTCCTTTTCTGCAAGTTGTGGTGACACAGTCAATTTGCAGAAAAATGGTTTAAATTCTGAGTTGAGCTGGGTATTTAAACAAGCTGATGACCCCCTCACCCAGACTGCTAGTGGCTTTGTATGCCAAAGTAAGCAAAATGGTGTGACTCAGCAACTTGCTTCTTTCTATAATCGTAATGTGGTGAAACCAGAAGCTTGGTCAACCATTCAGCGTGACTTAACGACGCGTTTACCGATTTATAAAGCGAGCTTTAAACAAAGTGCAGCTAAATATGATCTTGACTGGCATTTACTTGCAGCCATTGGTTATCAAGAATCATACTTAAAGCCAGAATCTGTTTCTCCCACAGGCGTTCGTGGCTTAATGATGCTGACCAATAGCACTGCTCGAGCAATGGGTGTGAGCAATCGTAGTGATCCAGCTCAAAGCATTCAAGGTGGCGCGAAGTATTACGACCAGATGCTAAGTGAATATGATGACATTCCTTTCCCTGATCGGAACTGGTATGCGCTTGTGGCCTATAATATGGGACCGGGTGCGGTAAACCAGATTCAGAAGCGCTTACAGGCACAAGGGAAAGATCCAAATCAGTGGGTTAATCTCTACGATTATTTGCAAAGTAATAAAACGCGTAATGGCCGATATAAGCAAGCGGTTCAATATGTCACTCGTATTCGTGCTTATCTTGAACATATCAAAACGGCGCAAACACGAATCAATATCTAATTTTTATTGTTTAAAAGTTGATAAATTCATTGTTTGTATAAATAAAAAGCTTACCTCTATAGGTAAGCTTTTTATATGAATTCTTTGAAATTTAAGCTGTTTGCTCTAACACTTTCTTGAACAAATCTTTTTGTTCTTGGCTTGGCTTAGCTGTTTGTAAAGCCATCAATTGAGACATATCGCCTTGAACTTTAATTTTACCAGTCATGAATGCCTGCATAGCAGCAGCCATATCAAACTCTAAGAATACTTTACGTAAAGTTTCAGCATCCATGTTTAAAGTTGTTTTGGCATTTGAAGACAAACCTTTTTTGATTTTACCCCCATCTAAAGCTAATTCGGTATTTCCAGAAGCATCTGTAACTACTAAATTAATTGCCAAATTCGCAAGAGCAGGTGGCAAATTAAGATCCCCTGCTTCAGCAGTTAATTTTTCGACAGTAGCAAACCAATCTTCAGTTAAAAATGCAGGCATGATTCTTCCTCAAATTTATTTGTTCAATTTCTCTAGTTGCCTATCCAGACAACATCATGTGAAGCAATTCTGCTTGAGCGTTGTTATAGCATGTAATTTAAATTTTGGGCTATGACTTTTTGTACGGAACATTCATTTTTTAGTATTTTGATACATTAAAGGCACTTGTTTATAAAGTGCCTTTAATTGACTTATCAAGTAGTTTTACTCAGCAGCAAAACTTAAGTTCACGACATCTAAACGGTTTTTAAGCTCTTCAGGATCTTTAAAATCCAGCTCGCGCTGAGAATCTAGCGCTTCGAAATCGAACAGTTCACGGTCCGCTAACTGAGATGGAGATACGTTTTGTAACGCACCGAAAATGCTGTGTAAACGTTTCGGATATTGTTTATCCCAGTCACGTAGCATTTCATTGAGCATAGCACGCTGTAAGTTTTCCTGCGAGCCACAAAGGTTACATGGAATGATTGGGAACTGACGCAACTCGGCATATTTGATGATGTCTTTTTCTTCAACATAAGCCAATGGACGAATCAGAATATTCTTTTTATCTGATGATAAAAGCTTTGGAGGCATTGCCTTTAAACTACCACCATGAAACAGATTTAAGAAGAACGTTGCAAGAATGTCATCGCGATGATGTCCTAAAGCAACTTTAGTCGCACCAATTTCTTGTGCAAAGCCATACAAAGAACCACGGCGTAAGCGCGAACATACTGCACAGTAGGTTTTACCTTCCGGTGTTAAACGCTTAGTAATGGTATAGGTGTCTTTTTCTAAAATGTAATATGGAATGTTATTTTCTTCCATATAACGAGATAAGACATCTTCAGGAAAGCCTGGTTGCTTTTGGTCAAGGTTAACCGCAACAACATCAAAATTGATTGGTGCAATACGTTTAAACTGCAACATGATATCGAGCAAGGTATAACTGTCTTTACCACCAGACACACACACCATGACCTTATCGCCCTCTTCAAGCATATTGAAGTCACGAATAGCATGCCCAACTTGACGGCGAAGCTTCTTGAGCAAACGGTAATAGGCCGAGCTTGTTGGAAGTTCAGGCTTAAAATTAAATCCCTGATTAGACTCAACTGGCGCGTACATAGACGAGATATACCCATAAATAAAAATACCGCGCAATTTTATATGATTCGGACGAGAATCGCATCAAAAGAATAGTTTCAATTCTTGAAGCCGTCACATTGCTCCTGCATGATGCAAAAGTCGTGCTCTATTTTGACTGAAGCGTTCAAAATATGTGCAAAGTGCTTACTTTTTGGACTTTTCCACAGTTTTCCACAAAACCTGTGGATAAAATTGTGGATTTCTTCGTACTTGACAAACTGTTTAGGCCTTCTGTTAAGGGTTTTATTTAAATTGATCATTTTTTAACCAATGTTTTTTACCTTTTAATATCAACATGTTACCCAAGTCAATAGAATCATTTTAAAAATAATTTTTAATTTTTTTTGATGAGCATTCGAACAAAACAGCTTGATTTTTTGAAAGAGTCGAAATAAAAAAAATTACACAAAAGTTCTTTCTGTAATATTTTTTGATAAACTCTTCGACAAGTTTTGAATACCTTAAAATTGTGAATAACATAAAATGAAAAAATCGGTTCAATTTCTTTTTTCTTGTTTCGTGGGGATGACCACTTTTTCGGTCGGCATAACGTCGAGCTCAGCAGGTCAGATGTATATTTACCAAGATAAAAATGGTAGTACATTGCTGACGAATCGAAAAAGTTATGATCAATCACTTAAGAAAGTAAAAGTGACCTATTACCCTGACAGTAATATCCACAGTTATACGAACTGGGGAGCCTCAGAAGCCTCTGTTCTGCCAAGCTATAATAAAAATAAAAATGCTTTTGACCACATTATTAAACAGGCTGCACAGCAACACGGCGTATCAGAAGGCTTAATTAAGGCCGTCATGCATACCGAGTCAGGATTTAATGTAAATGCTCGCTCTCCTGTGGGTGCACAAGGTCTTATGCAGCTTATGCCTGCGACTGCACGTCGATTTAACGTGACCAATGCCTTCGATGCTCAGCAAAATATTTTTGCAGGTGCAAAATATTTAAGCTGGCTGCTCAAACGTTTTCGTGGCAATACACAAATGGCTCTTGCTGCTTACAATGCAGGTGAAGGTAACGTTGATAAATACGGCGGTATTCCACCTTTTCGTGAAACACAAGATTACGTGCGCCGTGTAACCAGTCGATATCAAAACTTATATTCATCTGGTTCAGGTTTTTCATCTTTTACTAATACTTCTGCGCAAGTCTCTTCTCAATCTTCTAATTTAACGGACAACACAACAGCCCAAATAGCAGCACCAGCACCTAAATATTCCTCTTCTCGTCAAATTGTGACTTTATCTAATGGGACATTTACTGATGCGCCTACGGGTACTTATGTCACGAACAACGCCACTGCTATCGCACATATTCGAATTGAATAAAAACTTTTAGTGACGGATCTATTTCCTCAAGTTCCTGTGCTTTAAATTGTAATGATCTATTACCTGATCCTTACCATTTAGGCGAATTTAGCCAATAATTCTTTAAATTTAGGTACATTCTGCTACGTGAAAGAATGTATCAATTCCTTATTTTTTTCTTGAATTTTTCTCCTAAGCCCCGCATATTAGCTGCATGATTTAGAATTTGTAAATCAGATAACATTTTATTTATAAGAGGGTTTTCTCAATGATGCGGATTGGTTTGTTTTTGCTTACCAACCTCGCGGTACTGGTTGTAGCTGGCATTATTTTGTCACTCTTCGGTGTCGGTAGTTACCATGGCGCGGGTGGCTTGAATCTAGGCAACCTTTTAGTAATCTGTTTTGTGTTTGGTATGGTGGGATCTTTAATCTCGTTATTCATGTCAAAATGGATGGCTAAGAAAACGACCGGTACAGAACTGATCGACCCGAATGCTCCTCGTAACCAAGCTGAAAGCTGGTTATTGCAAACAGTCGCTGAACTTTCTCAACGTTCTGGTATTAATATGCCAGAGGTTGGTATTTTTCCATCATATCAATCCAATGCCTTTGCAACAGGCTGGAATAAAAATGATGCCTTAGTTGCCGTTTCATCTGGTCTACTTGAGCGTATGAATAAAGACGAGCTCCGTGCTGTGCTTGCGCATGAGATTGGTCACGTTGCGAATGGTGATATGGTTACCCTAGCACTCATCCAAGGTGTCGTGAATGCCTTTGTAATGTTCTTTGCTCGTGTAGTCGGTGACTTTATCGACCGTAATGTTTTTGGTCGTCAGGATGATGAAGCACCGGGTATGGGTTACTTCGTTATTACCATGGTATTAGATATTGTCTTTGGTATTCTCGCTTCTGCGATTGTGATGTGGTTCTCTCGTTATCGTGAATATCGTGCTGATGAAGCAGGTGCGCGTTTAGCAGGTAAACAAGCAATGATTTCTGCATTATTACGTCTACAAGCTGAGACAGAAATGCCAGATCAAATGCCAAAAGAAATGAAAGCTTTCGCGATTGCGGAAGGTAAAGAACAAGGTTTCAGTTTAGCTGCTTTGTTCCAAACCCACCCAACAATTGAACAACGTGTGGCAGCTTTACATCAATTAGATTGCCCATAAAACGTTTAACGTGAAGAAATAAAGCCTCCAATCGGAGGCTTTATTTTTATTACATTGATTGATAAAAGCTCCACAGATAACTTGCTCCCCACCAAACAGCCAAGCCAATTAAAAGTAGTACAAAAGCACCTAATAAATCGGGTATATGTAACCATAACCAACTGACTACAGGATTACGCCAGAAAGCTGAATATTGCTGCTTCTTTTCGAGCTGTTCATGTAAATATGGATGAACGACATGAATATCACTTTGAATCGCATATTCTTCGCGTATGTGCGTATGCACCACATCTAATGCTTTTCTACTAGGTCGTATAAATATATCAAAAATAGTTCCTGCAACTGGAACAAAGCCCACTACAGCATCTACAACTGCCAGTTTGATGACTGGAGTTAATTTATGTTGAGGCACACCAATTTGTTTGGCTTTATAAATGGCATAGCAAGTCAGCGCGAAACCAGCGACATCACCAGCAATTGGAATAGTACTCAGTGCAGCATCAGCACCAATACCCTGCTTTGTAAAAGGAATTCGAACCGCACTATCCATCATAGTTGCGAACTTAGCGAGATCTCGTTCTAGTGCGATGACCTGCTGCTCTGTTAATTTTTTTTCTTGAGGCATCTCAATCAAATACACTAAGGAAAGTTAAACTTAATATACTTGATTTAATGCCTCTTTTTAAAATAGTTTGCTTTTAACTAGAAGCTTTCGATCTAAACAATGAACGAAGCAACACGTACATCACTGGAATAAAGAATAAAACCAGCACAGTACCAAACATGACGCCACCTAAAATACTAATACCGATTTCTTGGCGGCTCACAGCCCCTGCGCCTTGAGCAAAGACCAAAGGGATTACTCCAGCACCAAAGGCTAAGGAAGTCATTAGAATGGGTCTTAAACGCAAGCTAGCGCCTTCTAAAGCCGCTTGAATTGCATTCTTACCCTTTTCTTGAGCCAAGGCTGCAAACTCAACAATCAAAATTGCGTTTTTACACGATAGGCCAATCGTGGTTAATAGTGCGATTTGGAAATATACGTCATTCGGCAGGCCGAAAATATAAGAGAAAATTACACTTCCCCCTACGCCAAGCGGAATAGATGTCATCACAGCGGCTGGAATGCTTAAGCTTTCATATAAAGCAGCTAAACATAAGAAAATAAAGCCTGCTGAAATTAAATATAACCAGACGGCCTGATTTGTCGACTTCTGTTCTTCAAAAGATAAACCTGTCCACGCTAAACCGACATCTTTTTGCTGATTTACGAGTTGTTCAACATCTTTCATTGCCTGACCTGAACTGCTGCCACTCGCAACATCTGCCTGTAGCTGTAAAGCACTATATCCCATATAGCGTTTTACGATTTCAGGAGCTCCGCCCCAACTAAAGTTAGCAAATGAACTAAAAGGCACCATTTCATTTTGGTTATTACGTACAGACCAGTTATATAAATCTTCTGGTTTCGATCTGAACTCCGCATCACCTTGAATCATGACACGCTTGATACGACCGCGGTCAATAAAGTCATTTACATAAGTTCCACCCCACGCACTCGACAGGGTGTTATTAATTGCAGGGAGTTCTAAACCATTTGCTAATGCTTGTTTCTGGTCAATCTTAATATTGAGGTTTGCTTTACTATTGGTTGATTGCTTATCAAAGTTTTCAAAACTTGAGTAGCTTTTGCTCTGTGTTTGCAACTGACGGAAGGTGCTATCTAGAAAATCTTGCCCCTGCCCATTTAAATCTTGAATCCATAAATCCATACCATCAGTTTGACCTAAACCATTGACCGAAGCAGGTAAAGTCACATTGATTTGAGCATTATTAAAACGACTAAAATATTTCATCGCACGCTTTTGTATAGCGTCTGCCGAATCATCTTTTCCTGTACGCACATCCCACGGTTTTAAAGCAATAAATCCTTGTGCCAAGTTCTGTCCTGTACCCGAGTAATTTCGGCCATAACGGATTAAAACCAAGTCGACATTTTTATCTTCTTGAGTCAGGAAATATTGACGAACTTGTTCACCAATTTTCTGACTTTGAGAAATTGGGGCACTATCTACAAGCTTAATTTGAACACTTAAAATACCTTGATCTTCTTTAGGAATAAATCCACTTTTTAAACCGCTATAGAACAGGGCGAAAACAGCAATCAAAGCCACAAAAATCACAACAACCGATTTACTATAACGAATGCTTGTTTGTACGATCTTGATATATTGATTTTTAAGTTGATCAATTTTTTGGTTAAACCAAACCGCCCAACGCATAGGCTCAGGGTTAGGTTTTAAAATTAGGGCACACAAAGCAGGTGTTAGGACTAGGGCAACGACGAGCGATAACGCCATAGCAGCAACTAAAGTAATGGAAAACTGGCGGTAAATCACCCCAATTGAACCACCTAAAAAAGACATTGGAATAAAAACCGCAGTTAAAACCAATGTAATCCCAATTAAAGCTCCACTAATTTCTCCCATCGACTCAATGGCTGCTTCTTTCGGTGTTAAGTGCTGTTCATGCATGAGCCGTTCAACGTTTTCCACGACTACAATTGCATCATCTACTAACAAGCCAATGGCGAGGACCAGTGCAAATAAAGTTAAAGTGTTAATACTAAAACCAAGCACATATAAGACAGCAAAAGTTCCTAAAATAACAACCGGCACAGTAATACTCGGAATGAGTGTCGCACGCCAGCTTTGTAAAAATAGGAACATCACCAAAATAACGAGAATAATCGCTTCAACAAGCGTCTTTACAACTTCCTTAATCGACTCTTGAACAAACGGCGTGTTATCTCGTGGATAAACAATTTTATATCCGGCTGGTAACTTGCTTGTAAGCTGATCTAGAGTTTGATGAATAAGCTTAGAGGTTTGAATGGCATTCGCACCTGAAGATAGCGAAATACCTAAACCTGCGGCAGGATAACCATTAATGGTATTAAAAGACTGATAATTTTCTGCACCCAACTCAACTCTGGCAATATCTTTTAAATAGACATAGCTCGCTGTTTGATTTGATTTCACTACAATATTTTTAAACTCTTCGACTGTTTTTAGTCGAGAACCGGCTGTAACTTTCGTATTTAAATACTGCCCATCGATAACAGGTAAATCACCAATCGCACCCGCAGCCACTTGTGTATTTTGAGCAGTGATTGCACTGGCAACATCACTTGGCATTAAATTATATTGTTTTAATTTATCGGGGTTTAGCCAGATTCGCATTGCATATTGCGAACCAAAAACATCCGACTCGCCTACCCCTTCAATACGGTTCAGGTCATCTACCACATGCGTAGTTAAGTAATCCGATAGCTCAATATTGCCTGATTTACCTGTCGAGTCATATAAACCTACCACCATAAAAGTATCACCGAGTGACTTACTTACCGTCACCCCTTGGCGCTGCACTTCATCGGGTAAACGTCTTATGACGCCACTAATACTATTTTGTACTTGTACCTGTGCCGTATCAGGATTTGTTCCATTATCAAAACTAATCGTAATTCGGCTACGTCCTGATGAGTCACTGGTCGAACTGAAATAAAGTAAGTGATCTATACCCTGTATTTGCTGTTCTAAAATCTGAGTAACACTTTGCTCAACCGTTTGTGCATCTGCCCCACTATAACTTGCTGATACTGTAATTTTTGGAGGGGCAATATCAGGATAACGTTCTACGGGTAAATTCAGCACCGAGAAAATACCAAATGCCATAACAATAATTGCTAGTACACTGGCAAAAATAGGGCGCTGAATAAAGAATTTAGATAGCATGGCTGCTCAGAATTAAGTCGTCAATTAACAGGTGGCAATACCGAATTCGGCATCTTGATCATCAACGAGCGATATATAAAAGACAAGTAGAATTAACACAATAAATGCAATTAAGACAAAAACAAAGCCAGAATGGGCATTTCCTACAAACCCATAAACAAGGTTTTAACAAGTGTCACTAAAAATTCATGAATTCTTCATGATCATGTCAAGTTCAATCGGGAGACTAGTTTCGTTTAGACTAAAACAATATGAGTAGAATTATGTTTAAAAAAGCAATTTTATGCTTAAGTTTAATTAGCTTAGTTGGTTGTAATGACGATGATAAAACTGAAAACACACCAACTACGCCAGAATATCAACTTCCTAAAATTCTAGTAGTAGGACACCGTGGCGCTAGCGCTTTACGTCCAGAACACACTTTAGCTTCATATCAAAAAGCCATAGATGATGGTGCAGATTTTATTGAACCAGATCTAGTATCGACAAAAGATGGTATATTGGTTACTCGCCATGAAAATGAGATTGGCGGCACAACCAATGTAAGTACCTTAAGCCAGTTTGCAGACCGTAAAATAACAAAAAATATTGATGGTAAAGACTTAACAGGTTGGTTTACAGAAGACTTCACTTTAAGTGAATTACAGCAACTTAAAGCCCGTGAACGTATTCCAGAGTTTCGACCAGCAAACACAGCTTATAATGACCTTTACCCTGTCCCAACTCTAGAACAAGTGATTGAGCTGGCTGAAGCAAATTATAAGAAAACGGGAAAAATTATTGGTCTATATATTGAAACCAAACATCCTACTTACTTTAAAAATCATAATCTGGCAATGGAAGATGCCCTTCTTAAAACATTAGCCAAATATAAATATACGCGTGATATTGCACCTGTTTATTTACAGTCTTTTGAAGTGAGTAATTTAAAATATTTAAAAGATCAGCTCGACCTTCATAAAACGATTAAACACGCACAAATCATTCAACTATATGATGCTAAGACTTCACAACCAGCCGACTTTGTTGAATCTGGAGAAACTAAAACTTATGCCGATTTAGCCACAGCACAAGGTTTAAAAGACGTGGCTAAATACGCAAACGGTGTAGGACCAAGTAAAGGCTATATTCTTAACTTTAATAACAATGGCTCAGTTCAAACGACTTCATTTATTTCTGATGCACATACGGTTGGCTTAAAAGTACATCCTTATACTTTCCGTCCAGAAAATAATTTTTTACCAGCGCCTTTAAAATGCAGTCAAGATAAACCAGCTGAGCGCTGCCCATCTGGTGCTTTAAAAGAGTTTGAAGCTTATTTCAAAGCAGGTGTTGATGGAGTCTTTACAGATGACCCAGCACTTGGCCGTGAAGCTGTTAATAACTTTGAGAAAGCAGCAAAATAATCAAAGTTTCTAATAAAAAAAATAGGGCAATAAATGCCCTGTTTTTTTATTTCTCTACGACATTATCAAAATAGAGCGGGATCCACTGATATTGCTCAGCATTTACTTTATAAACATGACCAATACCTGGGAATGGTAGATGTGGCGCTGCGACCCATTGCTGCTTATTTGAAATTTCAGCAAACATTTTTAAACGGGTATTAATCGCCTGCTCAGAATTCACATCAAAATCCACACCAGTTTTTGGAGCATCAAACTGCAAAGAATGTGAGTGAACAATGTCTCCAACAAAAATGATTTGCTGATCATTACTTTTTAAGCGAAAGCTGTGATGACCAGGCGTATGACCACGTGTATCGATCACTTCAAAGCCTTGAATGACATCACCATCTTTAAATGTCTTAAATGCTTTTTTTGCTTGATAGGGAGCAAGAGCAGTTTTTACGTTTTTCACAGTACCTAAATAGCTTTCTTTTTTATCCGCTGGCACTGTTTTTTCAGAAGCTGGATTTAACCAATAATCAGCCTCGCGTTCATGTGCATAAACGGTTGCATTTGGAAATACAGCTTTTCCATTTTGAGCAATACCGCATACATGGTCTGGGTGTAAATGCGTGAGCAATACTGTTTTTACATTTGCAAGTTGATAACCTGCCAATTCAATATTTTTTGCAATCGAGCCAAGCTGTGGACCAAAGCAGCTTGCTGCGCCACTGTCTACAAGCGTCAAACTTTTGCCATCATCTACTAAAAATGCATTGACCGAAGTTTGAATACCCTTCTCATTCACAGCAGCATATTTAGTTAATATTTTAGTTTTCTGAGTCTGATTTAAGTTTTTAAACAAGTTAGGATTTAAATAAATCGTGCCATCGAGCAAAGAGGTTACACGGTATTTGCCAAATTGATGGTGATAATAACCCGGTACTTGTTGGGTAGGAGCTTGCTCGGCATACGTTGCATGCATGCTACAAAATGCAAGACCCAAAGCTATACATAATTTTTTCATCTCTTCTTCTCTATTCAGTTATAAAGTCAAAATCTTTAAAAAAGATTTAATAATTTTTTAAGACCCAAATTGTATAATGCATGAAATGTGTCAGAAATATAAGTAAATGAATAGCTATTCTCCTTATAAGGGCAAAACTGGTCTTAAGCGCATATTAAATGCAATGGGCTACTCTATTTCCGGATTTAAAGCAGCGTATAAAAATGAGGCAGCTTTCCGTCAAATTGTTTTTATTAATCTTATTTTAATTCCAGTTAGTTTTTTTCTTGATGTAACCCGCAGTGAACATGTCTTACTCATTATTGTATGTTTATTTGCAATGATCGTTGAACTGTTCAATTCAGCTATTGAAGCAGTGGTTGATCGAGTTTCTCTTGAAAAACATCAACTTTCTAAAAATGCAAAAGATATGGGAAGTGCTGCTCAATTTGTTGCACTTTCTATTATTGCCATTACATGGTTGTTCATTTTATTAGGATAAAAAAAACCATGCTTATAAGTAAATAAGCATGGCTGTAACAAAGAGGAACTTCTAGCTGCTGTTCCTGTTTTTTAATATAAGTCATTGAACTTAACGATTTCTTAAAATCACGTAAAATAAAAAATCCCTGCATTTGCAGGGATTTTTTTAGTTAAAGCGTTGATGTGTTATTACATCATGCCGCCCATACCACCCATACCGCCCATATCTGGAACAGCTGGTTTATCTTCTGGAATGTCAGTAATCATACATTCTGTAGTTAACATTAAACCAGCTACAGAAGCAGCGTGTTCAAGTGCAGAACGAGTTACTTTAGCAGGGTCAAGAATACCCATTTCTAACATATCGCCATATTCGCCAGTTGCAGCGTTATAACCGAAGTTACCTTCACCAGCTTTAACTGCATTAATCACTACAGATGGCTCATCACCTGCGTTTGAAACGATTTGACGAAGTGGAGCTTCGATCGCACGGCGTAAAATGTTGATACCCGCAGTTTGATCTTCGTTAGCACCTTTTAGGTTGTCTAATACATTTACAGCACGTACTAGCGCAACACCACCACCAGCAACAACACCTTCTTCAACTGCTGCGCGAGTTGCATGAAGTGCGTCGTCTACACGGTCTTTCTTCTCTTTCATTTCAACTTCAGTTGCCGCACCGATTTTAATTACAGCAACACCGCCAGCTAATTTAGCAACACGTTCTTGTAATTTTTCACGGTCATATTCTGAAGAAGATTCTTCAATTTGAGCACGGATTTGTTGAACACGCTCAGCGATTGCAGCTGCATCACCAGCACCATCAACAATAACAGTGTTTTCTTTAGAAACAGTGATCTTGTGTGCAGTACCTAAATCTTGAAGAGTCGCTTGTTCTAAAGACATACCAACTTCTTCAGAAATAACAGTTGCACCAGTCAAGATTGCGATGTCTTGAAGCATTGCTTTACGACGATCACCAAAGCCAGGAGCTTTAACAGCACATACTTTGATAATGCCGCGCATGTTGTTTACAACAAGTGTAGCAAGCGCTTCGCCTTCAACATCTTCAGCGATGATAAGAAGTGGTTTACCAGTTTTCGCAACTGCTTCTAAAACAGAAATCAATTCACGAATATTACCGATTTTTTTGTCAACAAGGAGAATGAACGGGTTTTCAAGTTCAGCCGTTAATGTATCTTGCTTGTTTGCAAAGTACGGAGAGATATAACCACGGTCAAACTGCATACCTTCTACAACATCTAATGCGTCTTCGAAGCCAGAACCTTCTTCTACAGTGATTACGCCTTCTTTACCTACTTTTTCCATCGCTTGAGCGATAAGTTTACCAACAGTAGTATCAGAGTTTGCAGAGATAGAACCAACTTGTTCGATCGCTTTAAAATCATCAGCAGGTTTTGCATTTGAACGGATATTTTCAACTACAGTTCTTACTGCGATATCGATACCACGTTTTAAATCCATTGGGTTCATACCTGCAGTTACAGATTTGATCCCTTCATTTAAAATTGCTTGAGCAAGTACAGTTGCAGTTGTTGTACCGTCACCAGCGATGTCATTAGTTTTGCTTGAAACTTCACGAACAAGTTGAGCACCCATGTTCTCAAACTTGTCTTTTAATGAAATTTCTTTAGCAACAGTTACACCGTCTTTAGTGATGTGCGGAGCACCAAAAGAACGGTCAATAACAACGTTACGGCCTTTAGGGCCTAAAGTCACTTTAACAGCATCTGCAAGTACGTTTACGCCTGCAATCATTTTTGAGCGAGCTGAATCACCAAATTTTACGTCTTTAGCTGACATATTAAACTCCGAATCTTTTTAAATACTGAATCTGATAATGGATTGAGTTATGGATTGATTAGCCTTCCAACACAGCTAAAATATCTGACTCTTTCATGATTAAGAGTTCTTCACCACTTACTTTCACTGTTGTACCTGCATAAGTACCAAACAATACTTTGTCACCAACTTTAACATCCAAAGCACGTACGCCATTCTCAGTGATTTGACCATTACCTACTGCAATTACCTCACCTTGCGAAGGTTTCTCAGCAGCAGAACCTGGAAGTAAAATACCACCAGCAGTTTTGGTTTCTTCTTCTACGCGACGAATTACAACGCGATCATGTAATGGACGAATGTTGCTCATAATTAACTCCACCAGACTAAGTCTTTTTGATTAATCGTTATTGCCATAATCCAGAGCAATAACAAAATATTTAGATGTCACTTTTGTGGGGATGAAAAAAAACGCTTCAAGGGGAAAATGAAAAAAAACTTCTCTTTTTGTTTATTTTTAAGACAACCACATCATTAAGAAATCTTATTAAAATTTAAGTTAGCTAGAAGTGAACTCTCCCTTCGTCGAGTTAAACCAATAGTGATCAATTTCCCCCTCATTTGAAATGACATTAAAACTATTCGGAACATGATAATGCAGACGGCTAGATGTTGCTGTTCCTGCATGAATGTCATAAATAGGATGATCTATTTCTAAATGATAGATCTGCGTCAAATCATATACAGCCGTTTTATGTAGATGCCCGTGTAACATACCGAATAGCCCTGTCGTACTCCATTTTTCGAGAGCCATTTTTCCTAATACAGGACAATCTTTAATACCATGCTCATCATCAGGCGGGGTATAAAAAGGCTGATGAAAAACCACTAACTTAAGTTTATGAGCTGGTCCTTGCTGTAATCGCTCATATGTAGTTTGAATTTGCTCAATCGAAATATGCCCACGTGTGTGATAACGGCGGCGTATACTATTTACGCCAACAATATAAAAATGCTCAGTTTCTAATGTTGGTTCAAGCTGACCAAAAAAATATTGATAGCGAGTAAATGGAGAAAAAAAACGGTTCCAGACATGATACAAAGGAATATCGTGATTACCCGGTACAATAAGATAAGGAATATTAAGACTATCTAAAAATTGGCGACAATTATAAAACTGTTGATATCGAGCACGCTGAGTAATATCTCCACTCACAACAATAACTTCAGGTCTATGTTGGGTACAAAAAAGCCGAATCGCATCTAAACAGGCCTCAATTTCTGTTCCAAAATGCAAATCAGACAGATGTAATAACATTTGGCACCATAATATTTAAAGCATTCTTTTCTACAGTGAAATTTAATGGTGTTTTCATCTCTAATATTTCACCATCTAAAGCCACGGTAAGTTTTGATCTTTTTGCACAATCTACCATCACATGGTCTGCACAAAAACTATAAACATCTTGTGCCTCTTCTACTTTGCCTTGAATCCACTGCCACAACATGTTTAATAAACTAAGCCTATCACTTTTTGTAATGACCACTCCAGCGACTCGCCCTTGTGCAGCACAATCCGCAATTCTTAGTTTCATATCACATAGTTGCAATTGATTATTACCAAAGAAAATTAGAGGTGTTTTGACTGGATATTTCTTCCCATTAACCGTGACGGAGAGTTTCATTGATTTATTTTCTCTTAATAAAACGTCCAAAGCCGAGGTATAGGCATGTAAAGGCAAACGACCTAAGTATTTATTGTAGAGCTCGCGTTTTTTTATAAACAATGGGTAAAGGCCTAAGCTCGCATTGTTCAAATAAATATGATCGTTAATCGTTGCAATATGTACAGAACGTGGTGTACCTGTAGCGATGACTTCAGCAGCTTCTAACAAATCTAAAGGAATATCTAAAACTTTAGCGACATAATTAAAAGTCCCCAAAGGTAAAATTCCCATAGGGATATTGGTATGTCGAAGTTTTGAAGCGACTGCATTTAACGTCCCATCCCCACCAGCTGCAACAACAACGCCTAAATTTGCACTTTGACTATGCCGATGGATAACTTTATTCATCAAATCATCAAAGGTGACGCCCTCTGCTAATTCAAAAACTTGTATTTCAAAACCAAATTCAGTAAGTACAGTCATTAATTGTTCATACATATCTTCATGTTTCGAAGCATGAAAACCTGATTTCTGGTTATAGATGATAGAGAGGGGTTTTAAAGTCCGCATTTTTATTATCTTAGAGAGGATTCACCCTATATTTTGTATAGAAAATCGCCTAATAAAAGTCTCTTTATGTAAATTTCGAATGATGATCATTTGTTTAATCAATAATAATTCTCAAGAAAAAATTTAAACATCAAGTTATTGATTTTAAAATAAATAAATAATATAAATAACACACATACAACATAAAAATGTAAAGGATAAAATACACCAAAAAACAATAACCCCATGATTTTAATCAAAAAAAATAAAAAATCAAAATATCTATTTCTTATTCTTTAGTCTTATTTTTTTTATGATTTTATGCTTTAATACAGCCACTTTTTTATTTGATCTTTCATTGTACCTCAATGAATGACTTGTACATTGTTGTACATATTTTGAATAGGCCTCACCATGACCACAGTGAACGCACCAGAATTCGTTCGTCATCCTAAGCTTATCGCATGGGTTGAAGAAATTGCAAACGTAACCAAACCAGCAAAAATCGAATGGTGTGACGGAAGCGAAGAAGAGTATCAACGTCTAATCGACTTGATGATCGCTAACGGCACCATGCAGAAATTAAACCAAGAAAAACATCCTGGTTCTTATCTTGCAAATTCTGATCCATCTGATGTTGCGCGTGTTGAAGATCGTACCTACATTTGCTCTCATAAGAAAGAAGATGCTGGTGCGACAAACAACTGGGAAGAACCAGCTGTTATGCGTGAAAAGTTAAATGGTTTGTTTGAAGGGTCAATGGAAGGTCGTACAATGTACGTTGTGCCTTTCTCTATGGGTCCACTTGGAAGCCATATTGCTCATATCGGCATTGAGTTAACTGACTCTCCTTACGTTGCTGTTAGCATGCGCAAAATGGCACGTATGGGTAAAGCAGTTTATGACGTGTTAGGTACAGACGGCGAATTTATTCCTTGTATTCATACCGTAGGTGCTCCACTCGCTGAAGGGCAAAAAGACGTTGCATGGCCTTGCAACCCTGAAAAATACATCGTTCATTACCCAGAAACTCGTGAAATCTGGTCTTATGGTTCTGGTTATGGCGGTAACGCATTACTTGGTAAGAAATGTTTAGCACTTCGTATTGCTTCTGTTATGGGACGCGAACAAGGTTGGTTAGCTGAACATATGCTTATTCTTGGTGTAACTAACCCACAAGGTGAAAAACACTATATCGCTGCAGCATTCCCATCTGCATGTGGTAAAACAAACTTCGCAATGTTAATTCCACCAGCAGGCTATGAAGGCTGGAAAATTGAGACTGTAGGTGACGATATTGCCTGGATCAAACCAGGTGAAGATGGTCGTCTATACGCAATCAATCCAGAAGCTGGTTTCTTTGGTGTTGCTCCTGGTACAAATACCAAAACTAACCCTAACTGTATGGCAACTCTTCACAAAGATGTTATCTATACAAACGTTGCGGTGACTAATGATGGTGAAGTATGGTGGGAAGGTCTTTCTAAAGAAATTCCAACTAACTTAACTAACTGGAAAGGTCAACCTCACGTAAATGGTGAAAAAGCTGCTCATCCAAATGCGCGCTTCACTGTTGCTGCTGGTCAATGCCCTTCTATCGATGCTGACTGGGAAAATCCAGCAGGTGTTCCGATTTCTGCATTTATCTTCGGTGGTCGCCGTGCAGATACGGTTCCTTTAGTATCTGAAGCTTTTGATTGGGTTGATGGCGTTTATAAAGCTGCAACTATGGGTTCAGAAACCACTGCTGCTGCTGTTGGTCAACAAGGTATCGTTCGTCGTGACCCATTCGCGATGCTTCCATTTGCTGGCTACAACATGGCTGACTACTTCGATCACTGGTTAAGCCTTGGTGAAGAAGTAAGTACAAAAGCTGAAGCTGCTGGTAATAAATTACCAAAAATCTTCAACGTAAACTGGTTCCGTCGTGATGCTGAAGGCAACTTCGTATGGCCTGGTTTCGGTCAAAACATGCGTGTTCTTGAGTGGATCATTGACCGTTGTGAAGGTCGTGCAAACGCTGTTGAAACACCAATTGGTCTTGTTCCAACTTACGATGACTTGAACTGGGAAGGTACTGATTTCTCTAAAGAAGAATTTGACCTTATCACAGCTCAAAATAAAGATCAGTGGGTTACTGAAATTGAAAGCCACACTGAGTTATTCAATAAACTTGGTGAACGCTTACCAAAAGCATTAAAAGAACGTCAAACAGCTTTACTTGAAGCTGTAAAAACTGGCTTCTAATTGCTAAATATAAAAAAGGTCGCTATATGCGACCTTTTTTATTATGCGGCATCATCTTTTTGTCGACGTCCAGTCAAATAGCTTTCCAAATTTTTTACTTGTGTTTCATCAAATGCCAAACCTAGCTTAGTTCTACGCCACAATATATCTTCTGTCGTATTTGCCCATTCATTTTCATATAAATACTGAACTTCAGATTCAAATAAACCGTGACCAAAATCTTGTCCTAACTGCTCAAGAGCTTTTTTCTCCAGCAAAATATTCCAAATTCTAGAGCCATAAGCATTTGCCCAGCGCGTAGCAAGCTGCTCAGTTACCCCTTCCACTTGGTTTTGAATCCTTATAACTAAATCTTCAAGTGTGGTCCAATTCTCTGCACCAGGTAATACTTCATTTGCGGTCCACTCCTCTCCCATTTCTATGAAAAATGGGCTAAGTTGTTCCAAAGCTGATTCCGCTAATTTCCGGTAGGTCGTAATCTTTCCACCAAATACGGACAGTAATGGAGTGATTTCATCTTCCACTTGCAACGCCACAGTATAGTCACGGGTCACTGCTGAAGGATTATCTGACTCATCATCACATAAAGCACGAACTCCGGAAAACTGACTTACAATATCTGCACGGGTGAGCTGCTTTTTAAAATGTGAATTTGTCACTGCTAAAAGGTAATCAATCTCTACTTCTGTAACCTTTACCTTTTGAGGATCATCCAAATATTCCTGATCTGTTGTACCTATTAATGTGTATTGTTCTAAATAAGGAATGGCAAACACAATACGTCGATCTTCATTTTGCATTATAAAAGCCTTATGGCAATCATACAGTTTAGGCACAACAATATGACTTCCTTGTATAAGCCGAATTTGATATGGCGATTTTAATTGTAGATTTTCACTAATAATTTCCTCGACCCAAGGACCTGCTGCATTTACTAAGGCTTTTGCACGTATTTGATAAAGCTCAGCCCCAGTTTGTAATTCCAGATGCCACAATTCTTGTTGTCTATAAGCCTTAATACATCGTGTTCGTGTTACAACTTTGGCCCCGTTCTCTTTCGCTTGTAGTGCGTTTAATACGACAAGACGTGCATCATCTACAGTACAGTCAGAATATTCAAAGCCACGGGTTATAGCTGGTTTTAAGGGACTATCTTCTTTGAAATAAATGAGATTTGATCCTAATAATTTTTCTCGTTTTCCTAAATGATCATAAAAAAATAGGCCTGCCCGAATTAACCATGCAGGACGTAAATGTGGTCGATGAGGCATAATAAAACGCATTGGTTTAATAATATGAGGCGCTTTAGCCAACAAGACTTCACGCTCTGCTAAAGCTTCCCTGACCAACCGAAATTCTTTATGTTCTAAATAGCGTAAACCGCCATGAATTAATTTGCTGCTCGCAGATGAGGTATGACTAGCTAAATCGTCTTTTTCACATAAAAATACGGATAACCCACGGCCTGCTGCATCATTAGCAATACCGACACCATTAATACCGCCACCAATCACAGCAATATCATATATTTTTGAATAATCATTAGCTTGTACTGTCATTTCTCATTTTCTTTTTATTGTTTATGTTATTAAAAATTAAAACATCAAATTGATGAAACAACAATCAAAAAAGCAGAATAATCAATTTTAAATACCTATCAGGTTAGCCCGTCATTGATTACTCTGCGATTTAATTAGTTTAAGCGGAAATCAATCCTCTGCCCAATTTTGACTACGCTGAACTGCCTTCAACCATCCCTTATACATAACTTCAGTTTCTTCAAGACTGGTACGTGGTTCAAAAACTTTTTCTATTGCAGACTTACTCCTTAATTCATTTAAATCTTGCCAGAAACCTGTTGCCAATCCAGCAAGAAAAGCAGCTCCTAGGGCTGTTGTTTCTTTCATAGTGGGTCGTTCAACTGGTGTGGCTAAAATATCAGCCTGAAATTGCATTAAGAAATTATTAGCAGTTACTCCACCATCAACTCGGAGTGTTCGAAGCTCTTCTTCTGCATCTTGCTGCATAGCGTCAAGTACATCCCGTGTCTGGTAAGCAATTGACTCTAAAGTTGCACGAATAATATGCTCTATACTCGCTCCACGAGTGAGTCCAAAAATTGCCCCTCGAGCGGTCGGATCCCAATATGGAGCACCTAAACCTGTAAAGGCAGGTACTACATATACGCCATTACTATCCTTTACGCGTGTTGCATAAAGCTCCGAGTCTTTAGCGTTCTTAATTACCTTCAACTCATCACGAAGCCACTGTACGCAAGAGCCGCCATTAAACACGGCGCCCTCTAAAGCATAGTTCACTTCACCATGTGCACCACAAGCAATCGTCGTCAGTAAGCCATGCTCTGAACGAACAATCTTTTTACCCGTGTTCATTAAAAGAAAACAGCCTGTGCCATAGGTATTTTTTGCTTGTCCTGGTTCTACGCACATTTGCCCAAAAAGTGCAGCTTGTTGATCCCCTGCTATACCTGCAATTGGAATTCCAACCTCTTGCCCACTAATTGTATGTGTATAGCCATACACCTCCGATGAACTACGCACCTCTGGTAGCATTGCTTTAGGAATATCCAAAGCTTGTAAAAGTTTCTCATCCCATTCAAGCTTTTCAATATCAAAAAGCATTGTTCGCGAAGCATTGGTGAAATCAGTGACATGGGCTGCACCATTGGTTAATTTCCAGATTAACCATGTATCGACCGTACCAAATAATAACTCCCCTCGCTCGGCCCGTTCACGGCTTCCTTCTACACGGTCTAGAATCCATTTTATTTTGGTGGCAGAAAAATAAGGGTCAATCACCAAACCTGTCACTTTACGGACGTGATCTCGCCAACCCGCCTTTTGTAATTGATTACATATCTCTGTAGTTTGACGGCTTTGCCAAACAATTGCATTGTAAATAGGTTTTCCTGTTTTCTTATCCCATACAATTGTGGTTTCTCGCTGGTTTGTAATCCCAATTGCTGCAACTTGCTCACTCTTAATGCCAGCTTGAGCCAATGCCTCTACCCATACCGCACTTTGTGTCGCCCAAATTTCCATAGGATCATGCTCCACCCAACCTGGTTGAGGATAAATCTGGGTAAATTCTTTTTGAGCAATACTTACAACGTTAGCATCATGATCTAAAACAATTGCTCTTGAGCTTGTTGTTCCCTGATCGAAAGCGACAATATATTTTTTCGGGCAATTTGACATCTGAACGTCCCTTTCATTATTTACACACACTAGCTCATGACGATAAAACATCATGTCTAACTGCATTATTCAAAATTTTCTTTGGAATATATCATTGTTTTTAACGCATATATTGCTTGTTAAACTAAACATTGGTCATTCTTGATCAATTTTCTTATCTTTATGGGAAAATAATGTGCAGTAAGTCAAAATTTAGCTACAAGAACATGCGAATTGTCTAATTTGAAACCACATAAATATTCAACCTATCCCTTTGCTTAAATAATAAACATTGTTTTACAGACATAAAAAAAATAAAGTGAAATACTCCTCTGGATAATATGTAAAAACGGAATAAATTCTCTCTTTTTTAGCATTCAACCCAAGCGAAACATGGAGCGACCCATGGTTGATCAACCCTCTACAGCAACAACTCCACAACCTCATTTAGATACAAAAACTCGCCTAAAATCAATTTTAGGTGGTTCTGCTGGTAACCTTGTCGAATGGTACGACTGGTATGTATATGCCGCATTTACCCTCTATTTTGCTCATGCTTTTTTCCCAAAAGGTAGCCAAACTGCACAGTTGCTACAAGCTGCAGCTATTTTTGCTGTAGGTTTCTTAATGCGCCCAATCGGTGCATGGATTATGGGAATCTATTCAGACCGTAAAGGACGTAAAGCAGGCCTTACACTTTCCGTCACTTTAATGTGTGTCGGTTCTCTACTCATTGCAGTCACCCCTTCCTATGAAAGCATTGGCGTATTCGCTCCACTACTTTTGGTTGTCGCACGTTTAATTCAAGGTTTAAGTGTAGGCGGTGAATATGGTGCAAGCGCTACCTATTTAAGTGAAATGGCTGAAAGAAATCGGCGTGGTTTTTTCTCAAGCTTTCAATATGTAACCTTAATTGCAGGACAATTGACGGCTCTATGTGTTCTTTTAATATTACAAATAGTATTAACCGAACAACAGTTGCATGATTGGGGATGGCGCATTCCATTCTTTATTGGCGCTTTACTTGCCATTGTTGTGTTCCGTATTCGTCGTGGCTTATTAGAAACACAATCTTTTAAAAATGCTCAAGCTGAAAAAGACCAGCCACAATCAGGTATGTTTGCTTTATTCAAGCACTACCCAAAAGAAGCTTTTACAGTATTATTTTTAACAGCTGGCGGAACTTTAGCTTTTTATACTTACACCACTTACCTACAAAAATATTTAGTGAATACTTCCGGTTTTACAAAACCCGAAGCCACTCAAATTACCACTTTAGCGCTATTTATTTTCATGTGCTTACAACCTGTAGCTGGTGCTTTGTCAGACCGAATCGGACGTAAACCACTCATGATCACTTTTGGTGTAACTGGGGTTTTATTTACTTATATTTTATTTAATACCCTTGCAACCACACATAATTATTGGACTGCTTTCTGGTTATGTTTGGCAGGTCTAGTCATGGTAACGGGCTATACATCAATTAATGCCGTGGTTAAAGCTGAACTTTTCCCTGCTCATATTCGGGCTTTAGGAGTAGCTTTACCCTACGCGATTGCCAATACCTTGTTTGGCGGTACAGCAGAGTTCTTTGCTTTGAGTTTTAAAGAGGCTGGTCATGAATCTTGGTACTTTATTTATGTAACTATTATGATCTTCATTTCACTCATTATTTATATTTTTATGAAAGATACTAAGCATCATTCAAAAATTAAAGAACATTAATATTTTACCAATAAGCGCTAATATCGCCAGCCGATGTTAGCTTAAATCGTGCGATTAAGCCCCAACAATCGTTGTGTTTATGAGATACTAGAGATAAGAATATAAGGATGATACTGATGAATAGAAGTATTTTATGTTTGGCATTAAGTAGCATGTTTATTTTAACTGCTTGTCAGACCACCCCTCGACAATATAATGGCTCAACTGGCTATCAGATTGAAAACCAAACAAAAACTTCCGCAACTTTAGCTTATACATTGGCTAGCCGTACTAATCAGCAATTAGATGAACGTAAATTGCAACGCGCTTGTCAAAATGTATTGGGTGCTCAAAAAGTTTATAAATTGTCAGTTCTCAGCATTAATGAGATTTCAAACCCAGCTCAACAAGAACATTATGGTGTTCAATTGGGTGAAACTCGTGCCTCATTTGGTTTATCTAATACACCGAGCTTAAACAACGGTGAAGATTATGCGACTCGCCAAGCGCTTGAAGCACGCCCGAGTACGCTAAAAGTCGTTCGTTATACTTGCTCATAATATAAAAAAGACGCTGTTTTTACAGCGTCTTATAAAAACTTACATTTCTAAATTCTTTTGCTTCATCAAGGTCTGGCCATGTTGATGCACTTCTTTCATCAATTTTTTGATATTTAGGATGGCTAAAGTTTTTAACACGGCTATCTGCGACCCAGACTTCTGGCGCAAACTTTAAAAACTCATCTAAGAAGAAACGGTTGCACTGGTCATATAACACATCAGCAGCCAATAAAATATCAACTTGCTCTGCTTTATATAAATCGTCTAAATATTCCAGCTCTACACCATTAAGCAATGCATTTTCACGGCAAGCATTTAGACTAACCTGATCAATATCACAACAAATTACTCTTTTAGCGCCAGCCATTTTTGCTGCAATTGCAACAACACCAGAACCTGCACCAAAATCGAGAACAACTTTATCTTTGACATGATGTGGCTCCGCAAGCAACCACTGCGCCATTGCTAAACCAGATGCCCAACAAAAAATCCAGTACGGCGTGTCATTCCAAATACGGCGAATAATTTCATCATCTAAGCGATCAGTTGGAAAAACTGGCGGAATCAACCATAAAGAAATAGGTGTTTCTGGTAACTGCTGTGCTATTAACTCACAATGAGGGATGACTTCATGCAAGGCTTGAAGTAAATGTTCAGGGGCTTTGGTCAATTGAAAGGTACAGCTCATCAGATTTCTTTTAATTCATTTTTATAACAAGCATAACAGAGTCATTCCATTATGATTTGAATTTTTAGAATAACCTTCGGTTGGACCTACTTTTCTTTCGGGAAAAGTAGGCAAAACCATTGTCATCCGCAAAACTCGGCAGATACTCTCTAGAATCGAAAGCATCGCAGAAACATTAATTTTTCAATGTATTTCTGCCTCAAACAATTGCGGATGACGGTTACGCGTATCAATAACAGCCTAACGTTAATTAAATTAACCTAAAGCTTTTTCAGCAGCTTCTACAGTTTGACGAATCAAAGTTGTAATTGTCATTGGACCTACACCACCTGGTACTGGTGTGTATGCAGAAGCAATTTCTTCGATACCTTGTAGCTGGATGTCGCCTACACCACCGCCATCACGAGGATGGAAACCAGCATCGACAACCACTGCACCTTGTTTAATCCAATCTTTTTGAATAAGTTCAGCCTTACCTACAGCACCAACAATAATGTCAGCCTGTTTCACAAGCTCAGGTAAGTTTTGTGTGCGTGAATGACAAATCGTTACTGTTGCATTGGCTTGCAAAAGCATCATTGCCATTGGTTTACCTAAAATTGCTGAACGACCAACTACAACTGCATGTTTGCCCGCAATTTCAATGTTGTTCTCTTTTAGAATAGTCATAATGCCAGCTGGAGTTGCTGAACCATATGCAGCTTCACCCATTGCCATACGACCAAAACCGAGGCAAGTCACGCCATCTACATCTTTAGCTAACGAAATCGCATCAAAACATGCGCGTTCATCAATCTGTGCAGGTACGGGATGTTGTAAAAGAATACCGTGAACATCTGGATTGGTATTTAGCTTTTCGATTTCTGCTAATAATTGTTCTGTTGTTGTTTCTTGTGATAATTCAATTTTTAAAGAATCCATCCCTACTCGACGGCAGGCATTTCCTTTCATGCGTACATAAGTTGCAGATGCGCCATCATCCCCAACCAAAATAGTCGCCAAAATTGGGGTACGACCTGTTTTAGCTTTCAAAGCTTCAACACGTACCGACAAATTTTCTTCAATTTGCTTTGCTAATGCGCGACCGTCTAAAACCAATGCCACAGCACATCTCCAAGGTAGACATGAATTTAATATGCCAATAATACATGATTATTTGGACAATTTTATTCTAGATGTTGCTTTTATGTTCATCTTCACTAAAAACAGTATTGTTTTTTCTGTAAAGGTTGCTAATATGTGCATCACCAAATGTAGGCGGGGTGGCAGAGTGGTCATGCAGCGGACTGCAACTCCGTGGACGCCGGTTCGATTCCGACCTCCGCCTCCAAATTTGGTAAAGCCCGGGTGGTGAAATAGGTAGACACAGGGGATTTAAAATCCCCCGCCCACAAAGCGTGCCGGTTCGAGTCCGGCCCCGGGCACCATTTTCTAATATTGAAAATGGTGCCATAAAGAATCCAGCGCAAGCTGGTTTTTTTATGCCTATAAAAAATAAAGGATGCTACTTAGCACCCCTTACCCTACTAAATATATCTACGCGGTTTTTTGCTTGTCTTTTTCAGGTGTCAAATTCATATCTAATACCAATTGATATTGTCGACTTGTATCTACTTTATATTCTGCATTTTTAATTGAATCTACAAAAATCCAGTCCGACTGCACGTGTGCTTGATCCAACGTAACCAACAAATAGCCTCGCTGATTTAAATTACAATAAGCCAATTCATCAATAAGCGTAGTAAAGGCAAATTCAAACTGCTGTAGTTGAGCTATTGGAATACTTAAATATTTCTCAAGGCCTGGTGAAGAAACTGAACTCGTCGCCAGCTCAACCCCAACATATTTACCTTTTTGGCTATACAAATAAGATGCCCATGCATTATGAGTATCGCCTGCCAGAACAATAACTTTCTTATTCAAACTAGCTAAGTTTTCATATACGGTTTCACGTTCAGCATAATAACCATCCCAAGCATCGAGGTTATATGGCACTACTGTTGTGACTCGCGTTTTCTCTTGAGCAGTTAATGTTGGATCGCCCTGTTCTAATCGCAATTTCAAGGTGACTAGCTCTGTAATTTGCGCATTCATTTTAGCCAAGGTTTCAGCCGAAGCCCCACCTGAAGTAATTTGCCCTAAAGACAACAATAACTCGGCAGGAATCCACATCTTACTCATTAGAACTTGCTGACCAATCACATTCCATGTTGCTGTAGATTGCTTCAATTTATCAACCAACCAATCCCTTTGTGTATAGCCCATTAAAGTACGCTTTGGATCAGTTAAGTCGACCTGAAACTTTTGAGCATTCAAACCAGCAGCTGTCATATAATCAGCATATTCAAGCTGTTTATCACGCGCAATAATACGCGTATCCAACATCGTCAGCTCAACCAATGAACCAAAATTAAACTGCCGGTAAATATTTAGATGATCTGTGTTAGAAACTGGGCGAATAGGCATCCATTCAAAATAAGCTTGTAGAGCAGCTAATTTACGATCAGAAAAAGCCCCTTCATCACTTTGATGATTTTCGGCCCCATCACGCCAAGTATCATTTGCTAACTCATGGTCATCCCAAATTACAATAAAAGGATGACGCTGGTGAGCTGCTTGCAAGTCTTTATCTTGACGATAAAGTGCATAACGTTTGCGATAATCATCTAGTTTGATAATTTCTTTATTATTATCTGTTGGTAAGGTTCGACCAAGTTTTGCTGCATCTTCCGCCGCATAACCATCTGCCCCATACTCATAAATATAATCACCTAAATGAATAATGACATCGACATTCTGCTTTGCCATTTCACGGTAAACATAAAAATAACCTGCCGGATAGTTCGAGCAAGAACATACGGCAAAAGTAACTTTATTAGTACTTATTGGTAATGTTTTAGCTTGACCAACAGATGAAATTTTATTTCCAAAACGGAAACGATAATAATAAATGGTATTCGCCTGTAGCCCTGTTGCATCCACCTTTACCGTGAAGTCGTCAGTCTTGGTCGTTTCAACCATCCCCGTCTTTAAATTCTGCTTAAATTGATTATCAGTGGCAATTTCCCACGTAACTTTAAGGCGCGCACCAAGATCTACTGGTGTTAATCGCGTCCATAAAATCACTTTATCTTGCAAAGGGTCGCCACTCGCAACTCCATGTAAAAAATCTGCTTGTGCCTCTGCACTTTCATCGTCTGAGCCATCATTACAACCCGTAAAAGCTACAGGCAAAGACAGCGCCCCAAAACCGAATAGACTTTTTTGAATTAATTCTCGGCGTGAAATTTTTTCTGACATACAACTACCTAAGTTTTAAGCAATGAGTGTCTTAAACTTAAGTAGATAAGATGAACAACTGATCTCAATTTGATGAAGAAATTATGACTTAAGTAGATCTTATTTTTAAATACATGTACGAACTGATTGAAAATAAAGCAAACTATCCGATTTTCTCTTGCCAATCGCCGTCTTGTCATCTATTATTGCGCACATGCCCGGGTGGTGAAATAGGTAGACACAGGGGATTTAAAATCCCCCGCCCACAAAGCGTGCCGGTTCGAGTCCGGCCCCGGGCACCATTTTCAAATATTGAATTTGGTGTTACAAAGAATCCAGCGTAAGCTGGTTTTTTTATGCCTAATTAAAATGAATTTTATGATAAGAATATTATTACTTCTGTGTAACATCCTCTCCATATCCAAGGTTTACGCTACAGATCTTTTTTCTGGCACTATTTCTTTCAAAGATGACAACTGGTACTTTTCACGCTGCTCTATTACCAAAGATGATTACTTAATTAAAGCACCTGAGCAGATCATAGATAAATTCAAAGCATTACAACAAAAACGAGAAACTTATTGGATCAGTTTATTAGCAGATGCCGATTATCAAGAGAATGGTGTTTTAGTGTTAAAAATTAAAGAAATAAACGAAATTCATTCAAAGGCATCTTGTCATTTATTAGATGCATTTGAAAATATTGAGAATCGAGAGTAATCACCACTCTCGATTCACAACCAGCTCTTCCATCTCAAGATCTAAATATCCTGCACCCTGCGCCACCATCATCATTGCCTCAGCAATATAGTCAGCAGCACTATCATCTAGTGAAGAATCCAGATCTTCGAACTGTGGTTTCATTTCATTAATTTCAATAACAGTTTGATGAGCATATCGATAGATATCCTGATCAGCTAAAGCAGACTTTTGAACTTTTTTGGCAAATTGTTCAATTAACTGCTTGAGTTCAGCGACTAAAATATCTGGATAATACTCATCATCAAACATTGGGAGAAGTAAGTCTTCGAACATACAAAAGTTTACACAGCAGCAGAAACCTGCCGCTTATAACATATTTTCAAAATAATAACGACAATTTTCCCTGACTCAATCATCCAGTCCATGCAATTAATTAATCATAATCTGATTATAAAAACCTGTTTCTTCAAGCTTGTTCCATCGCTTTCCAAACGAGAATTGCATCATGCATGGCTTTTACATCATGTGCACGAACAATGGATGCTCCTTGCTGAATACTAAGCAAATGCCCTGTAACGCTTCCTACCGCGCGTTGATCTGCTGCTACACCCTTTAAAGCTTCACCAATAAAACGTTTACGAGAAAGACCCGATAAAATTGGATAACCCATATCATTAAGTTTCCAAAACTCTTTTAATAGTTTTAAATTTTGCTGTGCATTTTTTGCAAAACCAAATCCCGGATCAATAATAATATTATGCTTTTTCACACCAGCGGCTAGAGCCTCATTAATACGCTGCTGAAGCTCTTGCATCACATCCAATGTAACATCCGTATATTGATCTAGCTGATTCATTGTGGTGGGCTCACCACGCATATGCATGATCACTACAGGTATATCTAACTCTGCTGCCGTTTTTAATGCATCTGGTCGAGTAAGCGCACGCACATCATTCCAAATATGTGCCCCCGCTTCTTTCGCTGCACGGATAACATCTGGCTGACTTGTATCAATCGATAGAACCACATCATGTTTAGCTAAAGCTTCAACTACAGGAACAACTCGTCGCACTTCTTCTTCTACACTTACTTCTGATGCACCTGGTCGAGTAGATTCCCCGCCAACATCTATAATTGTGGCGCCTTGTTCAATCATATTTAATGCATACGCCACAGCTTGATCTAACTGATTATGCTTTCCACCATCACTAAAAGAGTCTGGTGTGACATTTAAAATGCCCATAACGTGAGGCTGTGATAAATCTAACTGAAGCTGTCCACATTGTAGAATTTGCTGAGGTAAAGGCATTAACTGCATGACAAGCTCCAATTTAATATTCGGCAACATTTTAACAAGTCTCTGCTCGATATACTGTTGATTTCTTTTCGGCTTTGTCTGAAATACACGTATAAAAAAAAGAGCCACATGATAGTGGCTCTTTTTTTTAACTGGTTTAGTTCATTGCTGGTAATGGTGGTGGTGTAGATGGACCATCTTTTGGTGGTTCAAATGCAGCCACTGGATTTTCAGCAACATAGACCTTAGGTGGTTGTGGTTCACGACCTTCCATAATGTCACGAATTTGATCACGATCAATGGTTTCCCACTCCATCAAAGCTTTTACCATTGCATGTGCAATATCTTTATTACCTTCCAAGATATTACGTGCAACTTTATATTGCTCATCAAGAATACGGCGTACTTCTTCGTCAACCAACTGTTGAGTTGCTTCAGAGATAGTACGACTACCTACATTTCCAAAGAAACCATTCTGGTTTTCGTCTTCATAAACCATTACGCCCATTTTGTCAGACATACCGTACTTAGTAACCATGGCACGCGCCATTTTAGTAGCTCGCTCAAAGTCATTTGAAGCACCAGTAGATTGCTGTTGGATAAACACTTCTTCAGCAATACGACCACCAAACAAAATCGCAATTTCGTTTAGCATCTTGTCTTTATAATGGCTAATCTGGTCTTGTTCAGGTAACTGCCAAGTTACACCCAAAGCCCAACCACGTGGCATGATTGTTACTTTATGAACAGGATCTGTACCAGGCAAAATCTCTGCAACAATTGCATGGCCAGCTTCATGATAAGCAGTAGCACGACGCTCTTCTTCACGTAGAACCATCGACTTACGCTCTGGACCCATGTAGATTTTGTCTTTTGCATCTTCAAAGTCATGCATATCAACAGTATTCTTATTACGACGTGCAGCAAATAATGCAGCTTCGTTAACAAGATTTGCCAACTGTGCACCAGAGAAACCTGGTGTACCACGCGCTAAGACTTGCATGTCCACACCCGTGACTGAAGGTAACTTTTTCAAATGTACATTCAGAATTTGCTCACGACCACGTATATCCGGCAAACCAACCATTACTTGACGGTCAAAACGCCCCGGACGCAATAATGCTTTATCAAGCACATCAACACGGTTAGTTGCAGCAATAACAATGACGCCTTCATTACCTTCAAAACCGTCCATCTCTACAAGCATTTGGTTTAAGGTTTGTTCACGCTCATCATGACCACCACCTGTACCTGAACCACGGTGACGACCCACTGCATCAATCTCATCAATAAAGATGATACATGGCGCGTGACGCTTCGCTTGCTCAAACATGTCACGAACACGGGACGCACCCACACCCACGAACATTTCTACAAAGTCAGAACCTGAAATGCTGAAGAAAGGAACCTTCGCTTCACCAGCAATTGCTTTAGCTAATAACGTTTTACCAGTACCCGGAGGACCAACCATAAGTACGCCACGAGGAATAGTAGCGCCCAAACGTTTGAATTTTGCTGGGTCTTTTAAGAAATCTACAATTTCAACAACTTCTTGTTTTGCTTCATCACAGCCGGCGACGTCAGAAAAATTGACTTTGATCTGGTCTTCAGAAAGCATTTTTGCCTTCGATTTACCAAAACTCATCGGTCCATTCTTTCCGCCTGCACCACCACCCATGTTACGCATAAAGAACATGAATAACAAAATGATTAACAGTACAGGGAAACTAGCAATGAGAAGTTGCATCAAAATGCCTTGACGTTGTGGAGCTGTTCCCTCTACAACAACATTTTGTTTATTTAAGCTTGGCATAAGCTCAGTGTCTTCAACTTGCGGACGAACAGTTTCAAACTGTGATCCGTTAGTTTTTTCACCATTAATATTTAAACCGTCAATTGTGACTTGCTTAATTTGGCCACTATTCACCGCTGCAACGAAATCTGAATATTTCATCGCAGTAGGCTTATTGCGGTCACTGATATTACTGAAAATTAAAATCAGAACACCAAGTATTATTAGCCACAATACGGCATTCTTGAAGTAATCGCTCAAAGCTTTATTCCCATATCGATCTAATTTGATCATGCCCAATCTTGGCCGATCGTCATAAAAGCAGCAACTGTATTGCTTGCGGATAACCTAAAAGTACAAAATGCACAATTTTTAGGAGCTTGGCAAGTAAACTTTATTGCAATGCTTTCTTACGCCCTTGTCCAATCAAAAAAACCTCTTTAGACCGCGCCCGAGAAGCTGCTGGTTTTGCTGTCTTTAACACATCAAAACTATCAACTACTTGTTTACGAAACTCATCGAATCCTGTGCCCTGGAACACTTTAACAACAAATTGTCCATTAGGACCCAGAACCTTTTGAGCGAAATCTAAAGCCAATTCACATAAGTAAATCTGTCTAGGTTGATCAACGGCCCTATTACCTGATGTATTGGGGGCCATATCAGAAATTACAATGTCTACTTGTCGCCCATTTAAAATATTTAACAATTTTTCAAATACATCTTCTTCTCTAAAGTCGCCTTGTAAGAAAGTGACATCAGGCAAAGCATCCATAGGCAAAATGTCGGAAGCAACCACTAAACCTTTGCTACCAACGAGTTTCCCAGCGATTTGAGACCAACTACCAGGAGCCGCGCCTAAATCCACTACAGTCATGCCTGGCTTGATCAACTTATATTTTTCTTGGATTTCAAGAAGTTTATAGGCTGCTCGAGCACGATATCCTTCCTTTTGTGCTTTTTTTACAAAAGGATCGTCCAGATGTTCCCTCATCCATACACGACTACTTTTCGACAATTTCTGGTTTGTAATGCGTGTTGCCATAACTCACTAAATATCAAAAAAACTTCTGATCGTTCATTGTACGTGAAAATTACTCTCATTACAGTACGGATGTAGCGTAATCTCACTAAGTTTTACAGTTTTTTTCCAATAATGTTGATCGATTATTTATACAGTTTTTCGTACATCTGGATTTAAGTTTTTTGCTATACTAAGCCGTTTTTAAAATCAGGTATTTTTAATGGCCGCTTTATCTATCCATGAACGTAAACGTTTACGTCAAATTGGTCATGTGCTTAATCCAGTTGTCATGATTGGTGGACAAGGCTTAACAGACGCGGTAATCGAAGAAACGCTTCGTGCTTTAAATGACCATGAGCTTATTAAAGTTAAGATTGCTGGTGAAGACCGTGAAGCACGCACTGCAACAATTGACGCAATTGTAGAAGCTACAGGTGCTCAAGCTGTGCAAAAAATTGGTAAAATTGTTTTGCTTTACAAAAAGGCAGCTAAACAAAACCAGCATTTATCTAATCTTGTTCGTCACGCTCATCTAGCAAACTAATTTAATTTGACAAACTATGGCAAGTTACGAACTTTCAGCTTTTGATCGTTTTCAAGCTGTTTCCGTTGTTGGTGCAATTGAACAGCAAGCACCCTATACCTTAAATATCGGTTTTTGGATTCGTGATCCAAATCAACTTATTATCTGGCCTCAAGAAGTCGCGGCTCATCCTCGTCAAGATTTTTTGTGGGAAGAAACTTGTTTCGAAATTTTTGTTGGCGTGCATGGTGAAGATTATTATCGGGAAATTAATCTTTCCCCTTCTCAAGCATGGCAGTCATATCAGTTTGAAGAATATCGCTATCCAGAAAGTATACCTCCCCTTGCTGCTTACGATATTGAACTGAATCATCTCAAGCGTACTCACTATGGCTTAAATGTTAGTCTTGATTTAGGACAATTTATGCAACAGCATCGCTTGAAATGGGCAAACCTTTATTTAGGTTTGACTACAGTTTTAAAGACCAAAGAAGGTATGCAGTACTATGCAATGCAGCATAGTGGAAAAAGTGCAGATTTCCATAATAAACGTGACTGGTTACATCAGTTCTAAAAATAAAAAAGCGAGAAATTAATTCTCGCTTTTTTATAGCTGGATCAAAGCAGAGATCATTAATTATCTCGCGCTTTATTCCAAGCTTCGACTGCATTACTTTTAGTACGCTTAATACTTTCACTTAGAGAATCTTTGTGTTTCAAAGAAATCTGGCTAATATCACCCTTAAGCTCTTTGCTCACTTTCGTTAAATCTTCAATAAGTGCATTAATTTCTGCTTTCAAGGCATTTTTAAGGTCAGACAAACCTTCTTGTGAAGTACTAAACTGAGCTTTAATCACATCCAGACGCTGTAGAATATCTTGTTTAATTTGAACAAATTGATTTTGAATGTTCTTATTTAATTCGTGAGTTTCAGCTTCAATTTTCTCTTGAGTCTCGCTTAAAACTTCTTTGACTTGCTCTTGAGTCTCAGTAATTGCCTCTTTTACCTGAGTTGTTGCTTCTGTAGCAACTTCTTTAACTTGCTCAGTTTTTTCGGCAACAGCTTCTTTTACCTGTGCAGTTTTAGCAGTTACTGTTTTTTTAGCCTTAGTTGTAGTAGCAGCTATGGTTTCTTTCACTTCATTAACCTCAGCTTTTACCGACTCAACGACTGCTTGAGCTTTTTCGCTCACATCTTTTGAAACTTCATTATTGCTCATACTATTTCCTCATATTGTTTATTTTTTAACTAGCAATACAATAAATCTAGTTCCAAGAATTCCTCTTCCAAATTGTTAGACAATTTATCAAAAGTATCGAATTCAGATAAGCGGATATTTTTTTGTAAAAAGCAAGCAATGAATTATATTTTTTAGCAGAAAAGAAATAGACTTTAGAGGGTTCCATGCGTATAATGCGCTGTTAAGTTACAAGCGGGCAGACCGATAGGGAGGGCATGTTTTATCCAAACATCGCCGATCTTTTTTGGGTCTACTCGCTTTTTTACAGCCGAAATTCAGGAGCTTTGGTTTGAGCATCCCCGCCATTTTAGCCCTCGCAGATGGAACGATCTTTAAAGGAACGTCAATCGGCGCACCGGGAAGTACGACTGGAGAAGTCGTTTTTAACACAGCCATGACAGGCTATCAAGAAATTTTGACTGACCCAAGTTATGCACAACAAATTGTGACATTAACTTACCCTCATATTGGCAACACTGGTTGCAACTCGGAAGACGTTGAATCTGGTCGTATCCATAAAGTATGGGCGAATGGTTTAATTATTCGTGACCTTCCACTACTACACAGTAATTTCCGTGCTGAGCAGTCGTTGAGTGAATATTTGCAAGCGCATAATGTTGTTGCTATCGCAGATATCGATACTCGTAAACTGACTCGTATTTTACGTCAGACTGGCGCCCAAAACGGATGTATCCTTGCTGGCGAAAATATTACAGAAGAAGAAGCGATTGCAAAAGCACGTGCTTTTGGTGGCTTAAACGGTTTAGACCTTGCAAAAGAATGTTGTGATCCAACAGGTTTTGAATGGTCTGAAGGTTCATGGACCTTAGGCAAAGGCTTCTCTCAACCTGAATTAAAATACCATGTAGTTGCATACGATTACGGTGTCAAAACCAACATCTTGCGTATGCTTGCAGACCGCGGTTGCAAACTAACCGTTGTTCCTGCAGAAACTCCGGCTGAAAAAGTATTGGCACTTAATCCGGATGGCGTATTCCTCTCAAATGGTCCTGGCGACCCAGCTGCTTGTGATTACGCGATCGAATCTGTAAAAACTATTGTTGAAACCACAACATTACCTGTATTTGGTATCTGCCTAGGTCACCAAATTCTGGCACTCGCTTCTGGCGCAAAAACTGTAAAAATGAACCATGGTCACCACGGTGCTAACCATCCTGTACAAAATCTTGAAGATGGTACAGTGATGATTACTTCACAGAACCATGGTTTTGCTGTAGATGCAGAAACTTTACCGGCTAACTTAAAAGCAACGCATAAATCATTGTTCGATGGCACCCTACAAGGTATCCACCGTACAGACAAACCAGCTTTCAGCTTCCAAGGTCACCCTGAAGCAAGCCCTGGTCCACATGATTGTGCACCTTTGTTCGATCATTTCATCGAACTTATCGAAGCATCTAAACAGTAATTACGGAGCGAATAATGCCTAAACGTACGGATATTAAAAGCATCTTAATTATTGGTGCTGGCCCGATTGTGATTGGACAAGCATGTGAGTTTGACTACTCAGGTGCTCAAGCGTGTAAAGCACTTCGTGAAGAAGGCTATCGTGTTATTTTGGTTAACTCTAATCCAGCAACCATCATGACAGATCCTTCAATGGCTGATGCAACTTATATTGAGCCGATTACTTGGCAAACAGTTGCACAGATTATTGAAAAAGAACGTCCAGATGCAGTATTACCAACTATGGGTGGTCAAACTGCATTGAACTGTGCCCTCGCACTTGATGAGCACGGTGTTCTTGCTAAATATAATGTTGAATTAATTGGTGCAAGCAAAGAAGCGATTGAGAAAGCCGAAGATCGTAAACTCTTCGATATCGCTATGCGTAAAATTGGCTTGGAATGTCCAAAAGCTGCCATTGCTGAAACAATGGAAGAAGCTTTAACAATCCAGTCGCGCTTTGGTTTTCCTGTAATTATTCGTCCATCATTTACAATGGGTGGTTCGGGCGGTGGTATTGCATATAACCGCGAAGAATTCCTTGAAATTTGTGAACGTGGTTTTGACCTCTCTCCTACTCACCAGTTATTGATCGATGAATCTTTAATTGGCTGGAAAGAGTACGAAATGGAAGTTGTTCGTGACAAAAACGACAACTGTATTATCGTATGTGCTATCGAAAACTTCGATCCAATGGGCGTTCACACTGGTGACTCAATTACCGTTGCTCCTGCTCAGACATTAACAGACAAAGAATATCAATTGATGCGTAATGCTTCGGTTGCAGTTCTTCGTGAAATTGGTGTTGAAACAGGTGGTTCTAACGTTCAATTCGGTATTAACCCGAAAGATGGACGTATGGTTGTCATCGAGATGAACCCTCGTGTATCTCGTTCATCTGCTCTTGCTTCTAAAGCAACAGGTTTCCCAATCGCAAAAATCGCAGCAAAACTTGCTGTTGGTTATACTCTTGATGAATTGAAAAATGACATCACTGGTGGCGTGACTCCTGCAAGCTTCGAACCATCGATTGACTATGTTGTAACGAAGATTCCTCGTTTTAACTTCGAGAAATTCCCACAAGCAGAACCTGTATTAACCACTCAGATGAAATCTGTTGGTGAAGTAATGGCTATTGGCCGTAACTTCCAGGAATCTGTACAAAAAGCATTACGTGGTCTTGAAGTTGGTGTAAGCGGTTTTGATGAAAAAATCGAAGCTGGCGCAACAAATGCAAAAGAAACCATTTTAAAAGAGCTTAAAGTTCCAGGCCCTGAGCGTATCTGGTATGTAGCAGATGCTTTCCGTCATGGCTTCTCTTTAGATGAAGTGTTTGAAGCAACCAAAATTGACCGTTGGTTCCTCATTCAAATTCAAGACATCGTTAAAACTGAAGCTGAAGTAAAAGCTTTAGGTTTTGGTGACTTAAACGCTGACAATATCCGTGCTTTCAAACGCAAAGGTTTATCTGACCTGCGTATTGCTGACCTCATGGGTATTTCACAAAAGCAATTCCGTAAACAACGTTGGAATTTGGGTGTTTACCCAGTTTACAAACGTGTTGATACATGTGCTGCCGAGTTTGAATCAGGTACTGCATACATGTATTCAACTTACGATGAAGAGTGTGAAGCAAACCCATCAAATCGTGACAAGATCATGGTGATTGGTGGTGGTCCAAACCGTATTGGTCAAGGTATCGAATTTGACTACTGCTGTGTACACGCGGCGCTTGCTATGCGTGAAGATGGTTATGAAACAATCATGGTTAACTGTAACCCTGAAACTGTTTCTACCGACTATGACACATCTGACCGTCTATACTTCGAGCCAGTAACACTTGAAGATGTGCTTGAAATTGTACGTACAGAAAAGCCTAAAGGTGTAATCGTACAGTACGGTGGTCAAACTCCTCTTAAATTGGCACGTGCTTTAGAAGAAGCTGGTACACCAATTATTGGTACATCACCAGATGCAATTGACCGTGCAGAAGACCGTGAACGTTTCCAGCAAATGATCCAACGTTTACAGCTTCGTCAACCAAACAACAGCATTGTAAAATCTGCTGAAGAAGGTATCTCTGAAGCTGCAAAAGTAGGTTATCCGTTAGTTGTTCGCCCATCTTATGTATTAGGTGGTCGTGCAATGGAAATCGTATATAACGAAGAAGAACTTAAACGTTACCTTCGTGAAGCAGTTCAGGCATCTAACGAAGCCCCTGTCCTTCTTGACCGTTTCCTAGATGATGCAACTGAAGTTGATGTTGACTGTGTATCTGACGGTAAAGACGTTGTGATCGGCGGTATTATGCAGCACATCGAACAAGCTGGTATTCACTCAGGTGACTCAGCATGTTCAATTCCTCCTTATTCTTTATCAAAAGAAATTCAGGATGAAATGCGTCGTCAAACTGTTGCGATGGCAAAAGAACTTGGTGTGGTTGGTTTGATGAATGTTCAGTTCGCAGTTAAAGGCGATGATGTTTACATTCTTGAAGTTAACCCACGTGCTTCACGTACAGTTCCATTCGTATCGAAATGTATTGGTGATTCTTTAGCAAAAGTAGCTGCACGCTGTATGGCTGGTCAATCACTTGAATCTCAAGGATTTACTAAAGAAATCATTCCAACACACTTTGCTGTGAAAGAAGCTGTTTTCCCATTCGCTAAATTCCAAGGCGTAGATCCAATGCTTGGACCTGAGATGAAATCTACAGGTGAAGTAATGGGCGTAGGTAAAACATTTGGTGAAGCATTCTATAAAGCTGTTTTAGGCTCAAATGAACGCTTACCAGGTTTACCAACTGAAGGCGAAGTAAAACATGCTTTCTTATCAGTACGTGAATCTGACAAGAAATATATCGCAGATATCGCTAAGAAATTAGCTGCATATGGCTTCAAGCTTATTGCAACAGGTGGTACATACCAAGTGCTTAAAGAAGCAGGTTTAGAATGTGAATCTGTGAATAAAGTAACTGAAGGTCGTCCACATATTGTTGACCGCTTGAAAAATGGTGAAATACACCTTATTGTCAATACCACTGAAGGTAAACAGGCTCAATATGACTCTGCAATGATTCGTCGTGCTGCCCTACAAGGCAAAGTGTATTACACAACGACTATCAATGGTGCAGAAGCTGTTTGCCAAGCCTTTGCTGTGAAATTGCCAATGGATGTATACCGCTTGCAAGATTTAACTGTAGGTTAATTTGTTACCGATAAGTCCCGTCACCTTATCGGTGGCGGGATTTTTTCATTTTTTTAACTGTGTTTTCTCAACTTAAGAGGGACCAAAATGCAACGTTATCCAATGACCCCTGAAGGTAAAATTGCCTTAGAGAAAGAATTACAACATTTAAAATCTGTTGAACGCCCACGTATTATCCAAGCGATTGCTGAAGCGCGTGAACATGGCGATTTAAAAGAAAACGCAGAATACCACGCTGCTCGTGAACAGCAAGGTTTCTGTGAAGGCCGTATTCAGGATATCGAAGGTAAACTCGGTGCAGTTCAAGAAATTGATGTCAAAACACTTGAGCAAAATGGTCGTGTTGTATTTGGTGTGACTGTCACCATTGAAAATCTTGATACTGAAGAACGTAAGACTTATAAAATTGTAGGCGATGACGAAGCAGATTTTAAAATTAATAAAATTTCTGTGAACTCACCAATCGCACGTGGTCTTTTGAGTAAGAGTGAAGGCGATGAAGTAAAAATCGTGACTCCTCAAGGCGAAGTCGAATATGAAATCGTAAGTGTAGAATATCTCTAAGATAATACACAACTAGCCCCTCTTTATGAGGGGTTTTTATTTAATACCATTGATATATTTTTGGGAAATCACAAATGGATACTTCTTTAATTAACACCCCAGTTCGTCATTGGTGTGAATTTGAGTTTATTTCCAAAACTGTTAAAAACCCGAATATCCATATTAAAGGTCATTATTCATATTATTCAGCCTATTGGGACCAAGGTTTTGAACGTTGTGTTGTACGTTATTTACATGATAAAGCCTCGACACCGGACAAACCAATTGACCAACTTTATATAGGTAATTTTGTTTGCTTTGGCGCTGAATGCGTCATCATGATGGGTGGCAACCAACTTCATAGAACAGACTGGATTTCGACTTTTCCTTTTGATACCCGTAGTTTTGTAGCAGCTGGTGACACAGTTATTGCTGATGGGTGTTGGATTGGCAGTCGCGCAATGATTATGCAAGGTGTCAAACTTGGTGAAGGTGCAGTCGTTGCAACTGGAGCTGTAGTAACTAAAGATGTTCCACCCTATGCAATTGTAGGTGGCGTGCCTGCGAAAATTATTAAATATCGCTTTCCTCAAGAACAAATCGATAAACTGCTTGCTTTAAAACTGTATGATTTAGATGAAAAGCAGATTCTGAAAATACGTGAATATTTGCAAACTGATGATATAGATGCTTTATCTACACATATAGAAAATTTGCGAAATCTATAAAAGTTTATCTAGAAAAATTTATTATTATAAAGTCACAAATGATTACGTGCTTGAATTTAAATCGTCAAAAAATAAGTATAAAGTATTGAATAAATAAGCATCATTACAATAAGGAAAACACTCATGTTATATCAACATATTCTTGTACCAATTGACGGTTCTGAAACTTCTATGATTGCCATGAAAGAGGCGATCAAACTGGGAAAAGCGCTAAACAGCAAAATTACGGTTGTACAAGTTATGGCACTTGACCCGTTTATTGCAGACGTCTATGTAAAAACTGGTCAAACTAATGAGTTGATTGAACGCACACGAACTTATTTACTCGACATTTTAGAAAAAGCAAAACAAAAATTTGCCGAAGAAGGCATTACGGTTGAAACTAAACTGCTTGAAGGTTTTGTAGTGCATGAAGAAATTATTGAGGCTGCTCAAGAGTTAAATGCAGATTTGATCGTAATGGGTTCTCATGGCCGTACAGGAGTACGAAAACTGGTGCTGGGTAGCGTTGCACAAAAAGTCTTAGGCGAAAGTCATATTCCTGTTTTAATTGTTCGATAACTTCCATATTGCCTATCTTGTTGATTTTAATAATTTAGGCAATTATTTTTAAATAACTAGCCTTTTTAGTGCTTTTAAGGCTGCCAAGCAAATTTCTTTAAGTTTACTTTGCCATTTAACAAATAGACGCCTTCAGCTTCGAGCTTTAACTGTTGAACATTTTCACCCTTTTCATTAAATTTACTTAGGCTAATTTTGCCTTGAGAGTTAATAACGCGATACCATGGTACTTGATGATCTGCTTCAAGATGCTTAAGGACATAGCCAACTAATCTCGCATGTTTAGGTAAACCTGCCATACGAGCGACTTGCCCATAAGTTGCAACTTTTCCGTAAGGAATCAAAGCAATGACTTCTAAAATCTGCCGATGTAGTTCATACTGAGTTGTCAAAATGGACTCCATAAAAATTGACATTCTTCATATCATATAAAAAAATTTGACTAAAATTAAATGTAATCCAAGGTAGGTTTGAGGGAGATCTGCATGAAAAAAGCCATACTGGTAGTGACTGGGACTTTACTATGTGTTTCTTGTACTACTCGCCCCCCTATTCTTCCTTCAAGAGAAGTACCTAAAGTATCTATAGATGGCCGCCCTATTGTTCCAGTCACTTTCGTTTTTACCACTAATTCTCCGGAAGCTGTAAAGTTTGATAATTATCAACAAATGCGGAAAGAAATTAAAATATTAAATAAATATTATGTAGATGATAAAAACAATAAAATCTTTAAGTTCAAATTAAACCGTTATATCCCATATGAACAGTTCATTCAGTTACGATGTGACCTTAAGCAGCAAATTAATCAGCCCTACCCTATTTCCCTCGAAACGATTCCAGCAAGCATAAAGACCTGTTTTCCAAAACGCGCAGCAAGTAAAGAAGTCATTATTTTTATTTACGATGCATACTCACCTAAATGGAAATTTGAAGACGTTACCAGCAGAGCTTTTCGCAACAATGGCGAACCCTTTATTTTATTAGACTGGAATCGTTTAAATTATAATATTCAGGCAGGAAGCGTTCATGAAATGGGGCATGCATTTGGTCTAAAACATGTTTGCGCACCGAATGCTACAAAACGGACTCCAACGAATATTATGGCGAGTGCTGAATGTAAACGTGGTAGTGGTGGATTAAGGAATTTAGGTTTTACACCTGTACAACTTCAAACAATTTTATCGAATTATCAAAGTTATCCTTAACATATTTTAAAAACCAAGCTCTACATAAAAACCTAATTTATCTTGAGCCAAACTATAATTTTCTTGGGCCAGTAATGAAGTCATATAACAGCTGGCCTTTGAAAAATCTTCCTCATTGACCGGATATGGCTGCCAAAATGTTTTCAAATTATTGGTATAGATCGGATATAAACGAAGGCGATCTTTTGACAAATCTAGCCGTGCTATACATCCATATGGTAGAGCATTGTGCTCTGCATACTCACCGTTACTATTAAAAACTGCATTGCCAATACCAAATACTACAGGCTTTTGATGAATGAATTGAATGGGTTGAACAGTGTGCGCACCATGTCCAATCACAAGATCGGCCCCAGCTTGGGTTAAAATATTGGCGAGTTTAGTTTGTTCTTTTGTAATAGGTTTAAAATCAACGCCCCAATGACAAATAACAATGACTTTATGGTGAGGATGAGCTAACTTATAACGGCTTATTTGTTCAATTAAAACTCCATTTAGACAAGCCACTCCACTCTTGTGCGCTAAAGCGTAAAAATCATAATCTAAATAGGCTGTATCTCTATGCCAATAGCCATTAAAAATAGCGTAGTGCTTGTTATTAAAAGTGATTTCAAAGTAGCTATGAGCATCTTTTTGGTTTAATCCTGCACCGATATAAGAAATTTTGGCCTGATCAAGTTGTTGTAATGTATAAGCTAATCCGCGATCGCCATGATCTTTTTGATGGTTATTGGCCAACACAACATGGTTAAGGTGAATATTCTTAAATTCTGCTAATGTTTTTTCAGCCTCAGCTTTAAGAATAAATGGCTTTTTCCGCGCTAATGGTGACTGATCTTCTAAAGAAAATACTGCTTCAAAGTTAGCAATATTTAAGTCATTTTCACCTAAAAAGGCTTTTATTTTTTCGAATGAATAGCTGTATCCATATTGTTGTAGAGCATCTTTTTGCCCCTTAGACTTACGCTTTTCTGTATAGATCTCCCCAAAATAAGTATCTCCCAAAATGTTGATCATGCCACTTTGAGTAGAGCAAACTTTAGGTTTTACGTTCTGCTCTTGAAAGCAGTGATAGTAAGGAACCAAATGTTCAATTCGATGAATATCATCTAAAAATGAAAAGAAACCGATGGTCTGGTTTTCTTGGAAAAACGTGAGATAAATTTTTCTAAATGAGTTAGATAGATATAAGACCGTTACGACTGATTGAGCCATTAATGGCGCCTGGGGATGATAGGCTTTACCCTTAAAATTTAGCTCCTTTACAAAGAACAGATTACTAATTTCAGCTGGATAGGTATAAATATTTTTGACTAATAAAAACAAATGTTTTAGCTGATTTCGTTTACCTTCTTTTTTAAAATTTAAGTGATAGATATCAGCTCTTTCGGACAAAATTAAATGTGCTTTTTCACTTGTACCGTAAAGCATATTGCTTAAAGCATTTTTTACATCTGCTGCTTGAGTAAAAGTTAAGAACTGTAATAGCTCAATAAAGGTGTAATGTTCAGAGGGCTTTAGGCCTAGATTGTACTGACCTACTTGCTCAGATAGGTGTTCAGGCACAACATAGACATCTTGAGCTTGTATATTTCTTTGCTGAAATTGCTCTAATGCATAGTCGATGAGTAATAGCGTTGAGACATCATCGTCAAATTCGAATTGCCATAAAGCTTCATCAAAACTTGTAGTGCCGACATGTGCTAATAATTTGATCTCAACGGGTTGGTATTTCATGGCTCATCACCCTTGTAATCTTTTACATAGGCGATATAACCCGACAAGTTATGTTCTTGATCATCAATCCTTACTCGAAAACGATCATGTCGAATATAAAATGCATGCAAGATTTTATCTGGCCGTGCCATATACATGGCCATTTCCGGATAAAAAAATCCTGTAGTTTGAAAATCTGCTCTAAACTCAATTAGTTTTTGAAGCTCAGACATATAAGATTGCTCAAAAAGTGCTGTGCGTCCCTGCTCTTTTAAACGGCTCACCATTTTATAAGCAGCCATTAACATCTCTAACAAAGTTGCATATGTCGTTTTTCGATTTCGAATAAAAATAAAATGTTTTAAATAATTATTTAGACCAAAAATAAAATATTTATCTTCTGGGCATATTTTAGTGAGTTCATTGGTACAATAACTTAACCAATGATCATGATATTTTTCATATCTCTTTTCAATAAAACATTCAAACATTAATTTAACTGTTTCTAATAATCTAGAATCTTGGTTAATTTGGTATAAACGTAATAAAGCTAAAGCAGCTTCTCCATCATAATAAATAATCCTGAATTTTTCTTTTAAATCATAGTTAGGATAATTTAATACATGAGTCGTTGATCCATTTGAATCTACTAATTTCAAAATACCATTTGCGAGTTTCTCTGCATATTTTTGATAATCAGTTTTTTGGGTAATTTCTTGATATTTTGTCAGCATTAAAATAGCTGCCGCATTGGCACCCAGTTTAATTTCCAACTCACCTTCTTTACCATCAATCATAAAAGCAGTTTCTGGGTCTTTTTCTTTATAAAAATTGGTCAATGCATAGTGAATCGCGGCATGAATTTTAGGCCAATATTCAGGCTTATTTTGCACCTCAAATGTTTCTAGTAAGGCATACACCGAGGTACAGTGACGTACCGTATTGTAGTTACGAATGTCTCGATCATAGGCAGAAAAATAACCATAAATAAATTTGCCATTTTCTTGAATCTGGTCATGCAGGAATGCCGAATTTTGTTCAATTAACAGCTTAAAATGCTGTTTTTTATTATTTGAGATTGCCCTAATACCATTTACATCATAGCGACTCGCTAAATTAATGAATTGACCATTTTCATAAAATGCTCCGTAGGTATCAAAAGTCCAAATGTCTTGCAACTCTTGTAGTTTAATCTGTGGTTTTGTAGCGTTATATTTTTGCTTAATTGCATAATTCAGATTGGTTTCATCAAAGAAGTTCGGCTTGTCGTAGCTCAAGCCTCGAATAATTGCTTTTCCATAGATCTCTTGTTCAAGAAAAGCCACTGAACAGTGTTCATCAAAGCCAATGCCTTTACGGTAATGGTTGTTGTGAAATTGATGGTGGACCTGTTGTTCTACTTCTTTCCACACCTGTTGCATTAAATTATATGCGATATCGATTTTTATATAATCAGCGAGTGGTGCCTGTGCAAATTGGTCATTAATAAAAACTAATAATTGTTTTTTAGCCTGCTCTAAATTGGTTTTCTCACTGTGCCATACGCTACATCTTTGGTCTTTGGGGCCATAAGATAAAAATAAAATAATATCCTGTTTAAGACTCGGAACGTGCTGAACAACTTGTTCTAACCAAAGGTTAAGTTGTCTTTGGAAATTTAAAAATGCCGTCACTCGAATTCAGTCCCTAATTGTTTGTTGTTCTATAAAGCGCTAATCAAGCATCATATCATGCCCCTTCTAAAAGCAAAGTTAACGTATTGTTTAAACATAAAAAAAGAGCCCGAAGGCTCTTTTTTCTATAAGTCGATTTTCAGATTAGAAAATGATTTGACCATTGTTGATCAAGTCATTCAATGTGACTGGACCTGTGAGGTTAGTCAATTGAAGCAATGGTGTTTCAGTGTAAGTACCTTCGATGAGTACTCCACCATCACGGTCTACGCTGATTGTCGCAGTTTGAGTACCAGCATCGTAGCTTACTGACACATATTGACCGATTGTTAAGTTAGATTGAGAACCAATTAACAAGTTACTCAAGTCAATCTTATCAGCCTGATCATCAGTTGCAGTATTACCTACATGGAAGTCAGTCCATATATCTACACCACCACCTGTTGTGTTACCACCAGTTGCGTTAGTGACACTCGCAGCTGTTAATGTGTTGTAGATCAAGGTATCCGAGCCGTTACCAAGAGCAAATGTGTCATTTGCCGCGGTACTTACTGCAAGACTATTCAACTCTTGACTCAAGTTAATCGTCAATGAAGAAGTGTATTCACTACCATCAATCACCGAAACTAACTTGTAATCAACCACATCGATTGTCGCATTCGCAGCACTGTCTAATGGTTTGTAGAAGTAAGAGCCATCATTGTATAGATACAATGTGCCTTCACCTGTATTCACTCCTTGACCCGCAGCTAGCTCATATGTGCCAGTTGTTGAGTTCATTACATAGAGCTGAGTACCTTCTACGACATCATTAGTAAGTACGTTGCCAGTAATCCAGTCTGTTTGACCATCTGGTGTGTATTGGTCTAGATGCGTAGCAGTGGTATTCACTACAGTATCTAGAGTTACGTTACCAATTGATATCAAACTAGATAAGCTGAATTGTACTCGGTATAGGCCTTCTGACAGATGAGCTACTGAATCAGATAAAGCAGGTGCACCAAGTACGCCAGCTAAAGCAGTTTGAGAGCCAGAGTACACTGTATCTACCCAAGTTGTGCCACCATCTGTAGAACGTTGAATTACATAACCTACAGTTGGCAAGGCTGATAAACTTAAAGTAGCTGTATAAAGCATCTGTAGATTAACATCCGCTACAGTATTAGCAGCTACAGTAAAGTTATTTGACAACACAGTATTACTATTATCAAAAAGACTAATTGAAACATTCGGACTTGTAACATCCACAAGTGGGTCTACCACTGGTGCCATACTGATCGTTGCATCATCTGTATCAGCTGTTACAGCAGGTGTTGGAAGTGTAGCGTCTGCCGAAGGATCCGCTGTGTTCCAAGTTACATCAACATCTGGTGAACCAACTTGAACATGTAATGTAGCTGTATCAGTTCTACCAGTCACTGGGTCTGTGACGGTGTAAGTGAAGCTATCAACTTTACCTACATTCGCCATATTTGCAGTTGCCTGATAACTATAAGTACCATCTGCGCCAATAGTCAGAGTTCCGTATGCACCAACAATCGTTGCTGGGGTACCTGCTACAACCGCAGACGTATTACCATTTTCAGCTGTAACTGTAGTTACTACTGAAGTTGTCGTAATGTAGTCTGGTACATAGTTTGTACCGTAAACAGCAGAGTTATCATCAGCAAGTACGTTACCAATCACAGGATCAACAACCAGTACAGGAGGCTGAGTAATATCACCATGATTTAGTGTGATATCCGCAGTAACACTACCTAGAGCTGTTAGAAGTGTGTTGCTTTCCATGAACAATTCATAAGTACCGGCACTTAAGTTATCAATCTTGAATTGAACTTCCGAACCAAAGATACCTAACAAATCAATCACACCAGTATCAGAACTATCAGCAACCACAGTACGAGAGCCGTCTGGATTTACTCGAGTTAATACTACATGTAAACCATCAATCACCGTTGCAACCGAACCGAAGTTCACTGCAATAATGGCATCAGTAAGGTTACCTGGGTCAACTGTAAATGTCGCTGTACCTTCTCTAGAACCGATAACAATTCCACCTACACCGAGTAACCAGTTATAGCTGATCGCATTATCAAGTACCTCAGTTGTTACTGGATACACCATGTCTATTTCAGCCGAAGCAACGTTATCCATTGCATCTACTGGAAGCGGACTAGTAATTACAGCTGGTTGAGATGGATCTGCATCGTTCCAAGTCATATCTACACTGTCACTGTCAAGGCGGACATAAAGTGTTGCCTCAGAAGTGTTACCTGTTACAGGATCAAGCAAGGTGTAGGTAAATTGATCTACCTGACCAAGGTTTGCGCCATTTACAGTTGGTGTATATGTGTAGTTACCATCTTGATCGATCACCAAGGTACCGTAAGTACCAACAATTGTTGCACCAGTAGCTGGATCAACAGCAACACCGTTAACTTGAGAGATCACAGCACTGCTGCTTGCCGCATCAACTTCACCAGTGAGGCTTGCATCTTTGATGACATTACCAGAGATCGGTTCAACAGAGTAACCAGCCACGATGTATGGATTATAGACATCCATCGTACCAGTTAATGTTCCGCCTAAGCCTATGCCTAGCAAACCTTCATATCCGATGAATGCACGGTACTGACCAGCATCCAATCCTTCAAGCACCGCTGTTGGTGTACCGCCGATGAGTGATAGATCGATGAGAGAAGCTTCTGGATTAGTACCACCAATCGATACCCATTGTCCTGTTGCTTCATCAAACTTCTGAACAACAATCGCATAATCACTGAGTAAATCGGCAGTGATTATCGCATCGAATGTGAACGTTGCTGTACCTTCACGGTTTGGATCAACAGTAAATTCAATTGCATCGTTACCAAGCAATTGTAAGTCCAGACCAGCCAACGATACGGCTGCAAGGTAAGTTGAGCTACCAAGAGCAACATCATCTGCAACAAGTAATGGCTCTGGATTAATTTCTGCCGTTACTACATTGTCTACCGCTTTCACAGAGCTCAATTGAATATTGAGATTTGCTTGAGCCGTATCGCCAGTCACAGGATCAGTCAATGTATATACAAATTGATCTGTTTGACCTACACCTGCCGCACTTGCAGTAGGAGTATAAATGTATGAACCATCAAGGTTGATTTCCAATGTACCGTAAGCACCATTAATGATCGTGCCATCTGCTACAACAGGTTGACCGTTAACTGCACTTACAACTGTTGTTGGAGTCACAACGTCTACTTCACCAGCATCATTTATTTCTGTTATGACGTTACCATCAGCAACTTCAGTGTAGTAGCCGCCTACTTGTGTCGTGTCATAAACATCCATTGTGCCTGTTAAGGTACCAAGTAAACCGATGCCTAGAAGACCGTTATAAGTCATGAATGCACGGTATTGACCTTCTTCTAAACCATCAATCACTACACCAGGTGTTGAACCTAGTAAAGTAAGATCAAGAATATCCGCTTGGCCACCACCATAAATTGCAGTCCATTGACCTGTTGTTGTATCAAATTTTTGAACAACTAGAGAGTAGTCAGATAATGCATCCACTCCAATTAAAGCACTGTAAGTAAATGTCGCGTTACCTTCTTGTCCAGCAGCCACTGTAAAATCAATTGCTTCAGAACCAAGTTGTAAATCAAGTCCAGCAAGTGAAACCAAGGCTAGGTAAGTTTCGCTACCTAAAGAGGCATCATCTTGTACAAGCAATGGTTGAGGAGCAAGTACGGCTGTATCAAAGTTGTCAAAGGCAACGATAGAACCTGCAAGAGTATAAGTTTGCGTATCTTGCAGAGTACTGCTGTTTCCAGCAAGGTCTGTGAAAGTAGCTGTAGCATCAACAGTTAAATCTGTATCCGCTGCAAGGCCACTACCAGCTACATCAACGGTCCAAGTACCCGCTGCTGCATCTACTGTTGCAACGTAGTTCACTCCGTTTACAGTCACTACAACACCTGTTGTGGCCGCATCTGTAGGGATGTTCGTCAACGTACCCGTTAAGGTCACAGTTCCACCAGCTTCGGTGGCATCCAGGATGTTATCAGCAGTAACTGGGTCAATTGCTAACACTGTTGTAGTGATATCTGGTGGAGTAACATCAAGTGTTACTGTTACGTCTGCATCTGCAACATCCACGTTACCTTGCGCATCTACTGCCTCGGCAT
>NZ_JAVQNT010000022.1:0-42594 GCF_031799075.1 Acinetobacter sp. V91_7
ACCTGACTTTAGAGCAGATGGATGTGATTGAGTTGAATGAAGCTTTTGCTGCACAAGCTTTGGCAGTGACCCGTGATTTAGGTTTGCCAGATGATTCTGACAAGGTTAATCCAAACGGTGGAGCAATTGCTTTGGGTCATCCACTTGGTGCCTCAGGTGCACGCCTGGTGACTACAGCCTTAAACCAGCTTGAGCAAACAGGCGGTCGTTATGCCTTATGTTCAATGTGTATTGGGGTAGGCCAAGGTATTGCACTCATTATTGAGAGAGTTTAATCATGAGCCAGTTATATGCCAGCTTGTTTTATCAAAAAGACGTCACTGACATCTTTAGTGATTCAGCTTTAATCAAATATATGATTCGGGTTGAAGTTGCGCTAGCTCAAGCACAGGCACAAGTTGGCGTGATTCCTCAAAATGCTGCTCATACAATTGCACAAGTAGCTGAGCAGGCACTAGAAAAGTTTGATTTTCCAGCTTTGGCTGTGGCAACTGGCCTAGCTGGGAATATTGCAATTCCATTTGTAAAACAACTTACGGCAATTGTTAAAGATGTTGATGAAGATGCTTCACGTTATGTGCATTGGGGCGCAACGAGTCAAGATATTTTAGACACAGCATGTATTTTGCAATGCCGTGATGCGTTGAACATTGTGGAAGCACAACTTCAACAGTGCTACACCACTGCATTACAACAAGCTAAGCAATATCGCCATCAGGTCATGATTGGGCGTACATGGTTACAGCAAGCTTTGCCAATTACTTTAGGACATAAGCTTGCACGTTGGGCTTCTGCATTTAAACGTGATTTGGACCGTATACAAGCAATCAAACCACGTGTACTCACTGCTCAGTTAGGTGGTGCTGTGGGTTCATTAGCTTCTTTGCAAGATCAAGGTTCACTTGTGGTAAATGCTTTTGCTAAACAACTGAATTTGAGTGTTCCAACAAGTACGTGGCATGGTGAGCGTGATCGTATTGTAGAAATCGCAAGTGTACTCGGCATGATTGTTGGGAATACGGGCAAGATGGCGCGTGACTGGTCACTCATGATGCAAACAGAAATTGCAGAGTTGTTTGAGCCAACTGCAAAAGGTCGTGGTGGTTCATCGACCATGCCTCATAAGCGTAATCCAGTGGCAGCAGCTTCAGTACTTGCAGCAGCAAATCGTGTACCTGCACTTATGTCTAGCATCTATCAAAGTATGGTGCAGGAACATGAGCGTAGCTTAGGTGCGTGGCATGCAGAATGGCTGGCAATCCCTGAAATTTTTCAGCTATGTGCTGGAGCATTAAGTCGTACTGGTGAAGTTTTACAAGGTTTTGAAGTTAATGCTGAGCATATGCAACGAAACCTTGAATGTACCAATGGGTTGATTATGGCGGAAGCTGTGATGATGGCACTGGCCCCAAAAATTGGACGTTTAAATGCACATCATGTTGTTGAAGCAGCTTGTAAAACAGCCGTGGCTCAAAACCAGCATTTATCTCAAGTTGTTAGTCAGTTAGATGAAGTAAAAGAACATTTTTCCCCAACAGAAATTTTGGAAATATTTAAAGCAGAAAACTATTTGGGCAACATTCAAGCTCAAATTGATGCTGTTCTGCAAGAAGCACAAGGAGGAGACATAAAGTGAAACAGCTTATAACCAATCGACAAGGTAAACAGCTCGCTGTATATACCGACGGATTAAAAGATGCTCCAGCACTTGTGTTATCTAACTCGTTAGGAACAGATCATGGAATGTGGCAGCCACAAGTAGATGAGCTTAAAAGTCATTTTAATGTCATTACATACGACACACGTGGCCATGGCGAAAGTGATGTGATCGCTGAATCATCTTTACAAAATTTAGGTGAAGATGTTGCTGATATTTTAGATGCCTTAAACGTTGAAAAAGCTCATTTTTGTGGAATTTCAATGGGTGGAATTACAGGGCTTTGGTTAGGTATCCATTATCCAGAGCGCTTTCATAGCATTACTGTTGCAAATTCAGCAGCCAAAATTGGGCAGGCTGATGCTTGGTTAAGCCGCGCTGAATCAGTAGAACAAAATGGACTAGCTGAATTGGTTAAGACCACGCACACACGTTGGTTTAGCGAAAAATTCGACTATCAACATAATGTGGTTGCACAAACGACGATTCAAAGTCTCGCAAACACACCCGCACAAGGTTATGCCAATGCATGTCGTGCTTTAGCACATGCTGATTTAAGAGATGAAATTGCACAAATCCAGATTCCGGTACTGCTGGTTGCAGGGACATATGATCCAGTGACTACAGTAGCAGATGCTGAGTTTATGCAGCGTGCTATCAACAATAGCCAACTTGCAAAATTGGAAGCATCTCATCTTTCTAATATTGAACAACCACAAAGATTTACTCAGGAATTGACTAGGTTTATTCAGCAAATCTAATAGCTTAGTGATTTAAAAGGAATTGGCCTTAAGGAGGCAAATATGGCGTCTCAGGATTACGCTGCACCAAACAAAAGTATCGATGCTCAAGCACTGATTAATGATGCTCCACTCAGTAAGTATCAATGGATGATCGCAATCATCTGTTTCTTAATTATTTTTACTGATGGGATCGATACTGCTGCAATGGGTTTTATCGCTCCAGCTTTGGCTCAGGACTGGGGCGTTGATCGTTCTCAGTTAGGCCCAGTGATGAGTGCTGCACTTGGTGGAATGATTATTGGAGCTTTGGTTTCTGGCCCGACAGCTGACCGTTTTGGTCGCAAAATTGTTTTGGCCGTTTCAATGCTGATTTTTGGTGGTTTTACCTTGGCATCTGCCTATGCCACAAATCTGGATAGCCTTGTTGTATTGCGCTTTTTGACAGGTATTGGGCTGGGTGCAGCTATGCCAAATGCCACCACATTATTTTCTGAATACTGTCCAACACGCATTCGTTCACTACTGGTGACATGTATGTTCTGTGGCTACAACTTAGGTATGGCAACAGGTGGCTTTATTAGTAGCTGGCTCATTCCGACTTACGGTTGGCACAGTCTATTTTTGCTGGGTGGCTGGTCACCTCTGATCTTAATGATTTTAGTGATTTTCGTTTTACCTGAGTCTTACCGCTTTTTAATTGTTAAAGGTAAAGACCCAGAGAAAGTACGCAAAATTTTAAATCATATTGCGCCAACTCAAGTTAAAGACGTAAGCACTTTTTATGTTCCAGAAGAGAAAACTGAAACGGCTCAAAAGAAAAATGTTTTTGGAATTATGTTTTCTAAACCATATGCGAAAGGAACACTTTTGCTTTGGTTGACCTATTTCATGGGATTGGTTGTTGTTTACTTGCTTACAAGCTGGTTACCAACACTCATGCGTGAAACAGGTGCTTCAATGGAACGTGCTGCATTTATTGGTGGGTTGTTCCAGTTCGGTGGTGTGGTGAGTGCATTATTTATTGGTTGGGCGATGGACAAATTCAACCCGAACCGAGTGATTGCTATTTTCTACTTTGCCGCAGGTCTATTTGCAATTGCTGTGGGTCAAAGCTTAGGAAATTCAACTTTACTTGCTGTATTGGTGCTTTGTGCTGGTATCGCGATTAACGGTGCGCAATCTTCAATGCCAGCTTTAAGTGCACGTTTCTATCCAACCCAATGCCGTGCAACGGGTGTGTCTTGGATGACAGGTATTGGACGTTTCGGTGCAGTATTTGGTGCTTGGATTGGTGCAGTACTACTCGGTAATGATTGGTCGTTTACTGCCATTCTCAGTTTATTACTGATTCCAGCGACTGCTGCGGCTGTTGCTGTATTTGTTAAATCACTTGTTGCTCATACCGATGCAACTTAATGGAGGTCTATCACAATGAATGATGAACAACGCTATAAACAAGGCATTGAAGTACGGACTGAAGTTTTAGGTGAAAAGCATGTTGGTCGGTCTTTGCAGAACTTGAATGACTTTAACCAAGATTTTCAAAATTTTATTAGCCGTTACGCATGGGGTGAGGTGTGGTCTCGTCCGGGTTTACCACGTCACACACGTAGTTTAGTGACTATCGCAATTTTATTGGCGCTTGGTCGTGAAGATGAACTACGCATGCATTTACGTGCTTGCTTCAACAATGGTGTAACCAAAGAAGATTTAAAAGAGTTGATCTTACATAGCTCACTCTATGCAGGTTTACCTGCTGCAAACGCTGCAATGCATATGGCTGAAGAAGTCTTTAAAGAATTGGGGATAGAAGTAAGCCCAGTTGCAGCGAAAGAACAGGATTAAGGAGATAAAGATGTCACAACATAGCTGGGGTGCTTACGCCCAACGTAATACAGATGATCATCCACCAGCGTATACGCCAGGTTATAAAACAAGTGTATTACGTTCGCCAAAAAATGCATTGATCTCTATTAACGAGACTTTAACTGAAGTCACTGCACCGCATTTTTCTTCAAATCTGTTTGGCCCAAAAGATAACGATTTGATTTTGAACTATGCCAAAGATGGTTTGCCAATTGGTGAGCGTGTCATTGTTCATGGCTATGTTCGTGATCAATTTGGTCGTCCTGTAAAAAATGCGCTTTTAGAAGTATGGCAAGCCAATGCTTCAGGTCGTTACCGTCATCCAAACGATAAATTTATTGGTGCCATGGACCCTAACTTCGGTGGTTGTGGTCGTACATTAACGGATGAAAATGGTTTTTATATTTTCCGTACCATTAAACCGGGTCCATATCCGTGGCGTAACCGTATTAATGAATGGCGTCCGGCACATATTCATTTCTCTTTAATTGCTGATGGTTGGGCTCAGCGCTTGATTTCACAGTTTTATTTTGAAGGTGATACTTTAATCGACTCTTGTCCGATTTTAAAAACCATTCCTTCTGAAGATCAACGTCGTGCACTAATTGCACTAGAAGATAAAAACAACTTTATCGAAGCTGATAGCCGTTGTTACCGTTTTGACATCACTTTACGTGGACGTCGAGCGACTTACTTCGAAAACGAATTGACTTAATCAGGAGCCTTAGCATGAATAACTGGAATTTTCAGGAATTAAAAGAAACTGCATCTCAAACGGGTGGTCCTTACGTTCACATTGGTTTGTTACCACAACAAGCAAATATCGAAGTTTTTGAAAACAACTTTAATAACCAGCTTGTACAAGACCAGACCCAAGGCCAGCGTATCCGTCTTGAAGGGCAAGTATTTGACGGGTTAGGTTTACCTCTACGCGATGTGCTTATCGAAATTTGGCAGGCCGATGCAAATGGTATTTACCCAAGTCAGGCTGATACTCGTGAGCAAAAAGCTGACCCAGCTTTTCAAGGTTGGGGCCGTACTGGTGCAGACTTTGAAACAGGTATTTGGAGTTTCAATACCATTAAACCGGGCGCAACTGCGGGGCGTAAAGGTTCAACTCAGGCACCTCATATTGCTTTAGTGATTTTCGCTCGTGGTATTAATTTAGGTCTTAATACGCGTGTTTATTTTGAAGATGAAGCAGAAGCAAATGCCAATGACCCGATTCTAAATAGCATTGAATGGGCACCACGTCGTCAAACACTTATTGCAAAGCGTTTTGAAGAAAACGGTGAAGTTGTTTACCGCTTTGATATTCGTATTCAAGGCGATGACGAAACTGTATTTTTTGATATTTAAGAAACACCCAAGGCTACACATGCTCGTCTATGGATGCGTGTAGCCTTTTTAAGGATGAATGATATGAACATGAAAACATTATTAAGCTTAAGTTTGCTTGCACTCCCATTTTTTACAGCTCAGGTGAATGCTGAACCTGTTGCTTTAGCCGCTCAAACACAACCTGCGAGTACAGCCGTTAAAACGATTGTTCCGATTACAGCAAAAACTAAAGAACAAGCTTTAGCGCAAGCTCAAGTTATTGCAAATACGGCAGATGCTGATTTGGCAGAGTTTCGAATCGATTTATTGAGTTTTGCTAGTGATACAAAACAAGTCATTGCGTTAGGTCATGAATTGAAAAAGATTTTAGGCAATAAGCCAATGATTGTCACAATTCGTACTAAAAACGAAGGTGGTCAACTTGAAATTAGTGATGTGGATTATGGTAAGACCTATCAGGCTTATTTAAAAAATCCGTTCATGGACTGGTTAGACGTTGAAATGTTCCGTGATCAAAAAGTAGTTTCAGAAATTGTTCAAAAAGCACATCAAAAGAAAGTTCTTGTTGTGATGTCTAATCACGACTTCCAAAAAACACCAAGCCAAGATGAAATTGAAAAACGCTTGTTAAAACAAGATCAGATGGGCGCAGATGTTCTCAAAATTGCAGTGATGCCAAAATCTAAACAAGACGTTTTCACTCTAATGAACGCGACTTTAAAAGTGAGTCAGCAAACCACTAAACCTTTATTGACCATGTCAATGGGGCAGTTAGGGACGATCTCTCGTGTTGCGACAGCCAATATGGGCGGAAGTTATAGCTTTGGCATGATTGGTGAAGCATCCGCACCGGGGCAAATTGATGTGACCAAGCTAAAACAGATTTTAAAAACCGTTCAACCAACAAACCCATAAATCATAAGGACATGATGAAATGAATACATTACGTTTAACTACTCTTGCATTAGGTTTGATGGTTTCAGGTGTAGCTGCTGCGCAAACTTATGTTGTTGACCGTTATCAGGACGACAGCAACAAAGGTTCTTTACGTTGGGCAATTGAGCAAGCCAATACTAACCCAGCCGATGCGAGCGAAATCTTGATTCAGGCAGTGGGCAAAGCACCCTATGCAATCAAATTAAACAGCGCGCTTCCTGAGATTAAAGCACCGGTCAAAATCATTGGTACCCAGTGGGATAAAACTGGTGAATATATCGCGATCGATGGTTCAAACTATATTAAAGGCGAAGGTGCGAAAGCTTGCCCAGGCGCAAACCCTGAACAGTATGGAACCAATGTGCGGACCATGACTTTACCGGGCTTAGTACTACGCGATGTAAATAACGTCACGTTAAAAGGTCTAGATATTCATCGTTTCTGTATTGGTGTATTGATCAACCGTTCAAGCAACAACCTCATTCAACATAACCGTATTAGTAATAACTACGGTGGTGCTGGTGTCATGCTTACTGGTGATGATGGGCAAGGTAACCCAACGGCAACCACGACCAATAACAATAAAGTTTTAGACAACATCTTCCAAGACAATGGCGATGGTTTAGAACTAACCCGCGGTGCTGCTTTTAACCTGATTGCAAATAACCATTTTGTTTCAACTAAAGCAAACCCAGAGCCATCACAAGGTATTGAAATTTTGTGGGGTAATGACAATGCCGTAGTCGGTAATAAATTCGAAAACTATTCGGATGGCTTACAGATTAACTGGGGTAAGCGTAACTATATTGCCTACAATGAAATGACCAATAACTCGATTGGTTTTAATATGACTGGCGATGGCAACATTCTCGATAGCAACAGAGTGCATGGTAACCGTATTGGTGTCGCGATTCGTTCGGAAAAAGATGCAAATGCAAAAATTACATTGACTAAAAACCTGATTTGGGACAATGGTAAAGATATTAAGCGCTGTGAAGCAGGTGGTTCATGTGTACCGAATCAGCGTTTAGGTGCAATTGTATTTGGTGTACCTGCACTTGAGCACGAAGGATTTGTAGGTTCTCGTGGTGGTGGTGTAGTTGTTGATCCATCTAAACAACAAAAAACATGTACTCAACCAAATGAACAAGGCTGTAATGCTCAACCTAATCAGGGTATTAAAGCTCCTAAATTAACTGCGAATAAGGGTTCAGTTGCGGTAGAAGTTAATGGTTTACCAAATCAACGTTACCAAGTTGAATTTTTTGGTAATCAAAATGCGGCATCAAAAGAAGCTGAGCAATATTTAGGGGCAATAATAGTTGCTACAGATGCACAAGGAATCGCAAAAACGAATTGGAAGCCAACTGTAAAAGTTGCCTCAATTACAGCGAATATCACTGATCGTTTTGGTGCAACTTCTGAGCTTGGTTTTACAAGTGTTAAATAACAATAAGGAAAGCGCCTCAAACTGAGGCGCAGCATAGAAATATAGAAATGATAAAAGGGACTTAAAATGCCGAATTTAATGAAACTGAGTGTATTAACAATCGCTGTATTAGGTAGCCAATTTGCGCTTGCGAATGAGCCGTGGTCGCAAGACCGTCAATGGTTGCTTGGCGACTGGAATGGTGAGCGTCAGCAACTAGAGCAACAGGGCTATAAATTTACAGCTTCTATCATGAGCCAAGCTGCCACAAATTTAGATGGTGGTTACAACGACAGCAATACTTTTGAAAATGCTGCACAACTTTCTTTAGGTGCAAACTTCGATTTAGAAAAAATTGCTGGATGGAAAGATACAACAGCGAGCCTAGTCGTGACTAAACGTGACGGGAATGCACTCACTTTAGAGCGTATTAAAGACCCGCGTTCTAGCCAATTAGGTAATGCTCAAGAGATTTATGGCCGCGGTAAAATCTGGCGCCTGTCTCAGGCATGGGTCAAAAAAGGTTTTGCTGATAACACAGTACAGGTCAAAGTGGGCCGTATGGGTATGTCAGAGGACTTTAATGCTTCTCAATGTGAGTTTCAGAACTTATTGCTTTGCGGTGGGCAGTTAGGAAAATCAATCGGTTCAATTTGGTACAACTCACCAGTCGGTGTTTGGGCTACAAACGTTAAATATCAGTTTGCGCCTGAGTGGACATTGGGATTGGGTGTTTATGAGGTAAATCCTGACAACATTAAAACCGAATCAAACAGTGATGGTTTTAATCTGGATATGAACAACGTGAAGGGTGCAACCATACCGGTTGAGCTTGCATGGAAACCAAAACTTGCTGCTTTTAATGGCTTACCGGGTGAATATAAAGTAGGGGCGTTGTACTCAACCGCAGAAGCGAATGACATTAAAACTGCCGGCAAAGTTCATGACGGAAAACAAAGTTTCTGGATTAATGCTCAGCAACAACTTACCCATAAAGGTGAAGACCCTAAACGTGGTTTATACGTAAGCTTGAACGGTGTTGTAAATGATAAAGCAACCACCTTTGTTCAAAGTACACAACAACTTGCACTTTGGTATAAAGGGCCGTTTGATAGCCGTCCAAATGATTCGATTGGTTTTGGTATTGCCAATTATGTGGTCAATGATCGTGCTAAAGATAAGCAGATCGCAACGAACGAAAGTCGTGGATACTATAGCTATGATGCGATTGCATCTGACTATATTCCAATTCAAGACGACGAACTAAATGTCGAGTTGAACTATACCTATCAATGGTCTCCGGCCGTTATGTTGCGTCCAAACATTCAATATATCCATCAACCTGCCGGTGTAAAAGCGGTCGATGATGCTTGGGTGGCTGGTCTTAGCGTAAAAGTCAATTTTTAACAATGTTGATGGCTGGTTAGACATAGTTTAACTGGCCCAAATGCTTGAACTATTGTGTTCAGTATATGTGGAGTAGGATCTATGTCTGAGTCAGATTCTAAGTTTCATATCTTATTCAAAATATGGTGTTTTCTATTAGGCCTAGTTTTATTGGCTACTGGTGTTTTTTACATCGTAGGCGGTGGAAAGCTAGTGTCATTAGGTGGATCTTGGTATTTCCTAGTCGCAGGGCTGTTGATTACCATTTCTGCATTTAGTATTTTTCGTAAAAAGGCACTTGGTGTCTGGATATTTGCGGCTGTTTTTGTTGGCACCGTAATTTGGTCGCTGATTGATGCAGGTTGGGAATTCTGGCCGTTATTCTCGCGGTTAATGTTTCCTGCTGGCCTTTTTGCCGCATTGTTATTTACTTTGCCTTCAATTCGACGTTACCAATTTCAAACTAGCTTGGCATCTTCATCTTATGCAGTTGGTGGGTTAGTTGTTGTCGGTATGTTGATTGCGCTCTACCAAATGTTCCAACCACATCCAACAGTAGCAAGTTCAGGTGAAAAGCTACCTTTAGTACCAGTTGATCCTGCTAAAAAACAGGTGAATTGGGAAAATTATGGAAATGATGCTGGTGGTAGTCGCTTTGTTGCTCTCGATCAAATTAACCGAGATAACGTTCATAAATTAAAAGAAGCTTGGCGTTTTAGAACAGGTGATTTTACAACGGGTAGTGGTAATGGTGCTGAAGACCAAATGACCCCACTACAGGTTGGGAATAAAGTCTTTTTATGTACACCACATAATAATATTTTTGCGATCGATGCTGATTCAGGCAAACAGCTCTGGAAAGCTGAGGTGAACTCTAAAGCCGATGCTTGGGAGCGCTGCCGTGGTGTTGCATATTTTGATTCGACTAAGCCACTTGTACAACCAACTTTGGCTGGTGCAAATGCAGTAACCACAGTTGCAACCAATACGGCATGTCCACGCCGTTTATATACAAATACACCTGATGGTCGTTTAATTGCAGTCAATGCAGATAACGGTCAGCGCTGTGCTGATTTTGGTGTAAATGGAACGGTTGATCTGTTAGAAGGTCTTGGGGCTGGAACCAAAGCTCCACGTTTTGAAGTGACTTCTGCACCGACTATTGCGGGTACAACCATTGTAGTGGGTAGCCGTATTGCCGATAACGTTGCTGCAGATATGCCGGGTGGTGTTATCCGTGGTTATGACGTGATTACCGGTAAACTTCGCTGGGCATTTGACGCACGTAATCCGAACCCTAACTATGTTCTTAAACCGGGTGAAACGTATAAACGTAGTTCAGCAAACTCTTGGGCTGCAATGTCTTATGATCCGCAAATGAATACGGTGTTCTTACCTATGGGTAGTTCATCTGTCGACATTTGGGGTGGTAACCGTAATCCGTTAGATCATAAATATAATACTTCTGTTTTGGCACTTGATGCGACAACAGGTAAAGAAAAGTGGGTATATCAAACTGTTCATAATGATTTATGGGACTTTGACTTGCCAATGCAACCGAGCCTAGTCGACTTCCCATTAAAAGATGGTACGACTAAACCTGCTGTTGTAATTGGAACCAAATCAGGCCAATTCTTTGTGCTTGACCGTGTAACTGGTAAACCATTAACTAAAGTGATTGAACAGCCAGTTAAGCCTGCCAATATTCCGGGTGAGCAATACAGTGCAACTCAACCGCGTTCTGTTGAAATGCCTCAAATTGGTAATCAGACTTTAACTGAATCAGATATGTGGGGTGCAACGCCGTTTGATCAGCTCATGTGTCGTATTAACTTTAAGTCAATGCGTTACGAAGGTCTATTTACTGCACCGGGTACTGATGTTTCACTAAGCTTCCCAGGCTCTTTGGGTGGTATGAACTGGGGTAGCATTGCTTTTGATCCGACACATCGCTATATGTTCGTAAACGATATGCGTCTTGGATTATGGATTCAGTTAATGGAACAAACCCCTGAAGACATTAAGATTCAGGCGAGTGGTGGAGAGAAAGTAAATACGGGTATGGGCGCTGTGCCAATGAAAGGTACACCATATAAAGTGAATAAAAACCGCTTTATGTCGGCTCTTAGCATTCCGTGTCAAAAACCTCCATTTGGTACCATGACTGCGATTGACTTAAAAACTCGTCAGATTGCATGGCAAGTACCGCTTGGTACAGTACAGGATACTGGACCTATGGGTATCAAAATGGGCTTAAAAGCACCAATTGGTATGCCAACTATTGGTGGACCAATGGCAACCCAAGGCGGTCTGGTTTTCTTCGCTGCAACGCAAGATTACTACTTACGTGCTTTTGATTCATCTACAGGTAAAGAACTGTGGAAATCACGTATGCCAGTGGGTAGCCAAGGAACCCCAATTAGCTATGTTTCACCGAAAACAGGTAAACAATATGTGGTTGTTACGGCAGGCGGTGCTCGTCAGTCTCCTGATCATGGTGATTATGTAGTCGCTTATAGTTTGGAACAGTAATTAAATAAGGCAAAAGAGAGCATTTCTCTTTTGCCTTTAACTTTAATATGTTTTTTGTATTAAAGCCTGATAGTAAGTTCTATTATTTTAACTAGATAGCTTTACCAAATAGTAAAAAAGTGCTTTAACTTATTGCAAAACATAAAATATTCCTAAGCTTGATAAGGCTTGAACCCTAGATGTAGCCGAACTGTTAGATATTTTTCACAATGTTTTACCTATAAATAAATCTTATTTGTTTATTAAGTTTTGTTTAACTTAAGATGGTGAATTTTAATTAGAAATAAACATTATTAACTTATTACACTTAAAAATCAGGTTTTTTTTGTTGAAAAAACAAGCGTAAATATATATTTATATTATATTTATATAATTTATAGCATTACGTTAGAATGGTGTTGCAGGTTATTACTACCCAGTAATAATTTGTATTTCAGGATTTTAAGCTTTTATTGGCTTAAGGCTCATCGTAAGATGGGCCTTTTTTTATGCGATTTAGATTATGATATTTGATTATTATGGAAATAGCCTAAGTACAATGGTACGTGAATTAATGAAAACAATCACAAAAAATAGTCTTTAATGACAAGAAGTGTATGATTTGATAAATTAAAGCCACTTGATAATAATAGGTGATACGATGAGATTTTTGGTTCTTGCAACTTTATCTGGTTTAGCTTTGATGGGTTGTGCTTCTGTTCAGCAAGCACCGAATACACAAGAGACAATTCGTTATGCTTCTAGTCCATGCTTTGGCGCATGCCCAATCTATTCTGTAGAAGTAACACCTACGGGTTTAATTCGCTTTGAAGGCAAGCAATATACTAAAGCTATAGGTGTTAAAGAAATTCAAGGCAGTGTAAAAGACTATCAAAAACTTGCGGATGATTTAAAAACTTATCGACCACAAACAGGTACACAATCAAAAACTGCGGGTTGTCAGCAAACTGCAACTGATATGTCTAGCTATTACATTTCATGGATTCAACCAAATGGCACGGAAACAAAATTAAGCCATTACACAGGTTGTATGTCTCCTGCGAATAATAGACTGAATAAAGTCATGGAAAAGTTACCTGAACAATTAGGCATTAAAGATCTAATTTAATGATAAAGCCCCAAAATCTTGGGGCTTTTTTTTGTTAAGATGAATTATATACTTGAGAGTTTTGTTTTAAGTATTTCTAAAAGAATCAGCGTATAATACATATTATAAAAACATATATTGTTTGGGTAAACCTATGTTAAATATTATCCATGCCTTTTTGGGCGGCTTGCTATTGGGCATCGCAACAGTAGGATATTTATATATAAATGGTCGTATAGCTGGAATTAGTGGATTGCTTGCTCAAATCATAAATCCCACTAAAGACACCTTTAAAAGTTCTGCATTTTGGTTCATTGCTGGACTGGTGATTACACCTTTCATATATGGTTATTTTTATCAGCCAGAAATTGAAATTAAAGCTAATACGGTTGCACTTATTTTAGCAGGTGTACTTGTTGGCTTTGGAACACGACTAGGATCTGGTTGTACAAGTGGCCATGGTATTTGTGGCATGAGCAGGTTATCAAAACGCTCGATGATAGCGACAGCAGTTTTTATGTTTGCTGGCATGTTAACTGTTTATATCATTCGTCATGTGTTGGGGTAATCCTATGAAAAATATCTTTGCTTTTATATTTGGTAGCTTGTTTTCATTGGGTTTAATGATCTCTGGCATGTCTAATCCTGAAAAAGTTTTAAGTTTTCTAGATATATTTGGACAGTGGGATATCAGCTTAATGTTTGTAATGTTAGGTGCTATTGCTGTGGCATTTATTCCGTTTCAAAAGGCTATAAAAAGTCCAAAAACACTTTTTAATGAACAAATTCAATTACCAATGAATACACAGATTGACCAAAGGCTAATTGTTGGTGCTTTTATTTTCGGTATAGGCTGGGGAATAGCTGGCATATGTCCAGCGCCCGCTTTAACGCTTATTGGGTTAGGACATTTTGAAGCACTTTATTTTATTGTCGCAATGTTATTAGGAATGTTGATTTACCGAGTTTTAAATAAAGGAAATTAAACCTATGCAACAACCTCTAGTAAAAGATTTTTTTGATGAAAATACCAATACTTTTAGCTATGTTGTTGCGGATCTGGTTACGTGTCAATGCGCCATTATTGACAGTGTACTTGACTACGATGCAGCTTCTGCGACTACAAAAACGACTAATGCCGATTTAATTATCAATTATGTCTTGGCTCAAAACTTCAAAGTGCAATGGATTTTAGAAACCCACGTACACGCAGACCATATGACCGCGGCCCAATATTTAAAATCTAAATTGGGTGGCACAATTGCAATTAGTCAAAAAATCTCAGTAGTACAAGAAACTTTTTCTACTATCTATAATTTTGACTTTAAAAAATTTAATGAAAATCAGCCTTTTGATTATTTATTCGAAGATCACGAGCATTTTAAAATAGGGGATATAGCAGCCTATAACATTCCTACACCTGGGCATACACCTGCTTGCTTAAGCTATGTAATTGTTGATGCTGTTTTTGTGGGTGATACTTTATTTATGCCTGATTATGGTTCGGCCAGATGTGACTTTCCTAAAGGAAGCGCTGCTGCGCTCTATGACTCGGTACAACAGCTTTATACTCTTCCTGATGAGATGCGCATGTTTTTGTGCCATGACTATAAGCCAGAAGGTCGAGATGAATACATCTGTCAAACAGACATTAAAACTCAAAAGCAAAGCAATATTCATTTAAACCGACAAGTTTCTAAAGAGTCATTCATAAAAATGCGTCAAGAAAGAGATGCAACTTTACCAATGCCAAAATTAATCTTGCCTTCAATACAAATTAATATGAATGCAGGAAATTTTCCGGAACCTGAAGCGAATGGTGTCCGTTATTTAAAAATTCCATTTAATTACTTTTAAAAATAGCCTAAGCATATCCATTTGACCATTACCGTTCACCAAAATAGCCTAAGCAAATAATAAAATTTATTCCATGGAAATAGCCTAAGTAAGATTTAAAGAACTTGTCTCAAATCCCGCGAAGTCTCTTGCAATAAAGGCAAAATGTGTTGAATTAAATATTCTTCAGTTGTTTTCATGGTTGGAGAAACAATATTTAAAGCAGCAACGACTTTAAAGTCTTGCCCATAGATAGGTACGGCGAGTGCGTGAACGCCTAATTCATGTTCTTCCCGTGAATAACACCAATCTTGTTCTCGAATCTTTTGTAGTAACTCTAAAAATTTATCGTTTTCAATATGCGTATATTTGGTTAAACGCTGTAGTGGGTATTTTTGAAGCCAGTCCAATTGTTCTTCTTGGCTTAAATGTGCTAGTAAAATTTTACCCGCCGAGGTCGCATGAGCAGGTAAGCGGTTACCCAAGTGTAGGCCGTATGGATTTACGCGGTCGGTTTGTTGGTGGGCCGCACTACGCGCAATGGTAATGGCTTCATAACCGTCAAGTACCATCACAGAATAAATAAGAGAGGTTTGGTTAGTTAATAAGTTTAATAAAGGCTGCGATACTTTTGGAAGTTGAGCAGCGCCCAAATATGCTCCTGAAAATTTCAGGACTTTTGGGGTTAAATAGTAATAGTGGCCATCTGACTCAAGATAACCTAGATATTCTAAGGTTAATAAATGGCGTCTTGCTGCCGCTCGGGTAAGTCCGGTTTTTTCAGCAGCCATAGAAATGTTTAGGCGATGTTGATTGCTACTAAAACTATCTAAAATTGCCATGCCTTTACCGATGCCAGCAATGTAATCTTCATGACGAATCGTTTTTTTGTTGTCCTGATTTTGGATTATTCGTTCATCTTTACTCATGACAGGTCCTTGTACGATGTAGGCGTTAGTAGATCAATTTGCTTTATTGAAAAAGTTTAATAATTTCATGTCGCAAAAATTGATGCCTTAAATTATCCCTTAAATCTTCATGCCAAAACATCCCCATTTTGATATTGGTCATCTCAAATGGGAGTGAATGCAAACGAATTTCCGAACTATAGGATAAATGCTGCAAAATCATTCGGGGCATAGTCAATATTGCGTTAGCTTGAGCTCCCAAAACTTGTAACGCCGTTGAGTAGTTTTGACAGCGCATGAATACATTTCTTGAAATTTTTTGATGTTGGTTTAAATAAATATCTTCAAGTAAAGCACCAGTACGGCGTGACGAAACACCGATGTGTCGACCATTGATATAACTAGATAAATCGACTTCTTTAAGTTGACTGCAAATGACAAATTCATCTGTTACCAGATGGTCAAAGGTAATTTTTGGAGATAAGTATTGTTCCAAATCAATCACGAAATCGAGCTGCTGCGTCGCCAAGTCCGCCATAATATGTTTTCGATCTAGCTTCATACTCACAAACTGCAAATCTAAATTAAGATTTTGAAAATGTTGAGCAAGTCTTGGAAGAATAATAGGCTCGATTTCATCATGCACGGCGATTTTTAAGTTTTTTAAACTGGTTGAGTCAAAGGCATGTTTCTGCTGGCTAATATTTTGAATGGTTAAAAGTGCTTGCTTCACAGTGGGATAAATCTGTTCTGCAAAAGGCGTTGCAGACATTTTATTGCCTACACGTATAAATACATCATCTTCAAGTTGTTGACGTAACCTTTGTAAGGCGTGGCTTGCTGCCGATTGCGTAATATTAAGACTACTTGCCGCATTCGAAATACTTTTTTGCTCATAAATCGCGATAAAAAGCGGGTATAAATTGATATCTATTCGATGGAAAAAGCTTAAGTCGAGCCCATGCAGGTTATGAATATTATTCATGATGTGTTATTTAATAAAATCATTTCATTCATATTAAGTTTCAAGTTATGGTGATGTAAAGACAAGATAATGATGTAAAGGAAAAAAAGAATGTTTGAACTCTCAAAAACAGCTCAAGATTTTGTCGAGCGAACAAGAAAATTTATTCAAGAAGAAATAGAACCTGTTGAAGCAAAATTTTGGGAAGAAGTTCATGAGCTAAATCCGGATGGAAACTGGAAAAAATGGCAGTGGCCAGCACTCCTAGAAACGCTGAAATCTAAAGCGAAGCAAGCTGGCCTTTGGAATATGTTTTTACCAGATGACAAGCTTGGTTCAGGGCTAACAGTTCAAGAATATGCTCACATTGCTGAATTAACTGGCCGTAGCTTATTGGCACCTACCGTTTTTAACTGTAACGCACCTGACACAGGGAATATGGAATTGTTATGGCGCTATGGCAGTGAACAGCAAAAACAGCAATGGTTACAGCCGTTATTAGATGGAAAAATTCGCTCGGTTTTTTGTATGACCGAACCAGACGTTGCTTCAAGCGATGCAACAAATATGCAAGCTACTGCACTCATAGAAGGGAATGAAATTGTTTTAAATGGCAAAAAGTGGTGGTCGTCTGGTTTAGGTGACCCAAATGCCAAAGTCATTATTTTTATGGCTCATACTCCAGATGAAAGCAAAGACCGTCATCATCAACACTCCATGGTTTTAGTACCTATTGATACGGCGGGTGTTGAAATTCAGCGGATGTTACCTGTGTTTGGTGACTACGATGCGCCACATGGACACGGTGAAGTTCATTTTAATAATGTTCGAGTACCTCTTGAAAACTTTATTGGTGGTGCAGGTCAAGGTTTTGAAATTGCTCAAGGCCGTTTAGGGCCCGGACGTATTCACCATTGCATGCGCTGTATTGGTGCTGCTGAAAAAGCTTTAGAACTGATGATTGACCGTGGTATGTCTAGAACAGCGTTTGGCAAAGAAATTTTAAAACTCGGTGGGAACCTCGAACGGGTAGCTGATGCACGGGTAGCGATAGACCAAGCTCGGCTTTTAACCTTGTATGCAGCCTATAAAATGGATACTTTAGGGAATATGGCCGCTTTAACAGAAATATCTGCAATTAAAGTGGTGGCTCCAAGTGTTTTAGAAAAAGTAGTCGACATGGCAATTCAGCTACATGGTGGCGCGGGCGTTTCAAGAGATACACCATTAACAGGTTTCTTTGCTCAAGCGCGTAGTTTACGTTTAGCTGATGGTCCAGATGAAGTACATAAAGGCATGATTGCCAAATTAGAGTTAGCCAAACGTGGTTATGGTCGTCATAAGAAAGTATAAGTTTAAAGGAAATTAGAATGTCGGTAATTGATATAGGCGGTGAAGTACGTGAAGGTGAAGAACTTGATATTGGAGCAGTTGAAAGCTGGTTAAAGAACCAAGGTGTTGAGTTGGTTGGCCCAGCAATCGTGACCCAATATACAGGTGGTGCTTCAAATTGGACTTATCGTTTAAAGTATGAAAATACCGATTTAATTTTACGACGTCCTCCAAAAGGAACAAAAGCGAAGTCAGCCCACGATATGGCCCGTGAATTTATGGTGCAAAAAAATCTTGCGCCTTATTATCCAGTGCTTCCTAAAATGGTGGCACTTTGTCAGGATGAAACCGTTATTGGCTGTGATTTTTATGTCATGGAACGCATTGAAGGAATTATTCCTCGTGCAAAATTGCCGCCCGAGCTTAGATTTAATGAAGAGGATGTTCACCAACTTTGTGTAAATGTGCTTGATAAACTCATTGAATTACACCAAGTTCCTTATGAAAACACGCCTTTAGCTGAACTGGGCAAAGGTACAGGATATTGCCGTAGACAAGTCGAAGGTTGGGATAAGCGTTATGAAAAGGCCCGAACGCTCAATGTTCCTTCATTTAAATATGTTCGAAAATGGTTGAAAGATAATGTCCCTCAAGATTCCACGACTTGCATTATTCATAACGATTGGCGATTTGATAATGTGATTTTAGATCCAGAGCATCTAACTGAAGTGATTGGCGTGTTGGATTGGGAAATGGCAACGCTGGGTGATCCATTAATGGATTTAGGCAGTGCTTTAGCCTATTGGGTTGAGCCTACGGATAATATGATTTTCAGATCGACACGCCGTCAGCCTACCCATTTAAAGGGAATGTTCTCTCGTAAAGAAGTTGTTGATTATTACCTGCAAAAAACAGGTTTGAACCCTCAAAATTGGGCTTTTTATGAGGTATTTGGCGTATTCCGTTTAGCAGTGATCGCTCAGCAAATTTACTACCGCTATTACCATAAACAAACGCGAAATCCAGCTTTTAAAGACTTCTGGATCGTCATTCATGCGTTACATGTGCGAGCTTTAAAACTTATTGGGCAACAAAAAATTCAAGAATCGGAATTTGCTCAGCAATCTCTACAGAAAATACAGGGTATTTTAAGAAAATGACCACAATTTATCTGGTAAGACATGGACAGGCATCATTTGGGAAAAGTAATTATGATGAGTTGTCTGAAAATGGTGAGGCTCAAGCGACTTTATTAGGTCGTTATTTTAAACAAATATTGAAAGAGCAACCTTATGTTGTGGCCGGAACCATGCAGCGCCACGAGCAAACTGCACAACTCGCATTAAATGAATGCTTTCCAGATGCTGTGATTGATCACAATAGTCTATGGAACGAGTTTAATCATCAGCAGGTTTTTGCACGCTATGAACCACGTTTTGAACAACCGGAATTGTTAAAAGCTGACGTAGCACAAGAACAGAACCCGCGTGCCTATCTTGCCAAAATATTTGAAGGCGCAATTGGACGATGGACTGATGGCGATTTTCATCATGAATATGATGAGTCATGGCCGCATTTTAAAGATAGAGTTGAAACGGCACTACAACAACTTTGTGATGAATTGGCAAAAACCAAACCTCGTTATGCAGTTGTTTTTACCTCTGGTGGTGTGATTTCTGTAGCAATTGGCAAATTACTTGAACTGAGTCCCAATCGAACTTTTGCCTTGAACTGGGCAATTACCAATACAAGTCTCACCACTTTACGTTTAGTTGGAAATGAAGCTCAGGTTTTAAGTTTAAATGAACATCATTTTATAAAAGCTGAGCGTCCAGATTTGCTGACATGGATTTAAAAATAAGGATAAAAGCATGGCAAAGACAATTTTAATTACAGGTGCAAGTTCTGGGTTGGGTGCGGGTATGGCTCATGAATTTGCAGCGAAAGGCTATAACTTGGCGCTTTGTGCACGCCGTTTAGACCGATTAGAGACTTTAAAAACTGAACTTGAAAATCAGTATGGTATAAAAGTAATTGCAAAAAGTTTGGATGTGACTCATTACGATCAGGTTTTCGAAGTCTTTCGTGCATTTAAGCAAGAGTTTGGTTATTTGGACCGAATTATTGTCAATGCTGGAGTTGGAAATGGTCGTCGTATTGGTAAAGGCAATTTTGAAATTAACAAAGCCACCGCTGAAACCAACTTTATTTCTGCCTTAGCGCAGTGTGAAGCGGCGGTTGAAATTTTTAGAGAGCAAAACGCAGGTCATTTGGTGGTGATGTCATCCATGAGTGCCATGCGTGGATTACCAAAACATTTATCGACCTATGCGGCAAGTAAAGCTGCGGTTGCTCACTTGGCTGAAGGTATTCGTGCTGAATTACTGGATACCCCAATTAAAGTTTCTACAATTTTCCCGGGTTACATTCGCACTGAAATGAATGAAGGTGCTAAACATTTGCCATTTGAAGTAGATGCTAAAACAGGGTGCAAAGCACTTGTCAAAGCTATCGAAAAACAACCAGTGAAAGCTTATGTGCCACAGTGGCCATGGTTGCCAATGAGTATTGCAATGAAGGTTTTGCCTTTAAGGTTGGTCAATAAATTAGGATAAAAATTACCCCCTAAATTTTAGGGGGTAATTTTTTATATTTAGAACTTCTTGGTGTAATTGACAAATAAACGGTCTTCACCAAAATCATTGCCATGTTTAACATTGTAATCAATGCGAATGTATTGCAGAGCAACACCTTTTAAGAACGGCTGCTGAAACGCATAGTTTAAAATCACGTTCGACTCAGTTTCTTGGTTTTTCTCACCATTGGCTGCTTTAAAGTCATGGCCATAAACATATTTCACCATCGCATTTAAGCCTGGTACATAGTCCTTAAAGTCGTAGCCATACATCACATGGTAAGACTTTTCATCTTCTTTAAAGAATCCAGTTGCGTTCCAGTTAATGAAATAGGTTTCAGGTAAGAAGCCATCTGGTAGTGGATAAGCTGATTCACCAATAATTTGTTGGTAGCCTAAACCAAAGGTATGGTTTCTCACTTTTACAGTTTCAAGTAGGCCGATGTTCTGCGCATCAATATCAAAAGTATTGCCATCATCTTTTGCATTGAAGTATTTAAACTTGGAAGTTAGGGCAAAAGTTGGCTGCTTCCATGTATGCTCAAGTCCCACATAATGCTTGTTATACAGATCCTCTAAATTACCAAAGTAATATTCGCCTTTGAGTGATGGCGTAAATTGATAACGCAGGTCAATATAATTCAAACCATCAGATTCTTTGGTAATTCCATTTGCAGTGAAAGAAAACTTTTTAAAATCTTCTTCATTTCGTGGCGAGACTTTTTCAACCCGACCAATTTCAGCATAGAGTTGATCTGAAAGTTGTGATTTAAGATTGGTTCCCCAATACGAAGTGAGTAACTGACGGCTAGCATCTACGGCAGTTACGGGTAAATCCAACCAAAGCTCACCCACACTTAAAAGTGTTTTGTCATAGCCAAGTTTTAAAGTGGCCCCGTATTTTAAATAGTCAGATGCCTGAGATTGCGTTTCCTTATTAAAAGGTAAAACGGTGTCGGCGACATGTTTATCTGAACTCAAACGAACAGCGTATTGAACAGAAGCATCTGCACCAATGGTGATTGGCTTGTCTGCTATTACTAGTGGGGTGTCATGCATTTTCGATTTATAAAATAAAGAGGCCGCCTGAGACCAACTGCCAGTATCTTTGAGTGCATCGTTATCAAAATCGCGGTTGATATAGGCATTTTTTAAAGTGAATTTCCATTCATCTTCAGTTTGCTGATTCGGGTTTGCAGCCCATGAATTGCTACACATCAATACTAAAGTTGCTATAGCTAAAGGCTGCGGTTTAAAGCGGTGTAATAATTCCATAATCCATTCCCAAAATCTATGCGCCAGTCCTAGGCATTACGTATTGTGAAATATTTGTGTAGTACTCCCTAAGTTCTTAAAGGGAGCACTGTTAAATAGCAGGTGATTGCTTCAATTAATTTAATTTTTCAAGCTTCATACTTTCACTAAAGAATTTGCAGCCTTTGAAAAGTAAAATTAAAGCCAGCACACAAGAGAACCCACCGACAATAGATAAAGATGAGCCAACCATTAAAGGATTAGCAAAAACTTTATCTGTAATGATTGCGACCAGTGTTGTGCCAATACCAAGCCCAATTAAGTTACTGATCAAAAGGAAGAGAGCTGAAAGGCGTGCTCTAAATTGATTTGGCGCTAACATTTGTAAGGCTGTTGCGGAAATCACTAGAGGGAACGATGCAAAGAACATTGCTGGAATGAGTAGGCTCACTGAAAGCCAGAGTTGGTCTGTTTGGGTAAAAAACGAAATTGGAATAATAAGACCAACAATACCAATCACACCTGTAATCATTGGAGCATCTTGGCGTCCTTTTTTGATAAACCAATCATTTAACCAACCTGCACAAAACACCCCTAATGTATTTGCAATTAACAGAATTGTGCCGAGCATATAGCCTGTTTCAGTCGGCGCAAGTTGAAACTTTCGGATATAAAATGCGGGTGTCCAACTAGTAAGACTGTAGAGCGCCATAGCATAGAAGGTAAAACCTAAATAGTGACAGGCAAAGGTTTTCGAATGCTTTTTAATAAACTGAAGACATTGTGTGAATTTAACTTGGTCCACTTGCCCGTTTTGGTTGAGCTGCTGACCTTTACGTGCTGGGTCTTTAACTGTCAGGATAAATAACAAACCAATAATGATGCCGGGTAAACCCACCACTAAAAAAGCGATTTGCCATGCCTTAAGTGCGCCTAATAAAGGAACTTGAATTAAAGTCACGCCTTTAAGTAAATTAATGACATAACCGCCGACTAAAAAGGCAATACCGCCACCTAAAAACGCTCCAACAGAATAGATACCAACAGCGCGACCTAGTTTGTCCTTGCTGAACATGTCACTAAACATTGAATATGCAGCAGGAGATAAGGCAGCTTCGCCTACACCAACAGCCATACGACTTAAAAATAGTTGAATAAAGTTTTTACTTAAACCACAAGTGGCTGTTGCCAAACTCCAGACAATAATGCCGATTGAAATAAGCTTTGGGCGCGAAAAACGGTCGGCAATATAGGCTAAAGGTAAACCCATTACGGCGTAAAACAGTGAAAAGGCAAGGCCATGTAATAGACTAAACTGGGTATCTGAAAGTTGAAGATCGGCTTTGATCGGCTCGATCATAAGTGCCAGAATTTGGCGATCAATGAATGAGAATATATAGGCCAACATACAAAGTATGACCACGTACCATGCATATGCATTGGTTTTCTTTTGTGTCCTTTCAACAGCGATATTACTTTGGTTCATACACTTAATCCTTATGTATAAAACTCTTTTAGAGAAGTTGAATCTCGGCTATCTATGTTTCCTAAAAGATAGTTTGGTGTCCCCCCAATAACTTTTGAAAAATAAATAACCTGTTTGATTGAAGAATTGCCTTATATACAAACTGCATATACAGACAAAGATAGTTAAAGAAGAGGGGTAGAATTCCTATATGATGGAAATATTATTTTCTTTTTATATGTAAAATTCCATTACTTATTAAGTATGTTTGGATACCTAATAGGTATTTAAACAGTCGGAAAATTTAGAAATTATTATGATTTGTAGCAAGAAAATGATGTTTTATGATTTTAAATTTTTGATAAATATTAATAATTTTTAAAAAAGTAAGCAGAAGATCATATCGGTTTTCTGCTTACTCTTTCGTGTTTAAAACAAGATGAATAAGAGACCTCAGTTAGCTTGAAGGCATAAGATCAAATAATTTCTTCAACTGGTTATTTAGATTGTGGAGCTCATCTTCTGAAAAAGCATTCAAAATACCAGCCAAGGTCACAACACTAATCTGATTAATCTGTTCAACCAGCTCAACACCTTTGGCAGTTAATTTCACCATTGAGATCCGTTCATCCGAAGTAGAAGAGTAGACTTCAACAATTTCATCTTCAACTAACCGATATACAGCCTTGGTTGCAGTAGTTAATTTTAAAGTAGAAAGATTAGCAATATCGGTAATACTTGCTTCTCCAAGGGCATTGGTACTTAAAATAATTTTACGGCGTGTATTGTCGATACCTAGTTTTTTTATTGATTTTTCAATAAGTTGTGAATATTTTCCATTAACTTGGGAAATCCAAAAAAAAGGGAAATTTTGAATACTCGACGGTTCTTTATTAGGAAGAAATTGTTCTAAATGATCAAGCATAGCTAAGCAATAACTTAGGAAAAAAGGGTAATCCTATTATAAACAAAATTTTGCATATTTCCTTGAGTACAAATTATAAAAAATACTTGACAATTCCATTAAATTTTCCCATATTTTAATCAATTGATAAAAATACATGGAAAAGTGAATGAATATTGTTAGCCAAAGCGTGCACAAAGGAAGTGGCAAGCTCAAGGTGATGGTCAAAGATACGATTGATATTCAGGGTCTAAAAACCATTGCTGGCAGTCGAGCTTTATTAGATGTTGAACCTGCTCAGGATGATGCTGAGGTCGTTAAAAACATCTTAAAAGCAGATTGTGAAATTATTGCGAAAACGAATTTGCACGAATTGGCTTTTGGCATTACTGGCATTAATCACGCTTTTGGTACACCCATTAATCCAAAATATCCTGAACTTATTCCTGGTGGCTCTTCAAGTGGTTCGGCTGCGGCTATTGCAGCAAAACAAGCTGACTTTACTTTAGGTACCGACACGGGTGGCTCTATTCGTATGCCAGCTGCGTGCTGTGGAGTTTTTGGTTTAAAACCGACTTTTGGTCGTGTAAGTCGAAAAGGCGTATATCCGCCGTCCAGTTCTTTAGATTGCGTTGGTCCTTTTGCAAATTCAGTCGAAATGATTGAAAAAGCCATGCAAATTATTGACCCAACTTTCAAGCCTATTGAATGTACTCAAGCACCAAAACTTGCTGTTTTAGATGTAAAAGCAGATGAGGTTATTTGGAATTGCATTCAACAAGCACTTCAAAAAGCGAATTTACAGTCCACTTTAGAAAAAGTTGAATATTTTGAAGCTGCTTATGACGCAGGCATGCAGATTATTAATTATGAAAACTGGCAAGCTTTTGGTGAGTTAACCAAAACAGGTTTAATTGGTACTGATGTAAATAATCGCCTGTTAAAAGCTGCTGAAACTACCTTAGAGCAAGTAAAACAAGCCGAAGTTGTGAAGCAGCAGCTGACTCAAGAACTTGATGCTTTATTAGAAAAATATGATGCATTGATCTTACCGACACTTCCGCAAATTCCACCAAAAGTTGCTGAAGCTGAAAATACAGTCGCTTTTCTGAATCTGACGGGTTTAGTACGACCATTTAATTTATCAGGACATCCCGCCATTTCAGTGCCACTTGAAACCAGCGAAGGTTTACCTGTGGGCTTACAGATCGTATCGAAGCATCAAAAAGATGAGCAATTATGCGCAATAGCTAAATTTTGTGTTGATGCAATGCAATAAATTACAAGGAGTTAGATGATGAATAAGTTATCTAAAATGGAGTTTGCTTCTCAAGACAAAGCAATTGACTTAGATACTTTGTGTCAAGAAATTCGTGAGCGTGCCTGTACAGGCGAATTCGATAATCAGGCTTATGTGAGCCAAGATATTATTGAAAAACTTAAACAGATTGGTGTTTACCGTGCATTAGTTCCTAAACGTTTTGGTGGTGAAGAACGGTCGCCGCGACAGTTTTGCGAATTGATCGAAACTTTATCTAAAGCTGACGGTTCAGTGGGTTGGGTGGCAAGTTTTGGTATGAGCCCTGCGTACTTAGGAAGTTTGCCTGAAGAAACGCTTAAAAAGTTGTACCAAAACGGGCCAGATGTGGTGTTTGCTGGAGGTATTTTTCCACCACAACCTGCTGAAATTACCGATGAAGGTGTAGTGGTTCGTGGACGTTGGAAATTTTCAAGCGGCTGTATGGGAGCTGACATTGTTGGGGTAGGAATTTCACCGCTTAAAAACAATGAAATGCAAGGTTTACCCCGTATGGCAGTGATGCCTGCAAAAAAAGCCAAAATTGAAATGACATGGGACACCGTTGGCCTAAAAGGTACGGGAAGCCACGATTTGGTAGTCGAAGATGTATTGGTCGAAAAGAAATGGACCTTTGTACGTGGCGAACCGTCAAAACTAAGTGAACCATTTTTTAAATATCCGTCACTCTCTTTAGCGACTCAAGTGTTAACGGTGGTGGGTATTGGTGTTGCAGCTGCTGCATTAGAAGAATTTGAAAAATTGGCACCCGGTAAAGCATCCATTACTGGTGGGTCAGAAATTGCAAACCGCCCAGTGACTCAATATGAGTTTGCTCAAGCTGATGCAGAGTTTCAGGCTGCAAAGTCTTGGTTTTATCAAACCATGGACACTGTTTGGAATGAAATTATTGCTGGACATGAGGCAACTGCGGAACAAATTAGCGATATGCGTCTGGCATGTACCCATGCAGCTCGAGTTTGCGCCAAAGTGACCCGAAAAATGCAAATGCTCGCGGGCATGACCGCGATCTATACCAACAATCCATTTAGCCGTTTTGTGAATGACACCAACGTGGTGACCCAGCATGCCTTTATGGGCGATGCAACATTACAAAATGCAGGTTCAATCAGTTTCGGGTTAAAGCCAACTCCAGGTTATTTATAAGTTTTTAATTTTAAAAAAGGATATTGAGATGGAAGCTAAAAAATCATTACGTGTTTTATTCTGCATGGGTATTAACCAAAACTTTTTTGATGCAGAACCTGCTGAAGCAAAAGTGGTTTGGGCAGCCTTTGGTGAAATGTGGAATGGCATTCATGACTTACCGGGAGTTCATGTTTTTGGAAATCTCGATGATGACCAAAGCATGGTTGGCCCAAGTGCAGGTTGGCCTTGGACAACATATTTGCTTGCAGATGTTCCGGATATTGAAACCGTACATGCCGCTTGTAACTTGTTTAGAACTACGGTGGTTGGCGAAGGTCCATACAAACTTTGGAAATATTGCAAAGTTGAAGCTCGTGTTGGGCGTGAATTGATTATCCAACGTTAAGGCGACGGCAATGACTGACAAAGTGAATATTGCAGAAATCATAGAGCGGCTAGAACAGTTAGAAGCGCACAACGCTATTCGTAACTGCCTGAACCGTTATATGGAAATCTGTGACGAGCTCAATGCAAATACAGATCTTGATGAACTCATGAATCTTTTTGATCAGGACTGCATTTGGGAAGGTATTGGCGAGAAATATGCCAAATCCTTTGGCCGTTATGATTCTTGGCAGTCGATTTACGACATGTTTAAAAGTTACACCCAAAAAGAGTCTCACTTTGTCATGAATGCACACTTTGTAAATTCAGAGCAAATTGATGTAAATCAAAACTATGCAAATGCTTCATGGCTTATGTTGCAAACTTCAACTTTTAAAGATGGCCGTAGTCATCTGAATGCAGCAAAGCTCAACGTGAAGTTTCAAAAGCAAGCAGATGGAACATGGAAGATTAAACATTTCCAGACACAGAATATTTTCAGTCGTCCCGTATCGCATTGGCACAGTGAAGCCGAATTGCCGGTACCTTCCCAGGAATGACCCAGGACATATTTAAAAGGACTATTGATATGAACAGTATTATCCCAACGCATAACATTGGCACTGATTACGAAACTTTAGTTAAAAGTGACCGTGCCCATACTTCTCTTTATAAAGATGAACGCATTTTTGATGAAGAAATGGAAAAAATCTTTTATAGCACTTGGGTGTGGGTTGCTCATGCCAGCGAAATTCCAGAAGGTGGAAGCTATAAAACCATTAACATCGGTAAACAACCTGTTGTTGCTGTACGTGACCGTAAAAAGAAAGTCCATGTACTTTTAAACCGTTGCCGTCACCGTGCAGCAACCGTATGCGAACATAAAAAAGGAAAAACCAATAGTTTTGTATGCCCATACCACGGTTGGAGTTATGCACTTGATGGTAGCTTACGCGGTGTGCCATCTCCAGAAAGCTACGGTGATTGTTTAGATAAATCTGAGTTACCGCTGGTGAGTCTACGTGTAGAAGAATATAACGGCATGATCTTCGCTTCATTTAAAGAAGACATTCAGCCGCTTGAAGAGTTCCTTGGACCTGCAAAAAAATGGATTGACCTGTTTATGAAACAAGGGGCGGGTTATCCAATTAAAGTGTTGGGTGAACACCGTTTCCGCTTCCCGGGTAACTGGAAAATCCAGCTTGAAAATACAACCGATGCATATCACTTCCCGTTGGTACACAAGTCATTCTTAAGTTCTGTAGATGAAAAAACTGAAGAACTCTTTAACTTCGAAAACCAGCCGGGTTTTGTTGAAGACTTAGGAAATGGTCACAGTGTGATGGTGATGATTCCTGAACTGGTTGATCTAGACGAAGAGCTCATGGAGCGACCAATTCAAGAACGTTTTGAAGACTTGGCTCAAGCTTTGCGCGACGAAGGTCATGAAGAGTTAGAAGTACGTCGTATTGTTCGTGCTGTCGGTGGTTCTGGCTTTAACTTAAATTTATTCCCGAATATTGCATGTTCAATGGCGTTCTTCCGCGTGTTGCAGCCAATTTCAGTTGCTGAAACAGAAATTCATCACTCGGTGATTACGATGGACGGCGGTCCACAAATTGCCAACCAATATCGCTTACGTTTGCATGAACATTTCCAAGGTCCATTTGGTTTTGGTACACCAGATGACTCTGAAGCTTGGGAACGCGTACAACACGGCGCCAATGCAGGCAATGATTTATGGATCATGTTGAACCGCGGTTTACCGGGTGAAGTCAAAACTGAAGATGGTTTAAAAAGTGATGTCAGTGCTGAAACAGGTATGCGCGCAGCCTATCAGCAGTGGAAAAAGATGATGACGGCTTAAGGAGAGAGCAATGAATATGAATCTGCAATTATTAAATGAAGTCACTGCTTTCATCTGGGCTGAAGCAGACATGTTAGACCACAGTGAATATCGTGAATGGCTCAATTTATGGAATGAAAAGGGTGTTTATATCATTCCGATTGACCCAAACCTAACTGACTACGAAAACAACTTAAATTATGCCTATGATGATAACCATATGCGCACTTTACGTGTAGAGCGTCTTGAAAATGGTGAAGCAATTTCAACTGCACCTAAGGCAAATACGGTACGCAGTGTTTCTCGTGTACGAGTGATTCAAGATCAGGATGATGAAATCGTTTTACGCTGTGCTCAAAACTTACGCGAGTTCCGTAAAGAAAACCTCAAGCATTACACCGCAGATATAACTTACCATTTGGTTCGTGATGCTGATACGGGGTTTAAAATTAATCGTAAAATCATTAATTTGGTTAACTCAACAGATACCTTGGCTGGTATTAGCTACATTCTTTAGGAGCGGTAACATGAAACAGGTTGTTTTAGTGACAGGTGCTGCTTCAGGACTCGGTAATGTTATTGCTGAATATTTTGCGAGCCAAGGCCATCAAGTAATTTTGTCAGCCAGTACGCTTGAAAAAGCCGAAAACGCTAAGGCACAAAGTCAATATGCACAAAATATGTTTCCCTTGAAATTAGATATTTCGGTCGAAGCAGATTTTCATGCTGCCGTGCAATGGATTGAAGAGAAATTTTCTAAACTTGATGTGTTGATTAACAATGCAACTGTCACCAAGGCAACTCCGGTATTAGAAATTACCGCAGCCGATTTTGATTGGGTGACTCAAGTCAACCAACGCGGCACTTTTCAGGCTTGCCAAATTATTGGTCAATATATGGCTAAGAAAGGCTATGGACGCATCATTAATATGGCGTCTTTAGCGGGGCAAAACGGTGGCACTGCAACGGGTGCACACTATGCGGCAACCAAAGGCGCGATTGTCACTTTAACCAAAATTTTTGCCAAAGAGTTTGCGGCAAAAGGGGTGACGGTCAATGCGGTTGCACCGGGACCGATGGAATCACCAATCGTTCATAGCGTGGTGCCAGACGAAAAAATGGAACAGTTCATCCAGAATATTCCTGTTAAAGCCTTAGGTAGTATGCATTTTATTGCTGAAACTTGTGGGTTGCTCGCGAGTCCAAATGCGGGGTTTGTGACTGGTGCAACATGGGATATTAACGGTGGTTTATTCATGCGTTAAGCCATGAGATTAACGCATGAAAAGGGAGTTGAATCATGACTACACTTTATGATGTTGTCGTTAAAAATCGCCATGTTGAAGGCGGAAATATTGCAGTCATGGAATTTGAATCTGCAACTTCTGCAACATTGCCAAAAGTTGAAGCTGGTGCGCATATTGATGTGCATTTACCAAATGGCATGGTGCGCCAATATTCACTTTGCCAAAATCCAAATGACGAAGGTAAGTTCCGCCTTGGAATTTTGCGTGACCCTGAATCACGTGGTGGCTCAGTCTCGGCTTTTGATGAAATTAAAGATGGCATGCAAATTCAGGTTAGTGAGCCAAAGAATTTATTTCCACTTTTAAAAGCCAAACACAGTGTATTGATTGGTGGTGGTATCGGGATTACGCCGTTAATCACAATGGCATATCAACTTGCCTCTGAAGGCACATCCTTTGAGCTTCACTACTGTGGTGCTAGCCCTGAAAACTGTGCTTTTGTTGATGAAATTAAAAATGGTGAGTTAGCAAAATACACAACCTTCCATTTTAAATCCGAAGGTGCAAGCCACAGAGCGTTTTTTAAATCTGCCATTAAAGATATTGATCTTGAAAGCCATATTTATACCTGCGGACCTGTCGGTTTTATGGACTGGGTGATTAACCTCGCCACGACTCACGACTTTCCTGAGCAGCAAATCCACAAAGAATATTTCCAAATTGAAACTGATACTTCTGGAGATTCATTTGAGGTGGTGGCTGAGCGTAGCGGAAAAATCATTATGGTTGAAGCTGGCGAAACCATTTTGCAGGCTTTAGCTAAAGAAGGCATCGACATTGAAATGTCTTGCGAGCAAGGCGTATGCGGAACCTGTATGTGTGATGTGATTGAAGGTGAACCTGATCATCGAGATGTTTATTTTACTGATGAAGAAAAAGCCAGCAATGAACAAATATTGGTGTGCTGTTCACGCTCTAAAACACCGAGATTAGTTTTAGATATCTAATGCTCTCGCGATTTATATGGATGTAAGAGAAGGTTTAGGAGAAAGATGATGAATGTATTACAACAAATAGATGAGTTTACGGTCGATCCACTACAGTTCCGACGGGCATTAGGAAATTTTGCAACAGGCGTTACCATTGTTACTGCACAAAATGCACAAGGGGAGAAAGTTGGGGTCACCGCAAATAGTTTTAACTCGGTGTCTCTCGACCCACCACTTATTTTGTGGAGTATTGATAAAAAATCTTCAAGCTTTTCGGTGTTTGAAGAAGCGACACATTTTGCCGTCAATATTTTATCGGGCACGCAAATTGAGCTGTCTAATAAGTTTTCTAGACGTAATATTGATAAATTTGCAGACACGAACTTTCAACTTGGTGCTGGACGCGCACCCATTTTAGAAAATTGTTCTGCGGTGTTTGAGTGTGAACGTTATCAAGTTATTGAAGGTGGTGACCACTGGATTATTGTTGGCAAGGTAGTCCGTTTTCATGACCAAGGTCGAAGCCCGCTGGTGTACCATCAAGGCGCATATTCTTGTGTAATGCCGCATCCAAGCCTTCAAGTTAAACAAACTGAAGAGAATGGCGTAGACCAAACACATTATGGGCACTTATATAATAATGTCTGCTATTTAATGAGTCGTGCTTTTAAAGCTTACCAGACTGACTATATTCCTAAGCAAATGGCTTCTGGTTTCCGTACCAGTGAATCACGGCTCTTGCTGGTTTTGGCAAGTGGTACTGCTTCAAGTAAAGAAGATTTACCGCGAGATATTGCTATGCCAATGCAAGAGGTTGAGAGGTCGGCCGAAATTTTAAAATTTGAAGGATTGCTGGTTGATCAGGATAATTTGTATGCATTGACCGAGAAAGGTAAACAAACGGCACAGTATTTATTTGATATTGCCGATAGCCACCAAAATGAAGTGTTTAAAAAATATTCTGAGGAACAAAAGGATATTTTTATTACCATGCTGCGAGACTTTGCAGGAGTAGCATAAGCCCCATTAAGCTGATAAATTGAATTGATTTATCAGCTTCTTTACATCTAGCTGACTATAATCAAAAGAATTCCAAGGATAAGGAATTTTTGGCACACAATTTGTTTATCAATAAAACATGATTGCAAATAAGCCAAGACAGTGAATTACAGCGAATGAAAATATTTCGCTGTGGCACGTGTATAGAGAGGTAAGGGATGAACCAATATGTAAGTGATGCATTGTTGAATTGGACACACCATATCAAGAATGTTTGCGGAAATTTTGAAACAGATTTTGACGGCACCCGTAATTTATTCATTGGGGAAGTTCAATGCTTTTTATTGGGCGATACCGAAATTGCGTTCATTAGAAATAATGCAAATAAGATTGTCCGAAAAGCCGATGAAATCGATCGAGTGAATAATCGTTTTTGTTTTTTGATTTTGCAGTATTCGGGAAAAATGCTGCTCGAGTATAAAAATGAAACGCTAAGCCTGAATGAAGGCGATATTGTGTTGGTCGATCCGGTCGAAACCATTTCGATGTACCCGCAAGGGTTAGTTAGCCAGATTTCAGTGCATTTGTCCCGTGAAAAATTACTTAAAGAAAATATTAGTACTGAATATTTTGGAAAACTGATTACTCAAAATATGAGTGGTTTTTTACTCAAGAATATTTTGAAAAACATGTCTGCTGAAAATATTAAACTCTGGTATGCAACCGAAGATGGTAATGCTTTTGAAGATGCACTGATTGCCTTAATCAAACCCACAATTAATTATAAAAATATTAATAGCTCAAATAATCTGATGGAAAAAGCCGAGCGATATATTATAGAAAACTTAGCAAAACCGGATTTAACACCTAAATTAATTGCAGAACATATAGGGGTATCGCTACGTCATCTCTATCGTCTGTTTCTTCAAGAAAATCTATCTATTAACAAATATATACAGCTCAAACGCTTAGAAAAAGTCAAAGCAGATTTACTTGATAAAAGAAATAAACAAAGCTCGATTACCCAAATTGCTTTGAAATGGGGCTTTTGGGATGGCGCGCATTTTTCAAAAATCTTTAAGAAGACTTATGGTATTTCTCCTAAAGAATTTAGAGAGGGTGTGTCGGCTTAAACCTTTCATCTTTTGATGTCATTTTTAGACAAGTTCTGGGTCATTCCTGAACAAGCTAGCCCTATGTAACTGTGTTGAAATTAAATTCATTAGAGCAGGTTAGATAAGCTTAATAACTATAGAACTATTAAGTTGGTCTAATGAATTTCACTCACAGGGAAGTGCATTTTTAACTGTCTGATTCAGATAGTTCAGGGATAGATGAAAAGGATGAAACCAATGCGTAAACAACGATTATTGAATGACATACAAAAAATATTGGCACTTAACTTATCAATAGCTGCTAGCTTTTGGGGATTAAATACTCAAGCTTATGCTCATGGTGGAAATGCCGAAATGGTGTCACTTTATCAAAACATGAGTGAGCAAGGCGCTAAAGTTGTTAAAGACGATTTTACCAATACTTATATGATCACCAAAGGCTCTATGGTAGTTCGAGCTAAACCTAATTCAGATCAGGTTTTGGTGAATGGCAAACCTTTCAAGCTCAGTGTGCCTTTACTAATTAAAGATGGTAAACCTGTTATTGGAAAAGACTTTTTTAATGAAGTATTCCAGTCTGGTTTAGATCAAACTTTTAAAATTGAAAATACGTTTCATCCGCTCAATAGCTTAAATTCTGACGAAATTAAAAAGACATTTGATGTTATTAACAGCTCGAAATACGCCTATAAAAATATGCGTTTTGCCGAGTTAAAGTTAAAAGAACCAGAAAAAGCTAAAGTTTGGGATTATTTTATTAATCACAAAGAATTTAAAGAAGATCGTATTGCCTCATTTATTTTGTTAAAGGGGAGTCAAGCGTTTGAAGGTGAAGTTAACCTTAACACTCAACAAGTCACAAAATGGAATGTACTTAAAGACACTCATGGAATGGTGCTGCTCGATAATTTTGAGGCCGTACAACGCGTAATTGAGACAAGTAAAGAATATCAGGAAGCTTTACGCAAACGCGGCATCACAGATGTGAAGAAAGTGATTGCTACGCCACTGACCGTTGGATATTTTGGTGGTAAAGATGGTCTGGATAAACAACTCAATATATTAAAAGTTGTCGCTTATCTAGACACAGGAGATGGTAACTATTGGGCGCATCCTATTGAGAATCTAGTTGCTGTAGTTGATTTAGATAAAGAAAAAATTATTAAGATTGAAGAAGGCGCGATCATTCCTGTGCCAATGGCAAATCGACCTTATATGTCGAATAAGCCAGTAGCAAGCAAGCTAAAACCACTCAATATTACTGAACCAGAGGGTAAGAACTTTAACATTACTGGCCAAACCATACATTGGGGGAACTGGTGTTTGCATGTGGCCTTAGACTCTCGTGTTGGCCTACAACTTTCTACAGTGACTTATAAAGACAAAGGCGTAAAGCGGAAAGTTATGTATGAAGGGAACTTGGGTGGAATGGTAGTTCCATATGGTGACCCTGATATCGGTTGGTACTTCAAATCTTATTTGGACTCTGGCGAATATGGTATGGGTACACTTACCTCATCTATTCTTCCGGGAACAGATGCACCCGACAATGCTGTTTTACTTGATGCTGTGATTGCAGACTATAAAGGCCAGCCACAAGTAATTCCAAATGCCATTGCTGTGTTTGAACGTTATGCTGGACCTGAATATAAACATCATGAAATTTTTGGTAACCAAGATGCCAGTGAAGCACGCCGTGAACTGGTGGTGCGCTGGATTAGTACAGTGGGTAACTACGACTACATGTTTGATTGGGTATTTGCCCAAAACGGTGTGATTGGGATTAATGCGGGTGCTACAGGTATTGAAGCTGTGAAAGGCGTTAAATCACGGACTATGCATGACAGTACCGCCAAAGAAGACACTAAATATGGAACTTTAATTGACCATAATATTGTGGGTACAACACATCAACACATCTATAACTTCCGCTTAGATATGGATGTAGATGGAGAAAATAATAGCTTTATGCATATGGACCCTGTGGTGAAAGCCAATGACAAAGGTGGTGTCCGTACAAGCTCAATGCAAATTGATAGTAAAGTCATTACGAATGAGCAAAATGCGGCTGAAAAATTTGATCCATCCACTATTCGCTTACTCACGAATTTCAACAAGGAAAATAAATTAGGTAATCCAGTTTCTTACCAATTGATTCCATTTGCAGGTGGAACACACCCTGTGGCAAAAGGTGCCAATTTTTCTAAAGATGAATGGTTGTTTAAACGTTTGAATTTTATGGATAAGCAAATTTGGGTGACTCAATACAATCCAGACGAACGCTACCCTGAAGGTAAATATTCAAACCGCTCCACTCATGACACTGGGTTAGGACAATTCATTGGCAACAATGAGAATATTGAAAATAAAGACCTTGTGGTGTGGATGACAACAGGCACAACGCATGTGGCACGTGCTGAAGAGTGGCCAATCATGCCGACAGAATGGGTGAATACGCTCATCAAACCTTGGAACTTCTTTGACAACACACCGACTTTAAACTTGGGTGAAGACGAGCAAAACACGCAGCACGACCATCATTAAACAGGTACATGATCTAGGGTGGGTAACGAATAGGTTACCCGCACCTGAGCACGGTTAGACCGTTCGCAAAAAAGGAATTTCTCAATGAAAAATTTATTTTCTCAGGTTGTGAGAGGGACTCTCTTTGTCTCATTTTTTTCAACTGTGCATGCTGGTGAGCTTGAACTTAAACCGACTTTTGAAGCAACTTTTGGGGCTTTTAGTAGCGGTAAAAGCTATAACGGTGAAAACCTAGAGGATGAAAGAATCAATTGGCAAGAAGGCCATCTTAAATATGGTGCGAAAGGACAATACACCTTTAAAAACAATCAGCTCTATGCAAGTTTGAGCGGTATAAGCTCGGCAACATTTGGCGATGGCGACGCAGGCCAAAATAGTAATGGCAAAGAACGTAAAACAGATGTGAATGAATGGATCATTGGCTTTAAAGATGGTACCAATAAAGATGAGTTGACTACCTATGATTTAAGTATTGGTCGACAAAATATCATGATTGGTGATGGTTTTTTCATTGCTGGTGATGCATTAAATCTCGGTAAAGCCCCTGCGGATGGAACATTAGATCGAGGCGGAGCATATTATCTGGCAGCACGACGCAGCTTTGATTTTACCAGTCTGCTTCAATACAAACCGCAAGAGAATACAACGCTAAAACTGGCTTATTTAAAATCGAATAATAAAGCACAATTTTCATCTGAACTCTTTGTAACTGATCTGATGTATCAACTTAAAGATAAGGGCGTTGGGTTTACTTACTTAAATGTATTAGACCTTGAAGATGCTGAACAAGTTTCAGGACGAGAAGACCTTAAAAATTATGCTTTGCGTTTGAATTATCAACCTTTACCTGAGTTACAAGTTAAGTCTGAGTTTGTTATTCAAGATAAAAAAGATAGTCAAGAAAATGCAGGTTACGTAGGGCTGAACTATAACTTTTTATCTTCAAAATATACGCCCTCATTAGGTTACCGTTTTAGCCATTTTTCAGACCAATACGATCCCATGTTTTATGGAAATACGGTCGGTTTTGGCACGTGGTTTCAGGGAGAAGTTGCCGGAAATTATGCTGGCCCATTTAATAAAAATGCAGATATCCATCAAGTCTCTTACAGTATGAATCTAAAAGAAAATTTCATGTTAGGTGCTTTGGCCTATAAGTTCAAAACAGTAAATAAGTCTTTAAGTAATGTGGATGGACATGAGCTGGATGTGTTCTCGGTTTGGTCCGTCAATAAAAAACTTAACGTTATTCCGTTGGTTGGACTCTATAAGCCTAAACAGGATATCCAGAGTGGCGGCACTCAAAACTACGATGACAAAACCAATGTGTATGCGCAGTTGATTCTGCAATACATCTATTAATAGATCCTTTTAAATGAATTGAGAGAAATAAAAATGAGTGAAGTACAGATTTTAGCAAGCGTACAGCAATTTATGGCGCGTCAACATGGACATTTTATTGATGGAAAATTAGTTGCTGCTGAGCATTTAGATAAAGTAGATATTGTAAATCCATCGACTGAACAAGTGGTTGCTCAAGTTAGTATTGGTAGTCAACACGATGTCGAAAGTGCCGTGAAAAGTGCTGAACATGCTTTTCAAAATGCTTGGGCCGAAACTACGCCGTATGAACGTGGTGTTAAACTAAACAAGTTAGCAGATTTAATTGAGCAATATGGTGAAGAACTTGCTCAGCTCGAGACTTTATCTACTGGAAAACTTATCAATATTTCCCGCCATCTTGAAGTGGCACAATCTGTTATTTTCTTAAGATATTTTGCTGGTTGGGCAACCAAAATTAATGGCCAAACCATGCAACCTTCTATTCCATCAATGCAAGGTGAAAAATATACGGCCTTTACTTTAAGACAACCGATTGGTGTGGTCGCAGGTATCGTGCCTTGGAATTTTTCACTCATGATCGGTGTTTGGAAAATTGGTTCAGCTTTAACAACTGGCTGTACCATTGTGCTTAAGCCAAGTGAGTTTGCCAGCTTATCTTTATTACGGTTAGCCGAACTTGCCATTGAGGCAGGTATTCCAGCTGGTGTGATTAATGTGGTTACGGGTAAAGGCGATACAGGACAATATTTAATTGAATCGCCACTCGTTAAGAAAGTCTCATTTACAGGTTCAGTACCAACGGGCATTGCCATTGGTAAGCTCGCGATGAGCAGTGATTTAACCCGTGTCAGTCTAGAGTTGGGTGGTAAAAATGCCATAGCCGTTTTGGCTGATGCAAATATCGATGAGATTTTACCAACTTTGTTGCAAGCAACTTTTGTGCATCAAGGTCAAGTTTGCGCATCTCCAGAGCGTTTTTTTGTACATCACACAAAATATGATGAATTAGTCGAAAAGCTATCCAAAGCACTCTCTGGTTTCAAAATTGGATCGGCTATGGATGAAGGAAGTATGTTTGGCCCACTGTCTAATCAGCCACATTTTCATAAAGTGAAACATTATTTAGATATGGCAAAAGCCAACAACCAGATTATTGCAGGTGGTGAGGTTTTAGATCAGACAGGATATTTTGTACAGCCGACTTTGATTTCCTTCAAAAATACGGATGATCCATTATTTTCAGAAGAGACGTTTGGTCCAGTGGTCGGGTTAATGCCGTTTGAAACTGATGAAGAACTTATTCAGCTCATGAATCAATCACGCTTTGGTTTAACTGCAAGTATTTGGACAAATGATCTATCTAAAGCTTTGCGTTTAATTCCTAAGATTGAAGCAGGGACCTTGTGGGTCAATATGCATACATTCTTAGATCCATCAGTTCCATTTGGCGGCGTGAAAGCTTCAGGAATTGGCAGAGAGTTTTCAGATGCATTTATTGAAGATTACACTGAATTAAAATCGGTCATGATTCGGTATTAAGCTAATAAAGAGGTTTGTCATTTTATAAATAACAAACCTCTATCTTTAAAAAATAAGTTGGGCAAAAAATTAATAGTTTAAAGTTATGCTTTGTTGAGTTGATTGGTCGATTTTCTTTTGGCTAACGGCATCCTCTTTACATTTATAACTCTCAAATAAAGGGAGCTGATCAGCAAAGTGAGCATCAGGTTTTCCATTTTGATTGATAAAGCCACTTTGTCCTGGAGCTAAAATTGAGCACATAGTGACTTGATTTGGATTTAAAACCACTCTGAAGGTAGCACTTCCCGTATTTCCATAAGTGCTGAGCTGTTGTTGATGTGATGGGTCAGCCCATGGAATACCTACTGAATTTTTGCTAGAAAAGCCCATCGTTGCTACCGGAATTTTCCAATCATTCGGGTCGGTAGAGTGATATTGTTTTGAAAGTTCATTAAGCGCGTTTTCTAAAGCTTTTAACACAACGTCATCTGGTGTTTGTCCTTTTAAGAAATCAACATGTTGAGGAACGCTTGCTTGTTTTCCTTGCAGGGCATTCCAAATTAATTTCGATGCACTTGCAGGTTGTGCGCTTCGTAGATCATTATTTACCGGATAAAGCGTATCGGTATAACGCTTATAAATATTCTCTGAAAGGTTAGGTTTGAGTACCAGTTCAATCATTTGATTGAGCCATACACGTGTAATTGCTGGTGCTGCACCTTGATAATATTTTGCTTCGCTATCTGGACGTAATTTAAGGTCCCAATTGGCAAGTAAAGGAGCTATTTTTTTTGCTAATGGAGAAGCTTTAGGACTCTGTGCAGCTTGAATCATATAAGGTATAAAATAGCGGGCATTTAAATCAGACCATGCTGCCGTTTTATTAATTTCCCAAATTTCTTGCTGACTCAGTTTAGGTTTACTTTCTAGAGGTTCAAGCAGTTCATTGACCCGATCCACATAAGAAAAGTTTGATGAATCTGAGCGTAAGCCAGCATATACCTTATTATTCCAGCTTGTAACATATCCTTTTTGCGGATTGTATTCTTTAGGGTTATGTGAGAAGTCATAAAAACCTTGCCACTCCATTGAACCATCGCCTTTAGCAGGAAGCTGAATATGCTGGTTTTCAGGGCGAATAGGTAAGCGGCCTAAAGCAGCAACACCAATATTATCTTTAGTATCGGCGTAGAACCAAGTTATAGATGCAGCGACACGTTTGGCTTGATTAAGAAACTCATCCCAATTAGAGGCCTTCGCCGCATTTGCCCATCCTAATAAGGTTTCAATTTCAACGCCTTCCCAGCTACGTTTTTGTGCATACGCCGTATGGTTATTTTCATCCCATGTACTTACAAAACCTTGTTTGCTCTTATAAACATCTAAAACATGGTCAGCTTGATTCTTAACTTTTATTTTTATTTGTTTGTGCTCGAATGGAATATAAGTCCCTTTATATAAATATTCTTTTGAATTGCTCGGATTTAAAGTGAGTTGGTAAATATCGTTAGTATCGAGCGAACCAACGGTAGAGCCCCATGCTATTTTTCCATTGGTTCCAAATAAAATTGCAGGTAATCCAACGGGAGTAATGCCAGTCAAATTATAGCCAGCACCATGTAAACCAATGCTATAGGTGATTGCTGGTGTATACCATCCTTGTTGGGGGCCATTATATAAAACTGCTTGACCTTCAATAGTCTTATCGCCTTTTAAAACCCAAGCATTACTTGCAGTCGGTACACCATCTACCACACTTTTACCTAAAGCAATGCGAGCTTGGGCTAAATAGGTTTTTGCTGCCTTATTCGAGATGGGGCTAATGTCTTTAATTATTTGCTGTTGGCGCGCTACTAGCTGTGGTTTTTGTGCAGATTGAATAATGGTCGGAGCGCTTGGATCATCTAGCCAGCGTAATTGTTGATAGATTTTAAGACCTTCTTCTTGGCCTTTTTCTTTTTGTAGTTGTGTGAGTAAATCTAAATTTGAGACTTCAGAACTTGCCGAAAAGAAGCGATTTAAAATTAAGCCCACCCAAACCATAGCAATATCTTCTGTTTGCCACGTAGAGGGCTTAAAACCATGATCTGTGAACTCTTTAGGCATAAGAGCTGGGTCTGCTAAAACTTCTTTAACCCGTTTATTAAAACCTGCGGCATAACCTTCAAAAATTGCTCGGTCTTCCGGTGAGAGCGCAGCAAGTTGCTGTTTAATATTTTCTGGGTCAAAACGGCTATGTGTAGCAATATCAAATTGAAGATAGTCGGGTCCGAGCACCTCAGCAACAGTACCTCGTCCTGTACGTTTTGACATTTCCATCTGGAATAATCGATCGGTCGCTACCGAATATCCATAACCGTAGAAAAGTCCATAGGTATCATTTGCATATACATGGGGCGTACCAAAGTTATCGCGCTTAATCGTGATCTGCTTTTGTGTAGGCGTTGGGTCTAAACTTGACGAAGAATTACAACCCGCTAAAAGCGCACCTAAAAGTAATGTTCCATATTTAATTAAAGGACGTGTAGGGTAAAGCTGTGAGTTCAGCATAGGTATGTTCAATTTAGATATCCTTACTTTCATTGTGATGAAGAAGTGAACGATTTAAGAATTTTCTTAGATTCACTTCACTGATGAACAAGCCCTGTTCATGAATTTAAAATACTGTTATTTATCCATGTAATTTTCCATTACATTTGAGGTATATATTTATACCTTCTAGAACAAGTTATTTAGATTTTTATTTTGAGTTAATAAAAAAAGGCCATATTTGGCCTTTTTAGAAGAGAATGAATTTTATAAAAACTAAATTAGCTCACTAAAAAATCTTTTAAGATTTTATTAAAAGCTTCGGGCTGTTCTACATTGGAAATATGAGAGGCATCTATTTCTGCAAGTTTTGATTGCGGAATGCGTTGCTGCATAAATTCACCATCTGCAACAGTCGTTACAGGGTCTTGAGTTCCAGCAATCACTAATACTAGAACTTTGATGTCTTTTAACTGCTCACGGACATCCGCTTTAGCCAAAGCCTCACAACAATTGGCATAACCTATTGCGCTGCCAGCACTTAAGTCGTTACACAGGTTGTTGACAATTGAAGCGTGACTTTGGATAAAGGGATCTGTAAACCATCGCGAAGCTGCTGTGGCTGCGATCGGTTGTAAACCTTGCTCACGTACTAATTTTGCACGGTCAAGCCATGCCTGTTCTTGCCCAATTTTAGCAGCAGTATTTGCTACAACCACATGACTAAAACGGTCAGGGTAGTGAATTGCAAGCCATTGACCCGTTAAACCGCCCATAGAAATTCCACAAAAAGCAGCTTTGCTAATATTCAGATGGTCGAGTAAACGGACAACATCTTGACCTAATTGCTCTACAGTGTATGGGCCGTTAGGCGTAGATGATGAACCGTGACCACGTGTGTCATAGCAGATCACAAAAAATTGATCTTTTAACTCATTAAACTGTTTTTGCCACATGCCATAGTTGGTGCCCAAAGAATTGGAAAACACTAAAGCAGGGGAAGAAGGTTCGCCAAAAGTTTGATAGTTAATTTGTGCATCGGCAGATTGAAAAGATGGCATTTGTTTCTCCTTAAAGTGCTTCAACACGTTCAATAATCAAAGCAATCCCTTGGCCCACACCAATACACATTGAACATAAGGCATAACGTCCACCTGTTTGTTCAAGCTGGTTTAAAGCTGTGGTCACAAGACGTGCGCCTGAGGCACCTAACGGATGACCCAATGCAATTGCACCACCGTTTGGATTGACCTTGTCAGAATCATCTGGCAAACCTAAATCACGGGTCACTGCCAAAGCCTGTGCAGCAAAAGCTTCATTCAACTCAATCACATCCATCTGCTCTAAAGTCAGGT
>NZ_JAVQNT010000023.1:0-42582 GCF_031799075.1 Acinetobacter sp. V91_7
ATCTGCATCACCGCCGATGGATGTGCATTATAGAGGATTAATAACCCTTTGCAAGCGAAAATTAAAAACTTATGACTTGAGCGTTCATTTTTAAAACAACAACCACACTAACCAATTGTTTTATATCAATAATTATTTTAATTATTTATTTTTGACTTAAATAAGCCAGTATCATGCTCGATAATTCTTGTTTAAGTTGTTGTTCTGAGATAAGAAAATTGTTCTGACTAACATATCTCATCATTGTAAAAAGCGTACTATTGATGATTACAAAGGATTTATGCTTCACCTGTTCGAAGTCCCATTGATGGGGATTTCTACTAAATGTATATAGTCCAACTTCAAAAAAATGTTTTTCTAAAATCTGAGCAGCTTGCGAATGACTATAGTCATGCCAATGCTTCAGTACCTCTATAAAAAAACCATGATCGGCTTTTAATGCAGCAAATCCTAGTTCTATTGCTAAGGGGATAAGGATATCCAAAGGAATATTTCCTTGCTGCATAACTAATTCTTTGAGTTGTTGCCCCAATAGTTCGCTTTTACGGCGCAACAGTTCTTCTATGATTTGATCTTTATTCTCAAAATATTGGTAAATTGACCCAACACTTACTCCAGATCTCTCTGCAATTTTAGGAGTCGTGGTATGGAGCAATCCATATTGGGCAATACAGTGCTGTGTCGCCTCTAAAATATGGTCAACAATAATTTTTGAACGCTGTTGCTGTGGGGCTTTTCTCATTGGTTTTTTATTCTTTAAATGTGAATTGAATGCGAATAATTATTCATATTAGCCTATTTATTATTCAGCTCAATAAGTAAGTGACAATATGCAAACAAGTAGCCCGACTCGACTTGCCTCTTTTAATGACATGCAAGACAGTAATTTCTTTACTCAGTTTTTAAATGTCTGTTGCGAAAAACCAGCACAGCCAAACTATGCAGAATATGTTTCTTTACAACGTGCTCTTTATGAAGGGGACGTTGAAATGGATAAAGTAATTGATTGGGTTATGCAAAATCCAAAAGATCACCGCATGATTTTTGAGAAGATATTATTTCAAGGCCGTGATGACTTATCTAAGCCCATACCTACTGAGTTAGAAAGTTTCTTTAATTACATTGAACAAAAGCCTGAATGGCTAGATCAACATCAAATTGATGAGGCTATTAAATTTACTCATCGTTTAGGAATAAATAATGGTTTTATTCTTAGAGATTTATCTTTAATGGCGGGATATTTATATCCAGGGTTTAATCAACCTTTAATTTTAACTGGCGCATTGAAGAAACAAGCAGGAACACGTTTAGCAGAGACTACCAAATGGTGGGTTGATATTACTGAACCTCAAGGGCTTTATCGTTTGAGTTCAGGCTTTACCTCAACCATTTATGTTCGCTTTATTCATGCACTTGTTCGCCGACAATTAAAAAAGTCTGATCGTTGGGATAGCGAAGTTTGGGGAATTCCTCTTAATCAGTTTGATTTAGCAATGACCAATTTAGCGTTTAGCAGTGTGGTTTTGTTAGGAATTCGAGCTTTAGGAATATGGCCGACTAAACAGGAAACTAAGAATTTTTTACATTTTTGGCGTTATGTTGGCTGGTTGATGGGTATTGATGAAAAATGGCTTATTCAATCTGAAACTCAAGGCTGGCGCTTACTTTACTGGATGCAGTTTGCTCACCCGCGCTCCGATCACAGCAGTATTGAATTAGGATCGAGCTTATCTAAAGAACCTTTTGAGAGAAAATATCAGCATTTACGTTCTTTGCAGCAGAAGCTTGCTTATCGACAACATTTAGAACTTACTCAATTTTTTATTGGTAAGAAAAGAATGAGATTACTCGGATTACCTCAACAATCTGCTTCGTGGTTTGCTTATTATCTAATTTTGCGTAATTCATTACTTTATAGTGGTGCAAAGCTTTCGCCAAGAATTGAAAACTTCTTATCTAAATCAGGGCGTAATATACAAAAACTTGGTCTAAGTCTTTATCAGAATCAAGGTAAAGCAAAAACCTTAGCGAGTATGCATCAATAATTTCCCAAGCCTAAAAATAAAGAATGGAAGTCTGGATATCAGACTTCCATTTTTAAATGTTAGGAACTTATTGAGGCGATGAACTATGCATTTCAGCGTGGCTCATTTGCTCGTGTGACTCCACCATTTGCTTCTTTTTTTGACTTGGCATGTAGTCAGGCTCGTTGTTGATCGCCAAGTAAAAAATGATCATAAACAATAAACTCAAGATAGAAGCCACAATAAGTAACTTCCATCCCCACCAAGACTGTTCAGGCGATAATTTATTTGTCATTTGATTTCTCTCGTTAAATTAATATTTTCAGTTCATTTAATTCGCTAAAGCTTATTAAAACTTCATACTCATACGAACCCAGTAGTTTCTTCCGATATTATTGAACTGCTCTTCACTCGCAAATCCAAAGCCTGCACTACCCGCTTTGTTTAAGTGTTCGGTATAGGTTTTATCTAATACGTTATCGATGCCGACAGAGACATCAATATCTTTAAGAAGGTTGTAACTTCCGTTTAGAGAAAGAGTTGAAAAACCTTTACTTGGTTTTAGGTCATATCCCACGATGTTACCTTGATGCAGACTCACGCGGTTTTGCTCAGCAACAGCTCGCCACAAGAGACCTAAATTATATTTGTCGGCCACATAGCGAACATTTAGTCGACCTTCTAAAGGTGAAATTTGGGGTAAAGGTTTATCATCTGTGGTGTTTTTACCCCATGCATACATAGCACTTAAATCTGCCTGAATATGGTCGGTAAATTGATAGCCAATACCTGCTTCTGCACCTGCAATGGTCGCATCGACATTTTTGGCACCCGCAGTAATATCATGGCTCATATCATGTCCCCCCATTCCCGTGCTTGGGTGGTGGTGGTAACTCATTAAAATGTAGTCATCTACTAAACCTACATAGGCAGAAGCCCATGTATTTAAAGCGCCATGTTGTTGCTGAAAGCCCAGATCCAACTGTAGTGTTTTCTCAGGATTTACACCGTTAAAGGTATTGGTTGAGCCAGCATTACCATGTTTAGGCGAAAAAAGTTCCCAATAATCAGGCATACGTTCTACATAACCTAAACCGATATAGCTCTTTAAGTCATGCTCAAGATGTTGATTTTCCCAGCGGACAAATGCACTTGGTAAAGTCTTTTCAAGTTTAGTATTAAAGCCTTTTGCTTGAGAATCTGCGCGCTCATCTTCAACTGTTACTCGGTCTAAACGCACACCTGTAACCAGTTTATTGAGATCGTTCCATTGATAACCGAGTTCACTAAAAGCACCATATGATTGAAAACGCATATCTTGACGATATGGGATATTCATAGAAGGCATCGTTGGTGATGACATGCTACCGCCATGTTTATTGAATTGAGAATCTATACCTGTAATCAGGCTCCATTGATTCCATTCAGAGGTCATGGCTAAGCGCGAGTTTAGTGTACGGCGCGTCACTTGCATTGCCATTGGATTCGGCATCAGCATCGTCATACCACCATGTGTCATTTCAACTAATGGCGGTGTACGCAAGCTAAAGTTATCCATAATATGGTCGTTATAGCTGTAGTTCACCTGCCCTTCTATTTTCTTGATGACATTAGTGATGTTTTTCTTTTCAAAACGTAGACCTAAGCTTTCACGCGCAAATTGTGAACCATCCATTGAACGTCCAGCATAAAGCGATTCGCCATCAGATTTTCCACCAGTGAGTTCAACCCAAGTGTTTTCATCTGGAGTGAAACCAATCGCCACATCAGCATTCCATTTTTCCCATGCTGAAGGTACGGTATTGCCGTCACCATCTTGATAACTGTTCGACTCAGAACGATTAGCATTTAAACGAATATATTTCTTTTCATCACCAATTGCAGCTTCAACATTATGGTCAATACGTCCATATGAACCCAACAATACACTCGCTTGCCCTCGATAAGGTTTCTCTGTAGTGAGCTTTTCAGGCTGACGTTCAAAAAGAACAGTCGCTGCCGAACCCGTATTGGCATATTGAACCGTTTGCGGACCTTTAATGACAGAAATACGGTCATAACTTTCTGGTGAAATATAAGAAGTTGGGGCATCCATACGGTTTGGGCATGCGCCTAAATTTTCAGTCCCGTCAGTTAGAATTTTGATGCGTGAGCCAAACATGCCTCGGAATGTTACATCGCCATTTGTTCCACCGCTTTGTATTGAGTTAAAACCCATAATACTTTGCAGGTAATCTGCACCATCTGTAGCAGGTACTGGCTGAATCGGTTGCTTTGGATCTGCATGAACAATCAGACCATTTGCATCATTGCCTTGCTGTGCTGTAACAACGATAGGTGCCAATGAATGAAGTGTTTTGGTAGCGACATCATTTTTTTGGGAATCAGCAAAAGCTATACCCGAATGAGAGACAGCAAACATCGCAACCCATAAAGGTTGTAATAAGAATTTAGAATGTGACATTTTTTATATGCTCTAAAACATAAATAAAGTGATATTGAAGTCAATCAAGACCCCAACAAAAAATTGCTTTTATTTATGCAAATAGAGGTGGTGCACGCCCTTGTGGGAGTAGGAAAAGTCGCTGTAGCGCAAAATAAACATGTTTGAATGCTTGTTGATAGGCGACTAAGCGAACTTGTATGCGAACTAAAACTTCTTTTACGCCGAATTCAGGCGGTAAAACCAGATTGGCATAGACGGTACAATATTGACATTGATGGTTTGCATCATGATGATCATGTTGACTAGCAGTTTGAGCCTGTTCAATATGATGTTCATGATGTGAATGCATGGTATGTGACATGGCTTCCGTCTGTGCTTTGGGCTTCAGCAAAGCACGGGTAATAGTTTCACAGACCGGAGCAATTTGATATTGCTTCGGTAATAGCGGCTGTAGAAATACCGCAACCTGTAAAAATACTGCTGCACATGCAAGCAGTAAACCACTACGAAAAACCAAAAATCACATCCACACTATATTAATATTTGAAGAATAGAAATTTTTAACGTTTTACTGCAACTTTTTCACGCTCACGTTGACGAACAACTTTTTCGACTTTTTCACGCGCACGCTGACGTTTAAGTGGCGACAAATAATCCACAAATAATTTGCCATTTAAGTGATCCATTTCATGTTGGATACAAACAGCGAGAAGTCCATCAGCTTCTATCTCAAATGCTTGACCTTCAAGGTTAATTGCCTCAATTTTCACACGTGACGGGCGCTCAACTTTGTCGTATATTTGTGGCACCGATAGGCAGCCTTCTTCGTACTGCTGCTTATCTTCTGTCAGTGGAGTGATTTTGGGGTTAATAAAAACCAAGGGTTCATCTTTAGCTTCAGATAAATCTATAACGATTAACTGAATATGACGATCTACCTGTGAAGCTGCTAAACCAATACCTGGTGCGGCATACATGGTTTCAAGCATATCTGCTGCAAGTTGACGAATTTCATCAGTAACTTCTTCAACAGGCTTAGCAATGGTACGAAGACGGGGATCAGGAAAACTTAAAATAGGTAATAAGGCCATACTGACGTCCTCACTTATGCCATTGATTGAAAAACCAAATGAAGGAAATACTTCATCGAAAAATTGTGTGTAAGCTGCCTATTATAACGCATCTGCACGCATAATTTTTAGGAATTATCATAATGAAAAAGGTTTTTAACGGCATGGTTGAATTTCATGCTTTGGGGATAAAAAAGCATTTACTTGCTTTCGCACTTTTTACAGGGGTTGCAATGGGTACAGTAGCAGAGGTTCATGCTGCTAGTCCGAACCATAATCCACCCTCTCTAAAAAGTAATGCACCACATGTCTACGTTGTAAAACGAGGAGATACGCTGTGGGATATTTCTGGTCATTTCCTAAGTAAACCTTGGCGCTGGCCAGAAATCTGGGCAAGTAATCAGCACGTCAAAAATCCACACTGGATTTACCCGGGTGACCGCTTATTATTATGCAGTTTAGCTGGTCGACCATTGATAGGTAAAGATGAGGGAGATGGTTGTGTCGGCATTATTCGTCGCTACACAGGCCAAACAGCAAACTTACAACCTCAAGTTCGTGTGGAGTCGCTCAACGATAATGTGCCTGTTATTCCACTTGAACATATCAAACAGTGGTTAGAACACAGCACAATTTTGCCAGCCGATGCAATTGAACATACGCCTTATATTGTTGGCACTGCCGATCAACGTGTACTTGCTGCAAAGGGCCAAACGATTTATGCACGCGGACAAGGTTTAATTGATGGACAACGTTATGCAGTCTACCGTGAAGGTGAACCGTACTATTTCATGGATAGTAAGGGTAAAAAACACAGCCTAGGTATTGAACTACAACAAGTTGCTTCAGGTATTGCGATTTCTTCTGAGAAAGACATAACAACACTTGAGCTAACTGATAGCTACAATTCCGAAGTGCGTCGTGGTGATCGGGTCATGCCAGAAGAAGATGCGACTTTGCCCACTCTATTTTACCCAGTGGATGCTAAACAAGTGACGGATGGTGGCAAGATCATCCGTGTGATGGGTTCAATTGGTAGAGCAGCCAAAAATAGTGTAGTGACTTTAGACCGAGGTACGGCTCAAGGTATTCAGGTGGGTCAAGTCTTTGATATTATCCAACAAGGTGAAACCATTCGAGATCCTAAAACCAAAGAACCAATACAGTTACCTGGTCAACAAATTGGTAGCCTTATGGTATTTAGAACTTTTGATCAGCTCAGCTATGCCTATGTATTAGAAAGTGACTTACCTATTAAAGTAGGTTCAAACATTCAGCCACCTCGTTTTGATGATTAACGCTGGATATACACTTTACAATGCTTACTCAACTTTCTTCACACCATTACCACACCCTTAAAGTGTGGTATTTGGTTCAGCACTCTTTAGTTAGCTTTAAAAAAATTGTCGACTACTTCGGTAGCTGTGAAACGGCTGTCAAACCTGCTGGGTTGGCCCAATGGTCTAATCTCGGTTTACATGCCAATCATTTAAAACGCGTAGATGAATTTCAAACTGCTCAAGGTCAGGCTCATTTTGAAAAACTGATTGAGCAGATCCAGCAATATACTGACTTTATTTTAACGCCAGATGACTCTGGCTATCCTACGCAATTGTTACCTTACACAGATCATCCGCCCATCATTTTTGGAAAAGGCCAAGCTCAAGCTTTGTTGCAACCACAAATTGCGATTGTGGGTAGTCGAAAACCAAGCCCACATGGTCGTCAGGTTGCTTATGATTTTGCCTATTACTTAAGTGAAAAAGGATTTTATGTGAGTAGTGGTTTGGCATATGGAATTGACGAAGCTGCTCACCAAGGTGCATCTGCTCATCAACGAACTATTGCTGTCACAGGAACAGGTCTAGACAGCACCTACCCTGCTCAGAATAAAAAACTTGCAGAACAGATCTTGGCTCAAAACGGCGCCATCATTACTGAGTTTTTACCCGGGACACCACCATTACAGCAGCATTTTCCACGTAGGAACCGAATTGTTAGTAGTTTGAGTTTAGGCGTGTTAGTGGTAGAAGCTACTTTAAAAAGTGGCTCTCTGATTACTGCCAACAAAGCTGCTGAGCAAGGTAAAACGGTATTTGCTATTCCCGGCCATATTTATAGTGAATTTCATCAGGGCTGCCATCAGCTTATTCGTGAGGGTGCAATCTTAGTCGATCATCCTGAACAGATTGTTGAGGACCTTGCTCTTCCAACCCAATGGCAGAGTCAGCAACAAAGTCAAAGTGAGACAGCTGAAACTGGCGCGCCAGAAATTCCTGAACATTTAATTAAACTGTATCAATCTTTAGACTGGGTCGGTCAAGATATTGACCAGCTTGTCGTGCATCACTCACAACCCGTTGCAGAACTCACCTCTTCACTCATGGAACTAGAACTACTTGGTTTATGTATGCAACAATCAGGGCTGTATTTACGTTGTCGCTCTTAGTATGGGAGCACACAATAGCAATTCTGTCTGATTGAAAGGAAGAGTATTACCATGATTACCACCTCAGTTACCGAAGCCGCCGAAAGTTTACATCAAGGTCAAGTCTTGGCGTATCCAACTGAGGCAGTTTGGGGGCTAGGTTGCGACCCTTTTAACGAACAAGCTTTTCAAAAAATTCTAGAGCTGAAACAAAGACCAATTGAAAAGGGAGTCATTTTATTAGCCGGCCATATTAGCCAAGTTGAGCACCTGTTAACCTCTTTACCTCAAACAACCCAACAAGAAATTATTGATTGCTGGACGAATCACCAACCTTCAGAAAGAGCCACAACTTGGCTCTTGCCTGCTGGTGAACATATTCCTTCATGGATTAAAGGTGAACATCCTCTTGTCGCTGTTCGAGTCACCACACATCCTTTGTGTGTGGCATTATGCAATGCTTTTCATGGTTTTATTGTCTCGACTAGTGCCAACCCGAGCGGGCAAGAACCTGCTCATTCACTACAAGATGCCTGCCAATACTTTAGTTCACAATTAAACTATCTCAATGGTGATTTAGGCCAAAGTCAGCAGCCAAGTAGAATTATTAATGCTCTCACAGGCGAGATTATCCGCGCCTAATTTCAGACAAAAAAAAGCTCAGTTATATAGGGATAACTGAGCATAAAAAAGGATGGGTATATACCGCATCCAGAGGGTTTGGATATCTCTGCAACGAAAGATAATTTGCCAAAAAGAGCGTCTTTCGTAGTGGTCGCTATTATGTGGCAATAGACTAAATGAGAGAAATATATAATTTCTCTAAAAAAAGCATGAAAAGTGTAGGGAATTTACGGTTTTTCGCTTAAAAATTAAAATTATATTAATATTTTTATTCGGCTTTTTTAATATTTATATTTCAACCTAGTTTTATAATCTATTTATAAATCATATAGAAAAGCTTTAACTAATAAAAAAATGGCATATTTTCATTAATTTTTTTCAAAATATGCCATAGTTTTTTTAGTGGTCTTAGTTTTGCTCTTGTATCAGCTCACTCTTTTTGGAACTGACCTTCTTTTGAGCCATGATGATACCAATTAAAATTATTACACCACCTAGTGTGTGATAAATGGTCCACTGCTCAGATAACCAGACACTCGCAATAATTGCTGTAAACACAGGAACTAAGTTCATAAAGATACTTGTTCTATTAGGCCCTAATTGCTGAACAGCCAACATCCAAACTAAAGGCGCAATGAGTGAAGCAAATACTCCTGCATAAATAGCACTCGGAGCATTTTGTGCATTTAAAGCATCTAGTCCGAACCAGAAAATCAAAGGAAGGTGAAATATTACAGAAAAACCAATCTGGACATATAAGCTCGTCATGATTGGAAGGGGCAACTGCCATTTTTTAAGAAAAACCCCATAAAATGCATAAAAGAACACAGCGATAATCATTAAGGCATCACCAAGATGTCCACCAGAACTTAATAAGTGGCCAATATCTCCTTGGGACATGACATAGAGCAAACCTGCAAAAGACAAAATACTGCCAAAAACTGCAAAGCGGTTAGGCACATCTTTTAAAATGGCAAGAGAAACGAAAATCGTAAAGATCGGAATAAATGCATTCACAATTCCCATATTAGTTGCACTGGTATAATGGGCAGCCGTATAAGCAAGTCCTTGATAAAGCACCATTCCAAATGCACTTAATACTGCTAATTTAGGCAAATACTGTTTTAATAAGTGTCGCTGTTTCCAAACCGGTAACAACATAAATGGGGTTAAAATAATAAAGGCGATTAACCACCGGTAAAAACTGATACTGACCGGAGAGATATAATCAGAAACATAGCGGGTAACTACAATATTCAAAGACCAAATCAGTACTGCCAAAATGGGAAATATAAATGCCCATTTATGATATTTCATGACCTGACTCATAGTAATACGCCATCTGTAAAAGAGAGTTTATTTTGAAGAATGTCTTAATAAATTGAAATATCGTATTTCCGACATTGATATTGAACTTAGGACATCATCCGTTTTTTAGAATAATGTCCAAGTCTTCATGGCATGTTCCACAACTTTGTGTAATTGCTCGGTACTCGCCCCATCTCTTGCCTGAATCGTTAACCCTTGAATGACAGTTGCATAAAAGTCTGTCATTTCCTGTAACGGTGCATTCGAAGACAAATCACCCTGCTCTACACCTTGTTGAAGACGTTTGAATAATTTTTCTTTGGTTTTTATTCTTTTATCGAGAAGATTTTGCTGCACATTATGAGTAGCGTCAGAACAATTCATAGCTGCAACAACGAGCATACAACCAGCGGGCTTATTTGGCTGGACGAGTCTTTTAACGTTATCGTATAAATAAAGTTCAAAAGCGATTTTTGCTGTTTTTGCTTCTAAAAAGATGGTTTCAATAGGGCATGCTTCATGAGCCAAGTAGTAATCAATACTTTGATAAAACAGCCCAGCCTTATCTCCAAACGCACTGTATAAACTTGGTGCTGTAATTTCCAAAGCCTGTGTTAAATCACTGATCGACGTTGCTTCATAGCCATGCTCCCAAAAAAGCAACATTGCCTTTTGCAAAACCTGCTGTTCATCAAAGCATTTAGGCCGCCCACGCTTTTTTTTCAGCGTGTCTTCTGCAGCGATCAAATTCGTTTCATGCGTATTTGTCATAAAGATCACATCTATTTTTATAACAATCGTTATTAAATTAATTGACGTTCGATTTTTTATCAACTATTTTATTTTCATAATGATCGTTAGTTAATTAATAAATTGCCTTTCCTCACTCCAAATTTAGCCAAGTAAGGATTTCCTATGGACCAATCTTCTATCTCTAAAGCGCGACCCACGACCTCCCCACAGGGAAGCTGGTTTGCCATTTTGGCCGTTGCCATTGCAGCATTTGCATTAGTAACAAGTGAATTTTTACCTGTTGGTGTTTTAAATAGTGTTGCAACAGATTTAAATATTTCTGTAGGTACAGCCGGTCTTATTATTACTGTACCCGGCATTATGGCCGCGATTGCTGCCCCCTTATTACCAGTTTCAGTGAAACAACTTGATCGACGCTATGTTCTCATTTTACTGACAGCAATTATGGTTATTGCCAATACCATTACTGCTTTTGCTGAAAACTTTCATATTTTATTACTCAGTCGCTTAATCTTAGGCATCTCAATTGGCGGGTTCTGGGCCACGGCAATCGCTTTAAGTGGAAAATTAGCTCCCCTCCATCTCCCTATTGCCAAAGCAACTGCTGTTGTAATGGCAGGTGTAACTTTTGCGACAGTTTTGGGTGTTCCTATTGGAACATGGTTAAGTGAATTTTATGGCTGGCGCAGTGCTTTTGGAATTACAGCAGGAATTGGCTTAATTGTTTTAATCTTACAATTAATCTTTTTACCTAAACTTGTTCCAGACTCGCCAATCCATATGAGGGACTTACCAGCATTATTACGCACGCCTAAAGCACGTAGCGGCATGCTGATTGTCTTGCTTATCGGTCTTGCTCATTTTTGTGCATATAGCTATTTAGCACCTTTCTTTAAGAATATTGCAGGCTTTAATGGTACAACGATTAGTTCATTATTATTGCTCTATGGAATTGCAGGTATTTTCGGAAATGCATTTGCTGGATATAGTGGTAATTTGAATGTCCGTTATACGCTTGCCTTTGTTAGTGCTTGCTTTGCAATTGTATTTTTTGGATTCCCGCTTTTTGCCATTCATGAATTTGGTGCTATTGTCCTAACTGCTTTATGGGGCTTCGCATTTGGTGCTTTTCCTACCTCAGCCAATATCTGGATGTTTGTACATGCGCCACATGCAGTTGAAAAAGGTATGCCTCTTTTTGTAGGTATGTTTCAGGTCATGATTGCCACAGGTTCATTATTAGGCGGTTATGTGGTTGATCATTTCAATGAAAATACCTTAATTTATGGCGTATTAAGTTTTGTTGCTTTAGCACTCGTAAGTACTTTTACCTTAGCAAAAGGCTTAAACAATCCTAAAGCGACCTGTGAAAATTAAAATATTAGTCTGAGTACAAAGATGAACAATGAGGACCAACAATTTTCTTTATTGAACAGTATAGTAGTTCATGAATTTCTATATCAAAAAGAAGATATTGTTCGTCCTCATGCCTCGCTCTGGGGAGATTTTAATTTCAGCTTAAATGGTATTTTAGAAATGCAGGTGGAAGAACAGCTATATCTGTCTCCACCTAGTTATGGACTTTGGATTCCACCTCAAACGGTTCATCAATCGACTGATATTGATCACGAAATTCACTATATCTGTATTCGTCTACATCCCCGCCTATGCTCTGTTTTAGGAGATGTCTGTCAGTGTTTTAGTATCCAGCCCTTTTTTCGGACGTTAGTCCTCCAAATTCTGGAACAACAGAAGCAGAATAAAAAACCTGAATATTTAGAACATCTTTTACAAGTTTTATTCGACCAATTACAACAAGCCCCAGCCTATTCGCATTATTTGCCTCAAACGCGGCATCCAGTTTTATTGCCTATTTTAGAAAAGCTTTCCGACCCATTACTTTTTGATCACTCTTTACAACAGTTACTCCAAAATTTCTCGGTAAGTGACCGTCACCTGTTACGTTTGAGTCAACAAGAGCTACAACTCTCTTTATCTGAATGGAGAAATCGAGCCAAAATTGTTTATGCAATTCATCAAATACGACAAGGGACACCCATTAAGCGTTTAGCATATGATTTAGGTTATCAACATAGCTCAAGTTTTATTGAGTTTTTCAAACGTTATACTGGACAAACACCTATTCAAATTAGAAATAACTAGAATTCAGTTTATCTTTTAAAATCTTTTTCTTTTTTGAACACGAATATTATTGCACTACCCCTCAATAGCAGTTAAAACAAATGCGTTACTTGATATCAACTACAATCTTTAGGAAATACTCATGACACAATCTGTATATCACATTCCAGTAAAAGCTATTTCAGGCGAAACGGTTGACCTTGAACAATATAAAGGTAAGGTTTTACTTATTGTAAATACTGCTTCTAAATGTGGTTTAACTCCACAATACGAAGGCTTAGAAAAGCTTTATCAAGCAAAAAAAGATCAAGGTCTTGAAATTTTAGGTTTTCCAGCAAACAACTTTAAAGAACAAGAACCAGGTTCAGATGAAGAAATTCAACAATTCTGTTCATTAAATTATGATGTTCACTTCCCTTTATTCTCTAAAGTGTCTGTTGTCGGTGAAGATAAGCACCCACTCTATGAAACTTTGACAGCAGCTCAACCAGAACGTACTGGTGAAGGACCTTTCCGTGAGCGTTTAGAAGGCTTAGGTATTCCAACTAATCCAGCTCCAGAAGTTTTATGGAACTTCGAAAAATTCTTAATTAATAAAAATGGCGAAGTAGTGGCTCGTTTTGCTCCAAACCTAACTGCGGATGATGAACAAATCGTTAAAGCAGTTGAAGCAGAGTTAGCAAAATAACGTTTAAAAACGTAAAAAAGAGCGTTTTCTACGCTCTTTTTTATTATCTGGTCAAAATGTTGTTTGTTTGCAAAAATACAATCTTTCTCCATATTTTATGCCTATAGTACCTATTTGCTTTATTTGATGTTGTTTGTAGTTATGAAAAAAGTTTTACAGGGTGCATTTCTTCCTTTTGTAATTTTTGCCTCAGGCATGCTTTTACTCGGGTGTGATCAGGCACAAGACCATGCTACTGAACAAGAAAATACTGAAATAACTGAAAAGGCGTCCGATCAAGCTATTGAACGACAAGAGTCAGATATTGCTCCAAGCAAAACTGAACTTAAAAGCGGCAATATTTTTTATATGGTTCGAGATGCTGCTAATTTACAGCTTAAAGCTGGAGATTATGTTGAACAACTTAAAGACACTCAACTTGACGTTGAACAAGCTATTCAAGATAAAAATCAAAATGAATTAAAAACAACTGTTTCAACTTTAAAACAGCAATTACAAGGTTTAAATCAAGCTCTTCTCACCTTAGATATCAAAAGTCAGGAAATTGAGAATATTCGCCAAAGTTTATTACATGCCAATCAACAAGCTCTAAGCATGCCTTTACTAAATGGGAAATTAGATCAAATCAATTTTGAACAAATTGAAAAACAGCTGAATACCATTCAAATGGATATGGTTAAACTCGCAGCTATGATTATGGCTGGAGATGAAAAACCTGATCCAAAAACTGATTCTTAAGTTATATCCAAATAATAAAAAAGCCACCTTACGGTGGCTTTTTTTGATGAACACTGCACAAATTATAATGCGCGGTTCTTCATCTTACGGATAGTTTCAAGCTGACCTGAAATCTCTGATAGAGATGCCAATGCAGCAGCTGAGTCCAAATCGCTCTTTTGGTTCGCAAGCAATTGTTCAGCATTTTTACGTGCTTCTAAAATTGCAGCTTCATCCAAGTTGTCAGCACGGATTGCAGTATCTGCAAGAACCGTTACAACATGAGGTTGAACCTCTAAAACACCGCCAGATACATAGACGATTTCTTCTGTACCATTTTCCAACTGAACACGAATCGGGCCCGGTTGAAGCAAAGTCACAAGTGGTGCGTGTCCTGGCAAAATACCAAGTTCACCACCTGCGCCTTTCGCGATTAACATCGTTACTGCGCCAGAGTAAATAGACTCTTTAACACTTACGACATCACATTGCATAGTCGCCATGAGATGATCTCCTTAAATTAGAGTTTCTCAGCTTTAGCAATCACTTCGTCAATACCACCAACCATATAGAACGCTTGTTCTGGGATGTGATCGTATTCACCAGCTAATAGACCTTTAAAGCCACGAATCGTTTCTTTAAGCGATACTAATTTACCAGGAGCACCAGTAAACACTTCAGCTACGTGGAATGGTTGAGAGAAGAAACGTTGGATTTTACGCGCACGGTAAACAACCAATTTATCTTCTTCAGCTAACTCATCCATACCCAAGATTGCGATGATGTCTTTAAGCTCTTTATAACGTTGCAAAATGTTCTGTACAGAACGCGCAATTTCATAATGCTCTTGACCAACAACTAATGGGTCTAACTGACGTGAAGTTGAGTCAAGTGGATCGATCGCTGGATAGATACCAGAAGATGCGATGTCACGGCTCAATACTACTGTTGCATCTAAGTGAGCAAATGTAGTTGCAGGCGATGGATCTGTTAAGTCATCGGCAGGTACGTATACTGCTTGGATCGATGTGATCGAACCAGATTTAGTAGACGTAATACGCTCTTGAAGAACACCCATTTCTTCTGCAAGTGTAGGCTGGTAACCTACTGCAGATGGCATACGACCTAACAATGCTGATACTTCAGTACCTGCAAGAGTATAACGGTAGATGTTGTCGACGAATAATAATACGTCACGACCTTTACCATTTTCGTCTTTTTGATCACGGAAGTATTCAGCCATAGTCAAACCAGTTAACGCTACGCGTAAACGGTTACCTGGTGGCTCATTCATCTGACCGTAGACCATTGCTACTTTGTCAAGAACGTTAGAATCTTTCATTTCGTGATAGAAGTCGTTACCTTCACGAGTACGCTCACCAACACCAGCAAACACAGATAAACCTGAGTGAGCTTTCGCGATGTTGTTGATCAACTCCATCATGTTAACGGTTTTACCAACACCAGCACCACCGAATAAACCAACTTTACCACCTTTTGCAAACGGGCAAAGTAAGTCAATTACTTTAATACCAGTTTCTAAAAGGTCAGTAGAAGCAGCTTGTTCAGCATAAGAAGGCGCTTGACGGTGAATTGGCAAACGTTCTTCAGTTGCAACTGGACCAGCTTCATCAATTGGGCGACCCAAAACGTCCATGATACGACCAAGCGTAGCTGGACCTACTGGAACAGAAATCGGTGCATTTGTGCTAGTTACATTAAGGCCACGTTTAAGACCTTCTGTAGAACCCATTGCGATGGTACGAACAACACCATCGCCAAGCTGTTGCTGAACTTCTAATGTAGTTTCAGTACCGTCAACTTGGAGAGCGTCATAGATCTTAGGAACGCTATTGCGCTCAAACTCGACGTCGATAACCGCGCCGATGATCTGAATGATACGACCGCTACTCATTGCTGTCTCCTCAATTCAAACTTAATAATGTTAAACGGCAGCGGCACCGCCAACGATCTCAGAAATTTCCTGAGTAATCGCGGCTTGACGCAGCTTGTTGTAAATGAGTTGTAGGTCTTTAATCAGTTGTCCTGCGTTGTCTGTCGCTGCTTTCATCGCGACCATACGAGCTGACTGCTCACATGCAACGTTTTCAATCACACCTTGATAAACCATAGACTCGATATAGCGAACCAACAAACCATTTAACAATTGTTCTGCTTCTGGTTCATAGATATAGTCCCAACCATAAGTACGGTTGAGATCATCGCCTTCTTCTGCTGGTGCTAAAGGAACAAGTTGTTCTACTTTAGGCTGCTGAGTCATTGCATTAATGAAGCCATTTGATACGAGGTAGATACGATCTAATTCGCCCTTATCAAATGCATCAAGCATAACTTGGACTGAGCCAGTTAACTGTTCCAAACTCGGCGCATCGCCAAGTTGGGTAGTTGCACCAAGCACTTTACCGCCGTAATTCTTAAAAAACGAAACCGCTTTTTGACCAATTAAAGCAAATTCAACTTCAATTGACTGCTGTTGTTGTGCTTTGACATGCTGCACAACTTTCTTGAACAAGTTAATGTTCAAGCCACCGGCCAAACCACGATCTGAAGACACTACGATATAGCCAACGCGCTTAACTGGGCGGTCAACCATATAACGGTGTTTGTATTCAGGGTTTGCTTGAACCAAGTGAGCAATTACACGGCGCATATTATCGGCATACGGACGGCCCTGAGCCATGCGCTCTTGCGCACGACGCATTTTAGAAGCAGCTACCATTTGCATCGCGCGAGTAATCTTTTGCGTGCTCTTGATACTAGCTACTTTGGCGCGAATTTCTTTTAAATTTGCCATACGCTTAACCTAGTATTCGAAAGCCCTTTCGAGCTTCCGAAGGTTGATCCGTGAACCAAACTTAACTAAAACTAAACTTAGTAAGTTTGAGTCGCTTTAAAGCTTTCAATACCTGCTTTGATTGCTGCTTCGATGTCTTTGTTGTAATCACCAGTTTCATCGATTTGTTTCATCAACGGAGCATATTCTGAGCGGAAGTAAGAGATTAACGCAGCATCAAAGTCTACGATTTTCTTAACTTCTACGTCAGCCATATAGCCTTCGTTAGATGCATAAACAGAAACAGCTTGGTCAGCAATTGAGTAAGGAGCATATTGCTTTTGCTTCATTAACTCAGTTACACGTTGACCATGTTCAAGTTGCTTACGAGTTGCTTCGTCAAGGTCAGAAGCGAACTGAGCAAACGCAGCCAATTCACGGTATTGTGCTAAAGCAGTACGGATACCACCAGACAATTTTTTGATGATCTTAGTTTGAGCAGAACCACCAACACGAGATACAGAGATACCCGCGTTCACAGCAGGACGAATACCTGCGTTGAATAATGATGTTTCTAAGAAGATCTGACCGTCAGTAATCGAAATTACGTTCGTTGGTACGAATGCAGATACGTCACCTGCTTGAGTTTCAATAATTGGCAATGCAGTTAAAGAACCAGTTTTACCGGTTACTGCGCCATTAGTGAATTTCTCAACGTAGTCAGCAGATACACGAGAAGCACGTTCAAGAAGACGTGAGTGAAGATAGAATACGTCACCTGGATACGCTTCACGGCCTGGTGGACGACGTAAAAGCAATGAAATTTGACGGTAAGCAACAGCTTGCTTAGACAAATCATCATAAATAATAAGAGCGTCTTCACCGCGGTCACGGAAGTATTCACCCATTGTACAGCCAGAGTACGGAGCTAAGTACTGCATTGCAGCAGGATCAGCAGCCGCAGCAGCGACAACAGTTGTATACGCCATAGCGCCAGTTTCTTCTAGCTTACGTACAACGTTTGCAATTGTTGATTGTTTTTGACCAATCGCAACGTATACGCATTTAATGCCAGAATTTTTCTGAGCGATAATCGCATCGATCGCCATCGCTGTTTTACCAGTTTGACGGTCACCAATAATCAACTCACGCTGACCACGACCCACAGGAATCATGGTATCAACTGATTTATAACCAGTTTGAACAGGTTCGTCTACAGACTGACGCCAAATTACGCCTGGTGCTACTTTTTCAACAGCATCAGTTAATTTCGCATCAATTGGGCCTTTACCATCAATTGGGTTACCCAAAGCGTCGACAACACGACCAAGAAGTTCCGGACCAACTGGAACTTCAAGTACACGACCTGTACAACGAGCTTTTTGGCCTTCTTGAAGGCTTAAGTAGTTACCTAAGACAACGGCACCCACTGAATCCTGTTCTAGGTTCAGTGCCATACCAAATAAGCCGCCGTCAAATTCGATCATTTCACCGTACATTGCATCAGCAAGACCGTGAATGCGCACGATACCGTCGGATACCATAACAATGGTACCTTCGTTTTTAGCGGTCGCGCTGGTGTCCAGATCGCTGATACGCTGTTTAATGAGCGCACTGATCTCGGATGGATTCAGTTGTTGCATTGCGCTATTCCTCAATCTTTTAATAGTTCAGTCTTCATCATTTGCATTATGCAAGAAGACGAGTACGCATTTTTTCAAGCTTGTTAAGCGCAGAATCATCTATCACTTGATCGCCTGCACGAATCACAACACCTGCAATAAGCTCAGGTTTAACTTCAACTGAAACAGTTACAGTACTGTTAAAACGCTTTTCTAAAGCAGATTTCAACAATTGCTCTTGCTCAGCAGTTAATGGGAAAGCCGATTCAATCACGACATCCACATTGTTGTTATTCTGTGATTTAAGCTGTTCATATTCTGCTTCAATTTCAGGTAACAACATTAAACGATCGTTATCTGCAAGAAGTGTCAAAAAGTTAGACACTGCTTGAGACTGATCTTCACCTAAAACTTTAGCAAAAAGCTTCACTTGCTCCACAGGAGTAAGTTCAGGGCGATTTAAATAAGCGGAAAATGCTTCGTCTTGCACCGCAGCACTGAGCACTTGTAACGCATTCGACCAATTGTCTGTTGCACCTTGCTCAGAAGCATAAGCAAATGCTGCTTTGGCATACGGACGTGCCAACGTCAAGAGTTCAGCCATGATTCGCCTCTCTTAAAGTTTAGCAGCCAGCTGAGACAGCATGGCGTTATGAGCTTCTGCGTCAACTTGCTGGTTCAGGATTTTTTCTGCGCCAGTTACTGCCAAAGCAGCTACTTGTTGACGTAATTCTTCGCGAGCAGAATTGATTTCTTGATCAACAGCTTCTTTAGCCTGTTGACGAATACGCTCACCTTCAGCCGCAGCTTGTGTACGAGATTCTTCGATCAATTGTGCTGCACGACGGTTCGCTTGTTCGATCAATTGAGCCGCTTGTGCTTTAGCTGCATCAAGCTCTTGCTTTACTTGCGATTGTGCATCGGCAAGCTCAGCTTTCGCTTTTTCTGCTGCATTTAAGCCATCAGCAATTTTACGCTGACGCTCACTAATCGCATTGATTAGTGGTGGCCAAACAAACTTCATGCAGAATGCAACAAAGAATGCAAACGCAATCGCTTGACCAATCAATGTGAGGTTGATATTCATTGCAATTCCTCAAATAGTGGATTTAGGAATTAAGATGATTAACCTACAAATGGATTAGCGAAGATGAAGAACAAGCCAATACCAACACCGATCATAGGCACAGCATCAAGAAGACCCGCGATTAAGAACATACGAGTTTGAAGTTGTGGAGCCAATTCTGGTTGACGAGCAACAGCTTCTAGAAAGCGACCACCCAAAAGACCAAAACCAATCGCAGTACCTAAAGCACCGAAAGCGATCAAGATAGCAGATGCAATTGCAACTAGACCTAAAGTGAGTTCCATGAAAAATTCCTCAGAGGTTAGGTTATTACCAAATTAAATTAAAAAAATTCAGCCCAACCATCGTTTGATAGTTAGGCAATACCATTAATGTTTTTCGCTTGCCATGCTCAAGTAAACGATGGTAAGCATCATAAAGATGAATGCCTGCAACGTGATTACAAGAATGTGGAAGATCGCCCAAGGCACAGATAACGCCCATTGAATCCAGAACGGCAATAAAGCAATTAGGATAAAGATCAGCTCACCTGCATACATGTTACCGAATAGTCGGAGAGCTAATGAAATCGGACGAGCAAGGAATGTTACCAATTCCAAAATCAAGTTCACTGGAATAAGCAACGCTTTTGCAACTGGATTACTTGGGTTAAATGGGTTAAGTGCCAACTCGCCAACGAAACCACTAACACCCTTTTCGCGGATGCTGTAGAACAAGATAAGTACAAATACAGATAAAGACATACCTAAAGTAATGTTTGGATCTGTAGATGGAACGATCTTGAAGTAAACGTGGTGAGGGTTCATACCAAATACGTTTGCACCCACAAATGCTGCAACTTGAGGAATCCAGTCAACTGGGAACAAGTCCATTAAGTTCATGAGGAAAATCCACACGAAAATAGTTAATGCAAGCGGAGCGATTAAACGTGATTTGCCATGAAAGGTGTCACGGACACTTGAGTCAACAAACTCAATGATCATTTCAATTGCAGACTGGAATTTAGTTGGAACACCTGCATTTGCAGCTTTCGCAACCATCCAGAATAACAAACAGAAAATAACACCAAGGCCAATTGACCAACCCATTGAATCCAAGTGAATTGCAGTGAACCCCATCGAATGAGCTTCTTCAGCAGTCTCAGCCAATTTCCATGTACCGTCTGGCATTTTGCCATAGGTCATATTGGTCAAGTGATGCTTGATATACTCTGTCGAAGTGAGGGCATGTTCTTCAGCAGCCATAAATCACACCTGGTCAATGTCAATTACTAAAAAGAAGGGTTACGAACATCGGCGTACTGTCGATATCTCGCCACCCTCCAAAAAATCTTCAATTCTTCTTGTTTCTATACCCGTTTTTCTAGACGTGACACCCAAAATGGAGCGACCCACGACATTGCCTGAACGAGAATAAAACCAAACAGCAATGCTAACGGTGATAAAGGTTTAACATTGCTCAAAATCAAAATAAATCCAACGATCATGATTGCAAATTTGCCTAACATGCCCCTATACATGTTAGACAGCACTTGTTTTGATGCTCTCGCACCTGCTGTTCTGAAGGATTGCCACGAGAAATAACTCATAGCAAGCCAGCAAACCAGTGCACCAAGTGCCGCACTTAATGCTGCTGTCATGTCTTTTATGCTCCACGCCACGAGGGCGGAAACAGGGATCATACATGCTTGTAAGAAGACCAAAGCTTTTGCTAATCGTCGGTCAATCAAGCGACTAGTTCGGCTCATTATTTATCCACTCACAGCATAAATGCTTGACAAGTTTAGCTGATGATCGCTTTTAATCGCAGGCATTATAGAGTTACACCCCTGAACATGCAATCTTTTCCCGACTTTAGTCGGGGTTTTTCATGACCGGTGGTGCTGACGCTACAGTCAGCCTTTGTTTATTTTTTATCTTACTTTTGCGTACTTAATACACATTTATCTGTTTTTATAGCCAGTTTCTTCCATGCAGTGACGAAATCATCCTCGTTATTCATGCTCTCGTCTACTGGCTGAAAAGTAATGTTACCTAATTTTTGATACTGACTTTTAGTGGTAAAACTTTCTGCGAGCAAACACATCTGATTTTTCGGTCGATTATCATTAAGATACTTAATTTGAGCTGCTGTTGGTGCAACATGCGGATCATCCGTCAAAGCACCTGCGAACTTTAAGTTTAACGAGCGCTCTAAATATTGATAGGCATCATGATATGACCAATAGGGCTTACCATTACTTGTACTGTCGTAAACTTGTGCAGCCTGAAACATCTTACGGGCAAAGATATTGGCATTATTCCAATATTTAGCCTTATTTTCAGGATGCTGCTGAGAACGTAAAGCAGCAATAAAGAAACCGATTCGGACTGCGTTGTTTGGTTCTAACCACACATGGGTGTCTACTGTATTAGGTAAAGCTACACCGCGTGTACTACGCAGGGGTAGAACAGAAACTATGCCACTATCTAATAAGGCAATCGCTTTCTTATTATTACCTAACAATTTATTTAGAGGTGCTTCATGAGCCTTACCCAACCAGATCACTAAAGATGCATCATTAATTGCTTTACGGTGAGCCGGAGTCAACTGTACGTCATGACCGGTCTGACCTTTAAGTAAAAGCTGAGGTTCTTCAACACCCTGAGTGATTTCTTTTGCAATCAGATAAATCGGGTGTGTAGAAACCACCAAACCCTGACTCCACCCTAACGTACTCAAAAGCGAGAACATACTGAAAACAAAAAAACGGAACATGCTAGACCATCAATTTAAATTAGCTTGAAGCATGTTATAATATAACAAAGTTACAAAAATACCTAAGATTAATCGAATGAAGCATCGCTTCATGCTAATATTCCGTTAAAAATTCGAGGTTATTTCTATGAGTTCCTGCTCGCATGAACATCATGATTCTTTGCATGGTGTGCATGATCACCATAATGTCGCAAACCGTTTAGCTGAAGCAGAAAATTTATGTTCTGCGACTGGCGCACGACTTACGCCTTTGCGCAAAGAAGTTTTGGAACTCATTTTAAACGCTTCAGGTCCAATGGGTGCATATGACTTACTCGCACGTATAAAAAGTCAAACTGATCGCCCGGCTGCTCCTCCAACTGTATATAGAACTTTAGATTTTTTATTAGAAAAGGGTTTGATCCATCGCCTAACTTCTATTAATGCCTATATTCCCTGTTGCCACCCTCGTGAAGGCCATCAAGCAGCATTCTTGATTTGTACCGAATGCCACATGGTTAAAGAAGCCTCTTCTCAAGGTTTAACTCACCAGCTTGACCAACTTGCAGCGTCAGATGAGTTCGTGGCTCAACACAGCATTATTGAAATTTCGGGGAAATGCCAACAGTGCCGCACAACTCCTTAAATCCTGTATTAATTCAGCTTGAGCAGGTTTCTGTTCATCGCGATAATCGGGATATTTTAAAAAAAGTTGATTTTGCTCTACATCAAAATGAAATTGTGTCTTTGATTGGTCCCAATGGTGCAGGCAAATCAACACTTATTAAAGTTCTACTCGGTATTCTCCAGCCGAGTAGTGGCCGAGTTATCCATCATAAAAAACTTAAAATGGCTTATGTGCCACAAAAGTTCAATCCTTCACACAGCCTACCTTTGCGTGTTCAGGATTTACTTGATTTAGAAAAATGTAACCCTGCCCTGCGTCAGGAAATTATTCAAGACACAGGCATTTCCAAGTTACAACAATCAAAAGTACAACAACTTTCTGGTGGAGAGCGCCAACGGGTACTACTAGCGCGTGCCTTACTTCGCCAGCCAGATATTTTAGTTCTTGATGAACCGATGCAAGGCTTAGATATTCAGTCTGAGGCTGAACTTTATGAGTATGTCCGCAGTTTGCCGGAACGATATAACTGTGCAATTTTAATTGTTTCCCATGACTTACAATGGGTGATGGAAGGAACACACCGTGTAGTGTGTTTAAATAAACATATTTGCTGTAGTGGACTACCCGAGAACATTCAACAACATCCTGAATATCAGGCAATATTTGGAACTCAACGGGTTTTCTATCAACATCATCATGATCACTGTGCTCACGGTGATGCTGCACACCCCTGCCCTCATAATGACCGCCCTCACATCCACCCAGAACCGGAAGCTTAAGCCATGATGGAATGGTTACAATTATTGTTGCCCGCATGGATTATGGGAACCTTGCTGGTGTTTTTGACTGCACCTCTTGGTTGTCTAATGCTTTGGAGACGGATGTCTTTTTTTGCTGACACCATGGCACACGGCACCCTACTTGGGGTCGCTATCGCAGGTGCTTTAAGCCTCCCACTTTGGCTTGGTGTGGCAGGTACTGCCATTTTATTGGTCGCAATTTTATGGGCGCTACATGACAATCGCTTACCCAATGATGCTCTCTTAGCCTTATGTTCAGCGACATTACTGTGTAGCGGTTTATTGTTTATTCAACATGTACCAAGTTTAAGACCAGAGCTTTTAAGTTATTTATTTGGTGATTTGCTGAGTATTGACTGGCCTGACTTACCGGTTTTCACTTTAGTTATTGCGATATCACTCGTAATTCTTTACCGCTTTTGGCAGCCGCAAATACAGTTTGCAATTGATCCAGACATTGCAGTCAGTGAAGGGGTAAATGCGAACTGGCAACGTCTTATTTTTATGCTTTTATTGGCTTTATTTACTGTCTTAGCTTTGCGTGCTGTAGGTTCTTTACTTATGGGTGCATTACTCGTAATACCTGCTTTAAGCGCTCGCTTACTAGCAAACTCACCAAAGCAAATGGTTATTTGGGCATTCGTGTTAGCCCAGCTTGGTGTGAGTGTCGGCCTATGGTCAAGCGCAGCACTGAATATCTCTACAGGCTTGAGTATTGTTTTATGTATGGCGTTAACTTTTGCCATTATTTTTATAACTCAAAAGCTAAAAAATCAAACACAGGCGGCCTGAATTAGGACGCCTGATGAACTGTACTTAATAATAAAGCAGCACAGCTAAACATAACAGCAAACCCCCTATTCAAATATTTTTGCTGTTTAGGGGAGCGAAGTAATCTTAGAACCTTTGATGCTAGCCCTGTATATCCAGCCATGACAACCAAATCAATCGTAATCATTGTTACAGCCATAATCAGGTACTGTATCCATTGAGGCTTACTCAAATCTAAAAACTGCGGCAGCACAGCCAATAGAAATACAATCGCTTTGGGATTACTAATATTGACCACAAAGCCATTTAGCAATAGCGCAAATACAGATTTATCTCTTTTTTCTTGTTGAATTTCTATATCTTTTATAGGTGCTGTCCACTGTAAATAAGCAAGATATAACAAGTAAATCACACCAAACCATTTCACAAACTGAAAAGCCAAAGGTGTCGTTGCAAATAAAACTCCAACACCCGCTGCCACCACCATAATTTGAAGTAACAAAGCAATTTGTAAACCGATTGCATTCCAATAACCATGTCTAAAGCCATAGTTTAAACCACTCGACATTGAAGCAATTGCTCCCGCACCTGGTGAGATACTAATTACCCAACAGGCCAACATATAAGCGAACCAAACTTGCAGAGACATAGCGAAAAATAAACTATAAAAGTGGAATTATACCGTTTTATAAAACTATCTTGGTGAGAATTCAAACAATAAAATCAAGAAACAGACTACTAACAGCTCTGCGCATCAGGCACAATAATTAAAATTCATATCAAATTATAATCGAGGAGATTCTTTCCAATGAGTGCTCAATCTGTCATTTTGCCGTTGCCATCAGACCATGCACGCTTTATTGTTCTTCGTTTAAAAGACTTAACTATTGATGAATTAAAAAACCAACTTAATGCTTTATTTGAAGCACGTGACCGCCTTATTACCCAACATTCAGATGCTCAAATTAAAACAGCAGTCGCTTTTGGCCCTGAACTATGGAAACAACTATATTCTCAAACTCCTGTAGGCTTTAAGCAACTTGCGCCTGAACAAGGCGCATTCAACATGCCCGTTGTGCCAGCTGATGTTCTCATTCATATTGCCAGCATGCGCTCTGATATTTGTTTTGCCTTGAGCCAAGCATTTTTTGAAGGTATTCAAGATAAAGTTGAAGTTCTTGACGAGCGTGTATGCTTCCGCTATTTCGATGGTCGAGATATGACTGGCTTCATAGACGGAACCGAAAACCCTCAATTTCCAGATGACCGAGCTGAAACAGCGCTCTTACCAGAAAGCACTGGGGTATTTGCAGATGGCAGCTTCATTTTCGCGCAGCGCTATGCCCATGATTTAGAAAAGTGGAAAAAATTGAAAGTTGATGCGCAAGAAAATGTTATGGGGCGCACCAAACTTGAATCTATTGAATTAGATGATGACGTTAAACCAGAAAACGCCCATGTTGCCCGTACTGTTGTTGAAGATGACGAAGGCGAAGAAATGGAAATTTTACGTCATAGTCTGCCCTATGGAGATGGTCGAGGTGATCAAGGTCTATTTTTCATTGCCTACACGAAAGATCTCACTATTATTGATGCCATGTTAAAGCGCATGTTCGGTACAAGTGGAGATGGTATTCACGACCGTTTATTGCATTTCGTGACCCCACTTGATGGTGCTTATTATTTTGCACCTAGTGAAGAGTTGCTAGAAGAAATTTTAGAAGACTAAAATAAAAAGAGGAGCTTAAGCTCCTCTTTTTACATTCTCATTCTTAGAAAGGAATACGCTTATATTTGCGGTATTCAGGTTTCCAGAATGACTGATCAATTTTCTGTTTCAACAAATCATCACTAATTGTTACAGCAACGCCATCAGCCATAGCAGCTTTTGCAACTTCGAACGCAATAACTTTAGAAACTTGTTGAATCTCACCCAATGGCGGTAATAAATCAGCTTGTGGATCTTTAAGCAATGGAGAGCAATTTGCTAAAGCACTACTTGATGCCATTAACATATTTTCTGTAACACGCTTAGCACCCGATGCCACCACACCTAAACCAATGCCTGGAAAAATGTACGAGTTATTACACTGCGAAATATTGTAAAGTTTGCCGTGATGATTCACAGGAGCAAACGGACTACCTGTTGCAATTAATGCTTTACCTTCAGTCCACTCCACAATATCAGCAGGTACAGCTTCAACACGTGAAGTCGGATTAGATAATGGCATTACAATTGGTCGTTCACAATTTGCTGCCAAAGTCCTAATAATTTCTTCTGTGAACAAGCCAGGCTGTCCAGAAACACCAATTAACACTGTAGGCTTAGCATTTTTAACAACATCGAGTAATGAAATGACTTCTTCGATATTGCCCCACTGATCAACCACCTCAGCTTTTTGTGCTAACTTACGCTGAAAGTCTAGCAAGTTTGGTTGATTCTCAGTGATCAAACCAAAACGATCTACCATATAAACGCGAGCACGTGCTTCTGCATCGGTTAAACCTTCTGCAATCATTTGTGCAACAATTTGTTCTGCAATACCACAACCTGCCGAACCCGCACCTAAAAACGCAATTTTTTGATCTTTTAATTGCTTGCCCGCTGCACGACTCGCGGCAATCAAGCTACCAACCGATACCGCTGCTGTTCCTTGAATATCATCGTTAAAACAACAAATCTTGTCGCGATATTTTTCTAAAAGTGGCATCGCATTTTTTTGTGCAAAATCTTCAAACTGAATTAATGCTTTTGGCCAACGACGCTTCACAGCTTCAATCACCATATCTACAAATGCGTAATATTCATCGCCACTAATACGCGGCTGACGCCAACCCATATAGATCGGATCATTTAACAATTGTGGATTATTCGTACCAACATCAATTGTAATTGGCAATGTATAGGCTGGGCTAATACCACCACAAGCTGTGTAAAGCGAAAGTTTCCCAATCGGGATTCCCATTCCACCAATACCTTGGTCACCAAGGCCTAAAATACGTTCACCATCTGTAATGACGATAACTTTTACATTGTTTTTATTTACGTTTTGCAAAATATCATCAATCACATCACGATCTGGATATGAAATGAAGATACCGCGGTGACGACGATAGATATCAGAGAAACGCTGACATGCCTCACCTACGGTTGGGGTGTAAATAATCGGCATCATTTCTTCGAGATGATTTTCGATTAAATGATAAAACAAGGTTTCGTTGGTATCTTGGATATTACGCAAATAGATATGTCGATTGATATCATCAGTGAAAGCGCAATATTGCTGATAAGAGCGCTGGCTTTGCTCTTCAATAGTTTCAATAATATGGGGGAGTAAACCGTGTAAGTTAAAGTTACTTCTTTCTTCTTCAGTGAAAGCCGAACCTTTATTTAAAAGTGGTAACTCTAAAAGTGTAAAACCTGCATATGGGATATAAAGGGGATGTTTACTTGGGTGTCCTGATATCATTGCCTATCTCATTTTCCAGCTTAGAGTAGAGAAAAACACGTTTTGTATGGTCTCTAAAACTCTTTGTGCGTATAAGCTTAAGCCTAATTCGTTCAAAATAGATATTTTAAACCGTGATGTTAAAATTGAAGACTATTTAGTTAAAACATGTTTAAAAATAATTAATAAATATCAATACTTTAATAATTTTATATTTTTAAAAATTCTTTTATTTATCTAATTTAAAAAGCTTTTAATATATATTTTTACTTACATAGCCATTTTTATAAGAAATAATGGTGGGATTAAAAGCTAATCTACTTTTTAAAACTTCTTAGAAGGCTTGTATTTGTTTGTTTTTAGAATAGTGAAGTGATTCACCCTGAAATATTCATTTAAAAAATAATCCTCAGTAAATTGCACAAAAAGAATTACTGGAATATTAAATCCACTCCCCTAACTCATAGGAAATTTGCTATATTTGACGTTTTTCTGCGACATCTATTTTCGATTGATATGAATACGGCAATACAAGCAGCTCTCGACCATGCAGTGCAAACTCTTCAACAAGAAGGGGTGCTTCCTTCCAACTGGAATAACACAAGCAACTTAACACGCACCAAAGACCGAAGCCATGGCGACTTTGCTTCTAATATTGCCATGATCGGCTCGAAAGCTGCTGGTATGAAACCACGTGATTTAGCTGAGAAAGTTCTAGCTGCATTACCAGAAGTTGCAGATATCAGCAAAGCTGAAATCGCAGGACCTGGTTTTATTAACTTCTTTTTAAATGCAGACCAGCGCTTTGCTATTCTTGACCAGATTCAAGCACAAAAAGAATTTTTTGGTCGCAGTCAGGCAAATGCAGCGAAAAAGATCCAAGTAGAATTCGTTTCTGCAAACCCAACGTCTAGTCTACATGTAGGACATGGTCGTGGTGCTGCATATGGTATGACTGTTGCCAAATTACTTGAAGCAACAGGTGCTAAAGTTGACCGCGAATACTATGTGAATGACGCTGGCCGTCAAATGGATATTTTGGCGACATCTACTTATTTACGTTATTTAGAATTACTAGGTCAAAACCTTGTATTCCCTAAAAATGCTTATCAAGGCGATTACGTTAAAGAAATAGCACAGACTATTATTGATAAAGATGGCGACGCATACCTTCGTGAAGTGGCTGATGTCTATAAAGATGTGCCAGAAGACGTGCAATATGCAGAAGAACTAGATAGCGACGGCAATAAAGTCGTTTTATCTGGCGACAAAGAAAAACATATTGATGGTCTTATTGCCAACTCTCAACAATTACTAGGTGAAGGCTACCGCGTATTCCACCAAGCAGCACTACATGCCATTTTAGATGACATTAAAGATGACCTTGCTGACTTTGGTGTAACGTTCAACCAATGGTTTAGTGAAGCATCTCTTAGCGAAAAAATTGACGAAGCTTTAGAAACACTTGATCAACGTGGCTTCCTTTATGAAAAAGATGGCAACATCTGGTTTAAATCGACTGAATTTGGCGATGAAAAAGACCGTGTTGTTAAGCGTCGTAATGGCCAAACGACTTACTTTGCATCAGACATTGCTTACCACTTAAATAAATTACAACGTGGTTATACCGACCTGATTGATATCTGGGGTTCTGATCACCACGGCTATATTTCTCGCGTAAAAGCCGCAATCGATGCAATGGGTTACGACTCTAAAAAATTGACTGTGCTTTTGGTTCAGTTTGTAAGTTTATGGCGTGGCGGAGAGATGGTTCAAATGTCATCTCGTTCAGGTCAGTTCGTGACTTTACGTGACTTGCGTAAAGAAGTGGGCAACGACGCGGCTCGTTTTTACTACGTGATGCGTAAGAGTGAACAACACATTGACTTCGACCTTGACCTTGCTGTGTCACAAAGTAAAGACAATGCTGTGTATTACATTCAATATGCACATGCACGTATTTGCCGTATGTTAGAAAAAGCGTTAAGCACAGGCTTACAATTCGATGTAAATGCTGCACGTACACATGCTACTCGCCTATCTCTTGATGCTGAAACTGAGATTCTTGCTAAACTGGCAGCTTATCCAGATGCAGTGTTGCGTGCTGCAAATGCGTATGAACCACATCAGGTGGGTAACTACTTAAAAGAATTAGCTGCCTTGTTCCACGCTTGGTACAATGAACATAAAGTATTAGGCGATGATGCTGAGCTTACACAAGCACGTTTATTGCTTTCAATCAATGTACAACAAGTGTTGCATAATGGTTTAGAATTACTTGGTGTATCTGCACCAGACTCTATGTAAAAATTATATTGCATGGCAGTAAAATAAAGGTCATGCAGCATATAGTAAGCTGTGGTTTGTAGAGTTAAAATAGCTTATACAAGCCACTGTTTTAGCATCGTAATACGAGAATCAAACTCGAATTAAAACAATCAAAATACAGAGGAATAATCCACGTGTTTGGCAAAACGCAACGCGGTGTATCTGAAAGACCTAACAAGCCTAAAAAGCCCCTAATTCCCAAATGGTTAGGGACACTTGTCGCTATTTTGGCGGTCTTATGTATCGCTGTAATGCTTATGCTTTGGAAACCTTGGCAACCTGTTCCTGCAAAAAATCAGATTACTTCTGAACATTATCAAGAAGAAGATACCAATAAAGACTATCGTTTCTACGATCTATTACCCCAACAGCAAGTAACGCCTATTCCGGAACAAGCGATTCCTGAAAGCAAAAATCAAGGTACAGCCATGATTGTTGAGGCACCAAGTGCAACTCAACCAGCTGCTTCAGAAAGTGTAGGAATTGATACGAATCCATCAGCCACCGCTCCTCAGCAACCTACTTATATTTTACAGGTTCGCAGCTATAATGACCCAGATCAAGCTGATGCTCGCCGTGCAGAAATCATTTTAAATGGCTTATCTGCAGATGTAGTTAAGAGTACTGAAAATGGGCAAATATGGTACCGTGTTATTTCTGGACCTTATGACACTCAAGACGCTGCATTGGCTGCTCAACAGACTTTACAACACAGCGGCATTGACTCCATCGTGATCAAACGCAAGTAAAATACAAATAAAAAGGAACAAATATTTGTTCCTTTTCTTTTAAATATCAGCACAATTCCTTTCATTAGAACCAATTCCCTTTTTTTTCGCTTTTTGAAACGCTACCCTTCGTCGAATACGATGTAAAAAAGCCTGAATATTAGGGTATTTCCCTTGCAAGCGTGATTGCAAGGCTTCTAGAGGGAAACTCATTTGAATATCTGCAAATGAAAAATCGCCTGCAAAATATTCATGCTCTGCCAAATAGTTTTCTAAAAAACTAATATGATCTTTCATACGTGGGCGGACAAAATTTGCCTTCACCCCTTCCGTGATTTTTTTTGCTACTGGTTGAATTAACCACGGCACATGCTTATTTACACTATTCATGACCAAAGTCATGACTAAGAGTGGCATGAGTGAGCCTTCTGCATAGTGCATCCAATAAATATACTGCTGTAAATTTTGAGCTTGCGTAGGTTTAAATTGTTGATTCTGATCATAACATTGCTGTAGATATTCCAAGATTACAGCAGATTCTGCGATGACTTGCTCATCATCTGTCAAAATTGGAGCCTTACCCAAAGGATGAATACATTTCAATGTTTCTGGAGCGGAATAGTTAGGTAGGCGCTGATAATAATGAATATCATAATCTAAGCCTAATTCTTCTAAAGCCCATAAAATTCGAAACGATCGCGAACATTCCAGGTGGTGTAAACTAATCATGTTATTGCCTGCTTTTATTTTTCTTTTTACATAAAAAACAGCATGTGAACATGCTGTTTTATTCCATTTGTGGGATGGATATAAAATCATCCACCTCCACAAAATAGCATTTTTACACTGTAACAAGCACAGTATGAATGTCTAAACTACGTAACAAAGTTTTAGTGACTGGTGTTTTACCACATACCGCTAAGATTTTTTGCTGAAGTTCTTCATCTGGTAAGTCTTTAAAAACAATACGACGTTCTATATGTTCTTCATGCTCTCTATTGGTATGAAAATCAATTTCAACTGAGAACTCACCAAAATCATAACCTTTATGCTTCGCATACATTCTTAAAGTAATGAGTGTACAAGCTGCCAAACTTCCAGTAAGCAAATCATAAGGTGCTGGGCCTTGATCTTGCCCTTCTAGCTTTTCAGGCTCATCACAAAAATATTGATGGCGACCACTGGTAATTTCGCCCTTCCATTGCTCGGCAAGGGGCTTTGCTTTACTACTTGCGATTACTACTGTCATTTTGATGCTCTCATTTGATCTGGAAGAACAGGGGCTTCTAAGCGTGCACCAACATAATCTGGGATTTCACCAAAACGCGCATCATGATTAATCCATTGCTCACGAGCTTCTTTTAAATCATCCATTGTACGTGCAACAAAGTTCCACCAGAGCAAAATTGGCGTTTCAAACGGTTCACCACCAATTAAAAGAACACGATTGCCTTTTTTTACTTCAATCTCAATTTCACTTAGTCCAGTATCTAATACAACCATGTTATCAGCTGTTAATTCATGGCCATTCACATGAGCAATACCTTCTAATGCCATAAAACCATATTCATAATTAGGATTTAATGGAATACGGGTTTTCGTATCTTCGGTAGCAATTAAGTCAACACCCACTAATGGCGTATGTACCACTACTGGAGAAGTAGTTGCCAAATATTCACCCACAAGAACGGTAAATTCTAGACCGTCCTTTTCAACAACAGGCAACTCAGGATAATGTTCAAATTTCGGATCCATATTGCGCTTATGGTCAGGCAAAGCAATCCAGAGCTGAGCAGCGTGCATTTGAGTTTCTGTATCAGGTGCAACTTCTGTATGTGAAATGCCGTGACCTGCCGTCATTAAGTTCACTTGCTTAGGACGAATAAGTTGTTTTGAACCTAAACTATCGGTATGCATCATGGTCCCTTCAATCATCCAAGTGAAGGTTTGCAAACCAATATGAGGATGAGGGCCAACATCTAAACCATCACCCGCAGGAAAAGACACTGGGCCTGCATGATCTAGAAAACACCACGCACCTATCATTCGCTTTTGTCTGCTAGGCAAAGCCCGCTTAATCACTGTCCCCTGTCCAATTTCAGCAGAGCGAATTGGAAATTCCTGAATAAACTGATTGGCAAATTTTTCGCAATCGTTTGAATCAGAAATATCGTAATCATTATTATTGCTCATGATATTACTCTCTTTTACCTATGCTTTTGCAATGAGTTGTTGTACTGATCTTAACAATACACTCATTATTCAATATAGTCTTTTAGTAATACACAGGGTGTTATGAATGAGACAATCCATTTTTAATTATAGAAAAATTAAAGCTGCATGATGCAGCTTACGATGATTGTGTTTTAACGAGCTGTTTTAGGTTTTTCATGAACAATCCAAATTGTGGGAAAAACTCTTGAAATAGAGGGTGGTCTCGATTTTCCAACATAACTTCACTAAAAAGTTTTAGTCCAACCCCAAAAGATTTTGTAGTTTCATCATCAAAAAAATTTGCTTTTTTTAAGCGTTCGACAATTTCAAAGATATCGTCATGATTACCCACATAGAACTCAAGACGCTCTGTATATGTAGAGGCCTCTCCTTTCGCATTTTTTAGATGTTGTACAGTGACATGATATTGATGTTGTTTCATATATAAATTCTCTATTAAAAATTTAATGACTTTGGATGATTTCGACCTGTTTAAGATCGATTTGAAATTGTGTAAATACTGACTGTAACGATGCTAAAAATTGCTCTTGTTTAGCGGCTGTTAGATCTGTACAACGAATTTGCAATAATTGATTATTCTTGACTGCTGGTAAGTTAAATTTAGCTTCATCCCGTTGTGGTTGACGATTTGAAATTAAACCCGCTCCCGCCAAGTCGTTCACTACCCGATAAACTGTGGCTAAACTTAATTTCTGTTTTTGGGCATATAACTTTTGGTAAATCTGTTTGACAGTTAGATCTTCTGCTTGCTGTTGAATTAAAGACAAAACAGCAAGTCTTGGATGAGTGACTTTTAGGCCCGTTTCTTTGATTTTATGTTGTAGCTCTAACATTTCGATTTCCAACTTATAATCGCCCAATCGAAACCGCAGCTTGATCAATTTTTTCGGCAATTTGATAAATCTGCTCTTGCTGTAAACTCGCCGAGTTCAACTTCAAACGTAATGCTGTTTTTAAGTTTTCCATTGCACGGTGAATTTCAATTAGTTCATCATTACTGTGAATTTCACGTCTAAGTCGTAATTTTTCTAATAGCTCAGTCAGCTTGTCTTGTTGTTCGGTTAAGTAAGCTTTACCCAATTCTGTGATTTGATACTGCTTACGTTCCACGTCTAACAAAGTAATGAAATTCATTTCTTCCAGACTAGTTAAAGTTGGGTAAATGGTACCTGCACTTGGTGTATAGCCGTCGCCCACCAAATCACTTATTTCTTTAATAATTTCATAGCCATGCTTTGGGCTTTGCTGAATGAGATGAAGTACTAAAAGTTTCATTCTACCCGCTTCAAAAAGCCTCCCACGACGCCCTGAACGGTGATGACCGCCATGATGTTCGTGGTGTTCAGCATGATGATGTTCTGATTGCTGTCTCATCTTTAAAGTTTCTCTAATATGTTTAATTTATACCTATTAAGATATATCTTAATATATCTTTTATCAAGTATAAGTAACAAGATCAGATCTATTGTTTTGATATTTATTAAAATTAATTTTAATCGTTAAAATTTAAGTAATAAAAAAGGACGCTAACGCGTCCTTTTCTTTACCAACAAGCAGAGGAAAATTATTCCCACTCAATCGTTGCTGGTGGCTTAGATGACACGTCGTATACAACACGTGATACATCTTTAATTTCATTCATGATACGTGTTGAGATTTTATCAACTAACTCGTATGGTAAATGTGCAAAACGAGCTGTCATAAAGTCAACTGTTTCAACTGCGCGAAGTGCAATAACCCATGCATAACGACGGCCATCACCTACTACACCAACAGACTTAACAGGTTGGAACACAGCAAATGCTTGAGCTGTTTTGTCATACCAACCGCTATCGCGAAGCTCTTGCATAAAGATGTCATCAGCAAGACGAAGAATATCTGCATATTCTTTTTTCACTTCACCCAAAATACGAACACCTAAACCTGGCCCTGGGAATGGGTGACGGTAAATCATGCTGTGTGGCAAGCCAAGTGTTGTACCTAATTTACGTACTTCATCTTTAAACAAGTCACGTAAAGGCTCAACCAATTCAAACTCTAAATCGTCTGGTAAACCACCCACATTGTGGTGAGATTTAATGACGTGTGCTTTACCTTGTTTGCTTGCAGCAGATTCGATCACATCTGGGTAAATCGTACCTTGTGCCAAGAATTTCACGCCATCAAGTTTACGTGCTTCTTCAGCAAAAACTTCAATAAACTCACGACCAATGATTTTACGTTTTTTCTCTGGATCAACTTCACCAGCTAATGCAGTTAAGAAACGTTCTTCAGCATCTGCACGAATTACACGGATACCCATGTTTTCAGCAAACATTTGCATTACTTGGTCGCCTTCGTTTAAACGAAGTAAACCGTTATCAACAAATACACATGTCAACTGGTCGCCAATTGCTTTGTGTAAAAGCGCAGCAACTACAGATGAGTCAACACCACCAGAAAGACCTAAAAGAACTTTTTCATCACCAATTTGCTTACGTAACTGTTCTACACGTAAATCAATGATGTGTTCAGGTGTCCAAAGGCCACCACATCCACAAATTTTATGAACAAAATTTGCAAGTAATTCTTCACCTTTTGCCGTGTGCGTTACTTCTGGGTGGAATTGCACACCATAGAAACGGCGTGTTTCGTCACTTACAGCAGCAACTGGACAACTTGGCGTGCTTGCAGTAATGCTAAAACCTTCTGGAATCTGGCTCACTTTGTCGCCATGACTCATCCAGACATGAAGTTGGTCTTCACGGTCTTGTAGGTTGCCAATCAGTTGATCGCGTTTAACGATATCAACTTCGGCATAACCAAATTCATGTACAGTACCCGGCTCAACTTTACCGCCTAACTGTTCAGACATGGTTTGCAAACCATAGCAAATACCCAATACTGGAACACCCAATTCAAACACCACTTGCGGTGCACGTGGGCTGCCTTCTTCATGCACACTCTCAGGTCCACCTGACAAAATAATGCCATTTGGCTTAAAAGCGCGAATGTCTTCTTCAGACATATCAAAAGCATACATTTCAGAGTAAACACCGGCTTCACGTACACGACGTGCAATGAGCTGGCTATATTGAGAGCCGAAATCCAGAATCAGGATACGATCTTCAGTAATTTGAGTATTGGTAGTCATGACAAACCACTAAATGGCAAAAGAATTAAGCGCGCCATTTTAACATTTTTCACGCTTCGGCGCACCGCAAATCATCATATATCTTATTTTTTTCATTTCTGAATCATTTCTATAGCTAGATTCTGTGACATAAATCAATATTTAATTATATTTATCAATAATCTGAGTCAATCTTAAAAACTTCACACGTATTGATAAATTCATCACATTCTATGCAGCATCACCATGAATTTGATGTTAAGATGACCCGATAAAACAGGCATTACCATGGAAAGGTAAATACCATAAGCGATATTTGTCTGTGTTTAAACAATTATCCATTTTTATGGCTTGTTGCCCCCTATCAAAATCAATAGAAATCCAAGGAACAACAATGCTTCAAACTATGATTGCAGATTTCCAGCAACATTTTTGGTTGTATATCTCTATTCCTTTTATGAGTGGTTTAATTGGCTACATCACCAAGGTGATTGCCATTCAGATGATGTTTTCGCCACTTGAATTTAAAGGCATTAAACCATTTCTAGGTTGGCAAGGCATCGTGCCACGCAAAGCCGAGAAAATGGCAACAATCGCTGTTGAACTGATGACAGCCAAGCTCATTAAACCTGAAGAAATTTTTGCCCGCCTAGATCCTAAACGTATTGCTAAAGAAATAGAAAAACCATTGCTGGCCGCAGCTGAAGATATTACCCGTGATGTTGCGCAAGAATATCAGCCTGGGTTATGGGAAGGCATGCCAGAGTTTGCCCGCCAAAGACTGATTCGCCGTGTGCAATCAAAAGCACCCGAGATTGTTGAACATATCATGGGTGAAGTACAACGTGATGTGAACCGATATTTTGATATTAAACATCTGGTTATTAGTAACTTGCTTAAAGATAAACGCCTACTCAACAACATTTTTAAACGAGTAGGAAAACAGGAATTTAAATTTTTCAGTAATGTCGGATTTTTCTTCGGTTTTGGTATTGGTGTGATCCAAATGTTTTGCTGGATCGTCACACAAGGAAAATACCCGTGGATGCTTCCAATGTTTGGCGGCTTTGTGGGTTTTTTTAGTGACTGGATTGCATTACAAATGATGTTTAGACCACTTTATCCTAAAAAAATATTGGGTTATACATGGCAAGGTTTATTCATTAAACGTCAAAATGAAGTTGCGGCCGATTATGCTGCGCTCATTTCTAAACAGCTTCTGACTTCACGTCATATGATGGAAGAATTATTTTCTGGTACACATTCTGATCGTGTTATTGATCTGGTTAACCGTCATGTAAAACAAGAAATTGATATGCAAGCAGGCGTCATTCGCCCGTTGGTCGTATATGCAATTGGCGGAGAAAAATATCAGGATATGAAATCGCAAGTTGCTGAACGCATTATGCAACGGCTTCCAGAGACTATGAAATACGTAGAGTCTTATGCAGAAGATGCCATGAATATTCGTAGTACTTTAATTGAACGCATGCAGAAATTAACGCCTTCTGAATTTGAAGGCATGTTACGCCCTGCATTTAAAGAAGATGAATGGGCACTCATTGCAGTTGGTGCAGTACTTGGTTTTGTTGTTGGGGAATTACAAATCCAGTTCATGCTCTAATTTTCAAATCATAGAAATAAAAAAACCGGATGAATTGATCATCCGGTTTTTTATTGTTGTCTTAAATATTATTTCTCGATTGCATGATCCAGACTAATACGACCAGCACCATGAAGCATCAAGAAGAATAAGCCACCTGCCATTGCAAGATTTTTCATAAAATGAATGCCATTGTTATATTGCGCCGCTGCATCAGCACCACCTTGGTGGAATAAAAATGCAGTAAGAATACTAAAGATCCCAAGCCCAAAAGCCGCAAAGCGTGCTTGAAAACCAAATAACAAGGCTAAACCACCACCGAACTCAACCAAGATAACTAAAGGAAGAATTCCAGCTGGAACTCCCATTGCTTCCATATATCCAGCAGTTGCTGCATAACCGGTAATTTTCCCCCAACCAGCAACAAGAAAGATATAGGCAATAAGAAGACGCGCAACGAGGCTAATGAAACTATCTGCGCCTGATTGCGTTACGATATTTTTAACAACTACATTTGGATTAAACATATTGCCACCTTTATTTAAATGCTTATTTATTGATGAGCTCATTCTAGGTTTGAGACATTGATAATTAAATACTCAAAATCCATATATATCGTTGCATAAATGAGATGATCAATTTGTATTTTTTTGATGTTTTATACTGACTTTCTATAGGCTCACTGCTAGGATTTGAGCACGGTTTACCACTTGCTCTTATCATGGAACTTCTTGATTTTATTCTACACGTTGATCAACATCTCTCCGAATTTATTATAAATTATGGGACGTGGATTTATGGCATTCTATTTTTAATTATTTTTGTTGAAACCGGTTTAGTGGTTATGCCGTTCTTGCCGGGAGATAGTTTGCTATTCGCGGCAGGTGCTTTAGCTGCATCTACAGGTGCGATGGATCCATGGGTATTAGGCACTCTACTCTTCATTGCCGCTGTTTTAGGTGACACGGTAAACTACCATATTGGACGTTTTATTGGTCCACGTGTGTTTGAAATGAATTCTCGATTCATCAATAAACAGCACTTAGTTAAAACTCAAGAATTCTTTGCTCGTCATGGCGGCAAAACCATTATCTTTGCTCGTTTCATACCATTTGCCCGTACCTTTGCACCTTTTGTTGCTGGGGCTGGTAGCATGAACTATAAGTTTTTCCTAACTTATAACATTATTGGCGCATTCTGTTGGGTCGCTTCTTTTGTAACTCTAGGCTACTTATTTGGAAATATGCCAATCGTTAAAGATAATTTTACCCATCTTATTTTTGGCATCATTATTATTAGCGTTTTACCAGGCATCATCGCATTTATACGTGAAAAACTAAAAAATCGAAAAGCCAACGTTTGAGATTAATTTAGAAAAACCGGAATACTACTGGAAGCATACATAAAATAAGTAACATGGCCGATCCTTTATATAAATGATCGGCTTTTATTTTTTTGATTGGACCCGTTAACAATGCTCGTCCAAAAATCATCCAGAAACTTGCAGCCGGAATTAGGATTAATGTAAAAACACCAAATACGATAAGAAAATTTTCAGGCGAATTCCATGCTTCAGCAGGAAAAATCCCCGCTGCAAACAACAAAGCTTTAGGATTTTTTAAGGTAGATAAGAATAATTGGCGGGGGCGAATATTACGGTGACTTTGACTGAACTGTTGTAAATGGGTGTTCTTCCATAAGTGAAAAGCAAGCCAAAATACATAGAACACACTCGTAATATGCAAAATAAGTAGCAGTGCTGGCCAAATTGGAGCGGCTAAATGAATAAATACAGCCCAAAAGCTAATCCCGTAGGCATAGCCTAACCATTCCATTGGAATAAGCCAGAATGCTTTAGATAAACCTTGAGAATGAGCAGCGGTTGCAAGTAAAGCATTTGTCGGACCCGGAATAAGCAACACAGCCAACATTGCCAATACAAAAAACCAACTCTCAATCATAAAATTTCCACAACATCCAAGATGGGGCCACCTTAAACGAAATAGGCAAAATATAGCAAGTTAATGAGGGCTTTTGATTATAGAAAATACAAGATTTATGAAGCTTGAAAATTCAAAATGTATTGATTTATATTCATTTTATTATGAAACATTTTGCTAAACTTTATTCATCACAATACGCCTTAACTAGCATATTGTGATGCAAAATTGGCTATTAATTGGTCTTTTTTCGAACAATAATCGGGCAATTCTTAAACTGGGCAGCCTGAACTATTGCTTCTTGCTGACCTAAAACACGTGAAAGTTCAGTATTTTTGGTTGAAGAAGATTGTCCCATATTTACAGAGATGGATGGACCGAATCCCCAACCGCCTCGTCCCCAGCCGCCACCGAGTCCAAGTCCAACACCCATACCGGTACTTTTGGGAGTTTGGACACCATTGTCGATATATTGTTGGATACGGTTATATTCACTTTGTAGCTGCTGACAGCCCAAAGATTGATATTGAGTCGGAGACACGTAAGTCGGTTTTACCGTCGTCGCACAAGCGCCTAGTAATAAAGTGGCTGCCACCAAAGGCGCAATATATAAGCCTTTCATCATTTTTCTCTTATCGTTTTGGCTCAATTTCACCAAACAATGTCTCATAAGCTTGAGTCAATTTATGTTCTGGTGCCAAATGAGCCAAAGGTAAATTTTTCTGATGCGATTCTTTCATTAAAACCGAAGGCGGTAACATGCTATTAAGTACAGGCAACCCTTCATCTTTCAACTGCTGAACCACTTCCCGAGGTAATTTTGCTTGAGCTTGAAATTGGTTGACGACAATTCCTTCAATTTCCAAGCGATCATTATGATCATCTTGCGTTTCGAGAACATTTTCAATCAATGTTTGTAACGCGCGCTTTGAAAAGACATCACAATCGAAGGGAATTAAGACTTTATCTGCTGCTATCAGTGCTGACAAAGTAAAAAAGTTAAATGCAGGTGGTGTATCTATATAGATACGATCATATCGTCCAATTAAGTTTTGAATTGAATCACGTAATTTATAAATTTTATGTTTACTTTCAAGTGCGTGTTCAAGAGCACCAAGTGTTGGGCTGGCAGGAAGCACGTCTAATTTTGCAAAAGGAGTTGAGTGTACAAAGCTATCAATATCTTTATTTCGTGGGGCTTTTAAAATCGAACCTAATGCATTACCGATTAAACCCTTTTGTTGATTGTTTCCCAACACATCATCAAAGAAATTTTCGATATTTGGTTCTATAATTGATTTTTCAGCAGAATAGGTTGCGTCATCCCCTAAAAGGTACTGACTAGAATTGGCTTGAGGATCAAGATCAATGACCAATGTCCTTAAGCCATGCTTGGCACTAATTGCGGCCAAATTTACAGTAATACTTGATTTCCCTACACCGCCTTTTTGGTTAAACACCACACGAGTTAACATGTTTCCCTCTGCATATTTTTTTACTGTACGCAGTTTAACCTAGAGCTTAAGCAAAAAGGCAAAGAATGTAGAACAATTAAGCAAAAACAGGCTTCACAATCACTAAAATAATAATAGCAATAAATGCGATAGCACTAATCATTAAACCCGCCCTACGTTGCGCCAATAAAAGAGTGTTATCTTTTTTAAAGGCTTTCATAAGGGAAGATAATAAGACTAAAAATAGAATAATTTTAGCGTAAAACCACGGCTGTACATGAAAGTCTTTCATGACCAATAAAATTGCGCCAGTAATAAAAACTACGGTAAATGATAGATGTTGTAAGGCAACTAATATTTTACGTCCCGCCGGATTTGGTTGTTCGCCTTGCACACCCACAAAAAGAGTCGAAGCGCGTAATACAAAAACCATAAGGGCGGCAGCCACCGCGGTCATGTGAATAATTTTAGTCAGTAAATGTGCATCCATGAAATTAGCCCTTAACTTTTAGGTGCATGTGCACATTCTGGGCTAGCAGGCGCCTGACCTTGCCACTCACTTGGTAAATAAGCATGAATTGCTAAAGCATGAATTTGCCCTGGATTCATTAAGTCTGAAGCTAAGGCATAAACTTTTTGATGACGTTGAACCAAACGTAATCCATTAAATTCATCACTCACCACAATCACTTTAAAATGTGATTCTTTACCCGGGAAATAACCACCGTGTCCGGCAGATTCATTGATGACTTCCAAATGGCTGGGTGCAAGGGTCTGTAACCGTTCAATCAATTGTTGTTCAAGGCTCATAGCTTTTCCTTTTACGATTATTCGTATATTTGAACCTAGTATACCCTGTCTGCACACAAACAAAAGTTGCTCTTGTACGCTTTGGCTTCAAACAAAATGTCTATTTATTCGGCAACTTATCGATAAAAATACTTCTAAATACTCATTTCTGTTTTTATTTTATGCAATCAGCATAATTATTTGCATAAAGTTGTTGACCCATGTTTCGCTTAATGTATTATAAGCGGCACGCGGGAATAGCTCAGTTGGTAGAGCATAACCTTGCCAAGGTTGGGGTCGCGAGTT
>NZ_JAVQNT010000024.1:0-39746 GCF_031799075.1 Acinetobacter sp. V91_7
GTGCACCTGGTTTGGGACCAGGGGGTCGTAGGTTCGAATCCTACTGCTCCGACCACTTAAAATAATATTTTAAGATCGGCGAAGTATCGCATGATAAGCATCATCGGTTAAGCGCCTGTAGCTCAGTTGGATAGAGCATCCGCCTTCTAAGCGGATGGTCACAGGTTCGAATCCTGTCAGGCGCGCCACTCGGTAGCTTGGTACATAGAACTATTTGATGGTGGATGTAGCTCAGTTGGTAGAGCCCTGGATTGTGATTCCAGTTGTCGCGGGTTCGAATCCCGTCATTCACCCCAATTTCGGAGCATAGCACAGCCTGGTAGTGCACCTGGTTTGGGACCAGGGGGTCGTAGGTTCGAATCCTACTGCTCCGACCATATTTAAAAGCGTTCAAGCTTTATAAAATATCCCAAATATTAAAAAGAATTTCTTCTTATCTTATCGATAGAAGGAATTTTTTTGTTTTCTAATTTGAAATTTTAATTCAAATGCATTCCAATATTTGAACTCATATCCTTAATACATATAACCTCTGTTCTCTGTTCTCTGTTCTCTGTTCTCTGTTCTCTGTTCTCTGTTCTCTGTTACTGATATTTTTGTCTTAACTCATCTTTTTCTTTATCTGATAAAAATGCAATTTTAAGTCCATTTTCTTGAGCTGTATAAATTTGCTCAGGGGTTAATCCTGCCAATGGGGCAGCACTTAAATATTCATGTTGTATCTCAATGCCTTCTACCGCAGGGTCATCTGTATTAATCGTTGCAAGCACACCATGTTGTAAAAAAGTCTTTAATGGATGTTGTGCTAGTGAGGGTACTGTGTTGGTTTGAATGTTCGAAGTCAGGCAAGACTCAATACCAATCTCATGTTTAGCTAAATAATCTAAAAGCTTCAAATCTTGAACCGCTTTAACACCATGTCCAATTCGTTCAGCACCTAATTCTTCAATGGCTTGCCAAATACTTTCTGGGCCGGCAGCTTCGCCTGCATGTACCGTAATGTGCCAACCTGCATCACGTGCTTTTTTAAAGTGATCAATAAATAAATTACCCGGAAAACCAAGCTCATCTCCAGCAAGATCCAACGCTTTAATATCATTTTTATGGACAAGTAGAGCATTTAATTCTTTTTCGCAGGCTTCTTGACCAAACGTACGGCTCATAATGCCAATTAAGTTAGCTTTTACCCCGTAAGTCTGACTGCCTTCTTTCACACCAGCAATAACCGCTTCAACGACTCCCTCAAGCGGTAGTTGATGTGTCATTCCCATGTAACCTGGTGAGAAACGAAGTTCTACATAGTCTAGACCTTGTTGTGCAGCATCTTGCATGTTTTCAAATGCAATGCGTTTGCAGGCATCTAAACTGGCTAATACTTTTACGCCCCAATCCAACTTCGATAAAAAACTTAATAAGTCAGGTTGGTTGTCAATCACTTGTACGTGTGGACGTAAAGATTCAATGTCGTAGGCAGGCAAATCTAAATGGTATTGTTGCCCTAATTCTAAAATAGTTTGAATACGGATATTGCCATCGAGGTGGCGGTGTATATCTGTAAGGGGAAGTGTTTTTGTAATCATAGGTTTCTTCTTATCTGTTCGTATCCATTCATCATGCCTGTTTAGGGGCACTGATAAAAGTTTGGATTTGCTATGTTTTTGTGAAAAGGGGGTTAGTTGAGTTTTTTGAACTTAAGATATTGGTTTAAGTTTTAATTTTGATGACATTGTTCTGGCCTAAGAAGATAACGCAGTCTGTGTAAGATACAAGCACTAAGATTTTTATTGTTTTTAATCTCGCTGAGCCTACCTACTGTTGACTCTTTAACAATGGATTGGCTAAAGAATGGTCATTGGTATTTCGTCTGTTACTTGTAAATATGAGTGAAGGCTTGCTAAAGACCAAACTGATAAAGCGATTAATTTATCTGTAGAAATCTATTTCTGGCAAGTAAATGAAAAGAAGAAATAGGAAGCGTTCAAATGAAGTCGGTACTTTGTCATCAAGCAAAATTAGAAGTGGTGGACCAACCGAAATTAACTCCTACAAAAGGACAGGTGTTATTAGAAGTGGTGCGATGCGGGATTTGTGGCTCTGATTTGCATATGCAACATCACTGCGACCACATGCATGATTTAGCCGCACGCGTAGGATTTAACGGTTTAGCAAAATCTACCGATCCATTCGTACTTGGTCATGAGTTTTGTGGCAAAGTTTTGGATTATGGTCCAAAAACTCGTCATAAATTTAAAGCCGATACACTCGTTTGTGCGATGCCTCTTTTGAATGTAGACCAGCATGGTTATTTATCTACAGGGCTTTCGCCAAATGCTTCGGGCGGTTATGCCGAGCAAGTATTGGCTCAATCGAGCTTGATGTTTGAAGTACCCAATGGTCTAGATGCAGATAGTGCGGCCATGACTGAACCTATGGCGGTTGCATTGCATGCTGTTCGCCGTAGTCGTGTTAAAAACAGTGAACCAGCTATTGTGATTGGCTGTGGCCCTGTTGGGTTAGGCGTTATATTAATGCTTAAAGCGGCTGGGGTTAAAACCGTGGTTGCCAGCGACTTTTCGCCAAATCGCCGTAAGCTTGCCGAGCAATGTGGTGCCGATATTGTGGTAGATCCGAAAGAGACATCGCCATTTGCCAACTGGAAAGAGTTTGGTTTGCTTGGCAATGTTTCTGATGCAATTAATATGGGCATGGGACTGTTTGATAAGTTGCAAGCAACACGCTTACCTTGGTGGCATGGATGGCGCATGATTGATAAGTTAGGCGCTCTGCCAAAGCGTCCTGTTATTTTTGAGTGTGTGGGCGTACCGGGTGTTTTACAGCAAATTATTGAAGGTGCACCTTTGTTTTCCCGAATTGTCGGGGTGGGTGTATGCATGCAAAGTGACAAAATAGAACCTGCACTTGCGATTAATAAAGAGTTAGAAATTCAGTTCGTGTTGGGCTATACACCGCTTGAGTTTCGAGATGCCCTGCATATGATTGCAGAAGGTAAAGTGAACTGCTCACCACTGATTACCGGTGTTGTAGGTTTAGAGGGTGTTACGAGTGCATTTGAAGCGTTACGCGACCCTGAACAACATGCCAAAATCTTGATTGACCCGAAACGTAGTGGTTCAGATATTCAATTGATGAGTCATTAATTCAAAGTAAATTACGGTTAATTAAAAAGGTTGTGATCTCATCAATCACAATCTTTTTTTATGAGTATAAATCGCAATATTGGGTGTTCAATAATAGCTATAGAGCTGTGTTACTTTTTAGCTGCTCTAATTCGTGGTGAATCCAGTCAACAAATTTCTGAATGGTCGGTGTGATGTCTTGGCTTGAATGGATGAGGTAGTACTTTCGGCTGCCTTTTAGTTTTTTATTGGAAACAATTACCAGTTCTTTTTTTTGTAGTTCAGACTCAATTAACATTTGTGGAATTAAGGCCATTCCCATGTCATGACTGGCGGCAACTGCAAGCATTGAAAATAACTCATGGCGTTGTCCATCAAAGGGTTTTGGATGTTGCATGTGATGAGTCAGAAACCATTCTTGCCAAATGCTAGGCCGAGTGGTTTGTTGCAGCAGGGGAATTTTTAGTAAATCTTCGGAGCTTAAATCATAGGTATTTTCATTGATCATCACTGCATCTGGAAAATACTTTTCGATCAGCCTTGGGGAGCATACAGGTACAATTTCTTCATCCATTAAATAATGCGCTTGTATGCCGGGCCAGTGGTCAATTTGCTGCTGCGTACCTGCAAAAATAGCAGCGTCAAAAATATTGTCGTTAAATAAAAAGGGCTTGGTACTGGTCTCTAAGTGAACCGTAATTTCAGGGTGTTTTTGATTTAAAAGATGGAGCTTGGGTAATAACCAGCGCGTTGCAAATGTGGGTACCACACCCAATTTTAGCGTACCACCTAAACCCTTATGAGAAATCACATCGGCTGTGCATTTCTCTAAACCTAACAAGTAAGGCTTGATGCTTTTAAAATATTGTTGGCCTGCAATGGTCAGTTCAACGCCATGCCGAGTACGTATGAATAATTCAACACCCAAGAAATCTTCTAGCTGCTGAATTTGGCGAGAGACTGCACTTTGGGTAATACATAACTCTTGCGCAGCATAGGTATAACTTAAATGTTTTGCTGCACTTTCAAAGCAAATCAGGCCCTGAATTGACGGGATACTTCTTCGCATAAATAAAATCCTTTTATTTGTCGTCATATTTCAAAACAGCATATGACCTAAATGCAGATAGCAGAGTTTAGTCTAAAAATAAGCCATTTTTAATGAAATATAATGAATTAAATATCTAAATTTAACGCGACTCATTTTAAATATGCGTAAGTCGCATATCTGCATGAAGATTTATCGTTTGATTACTACATTTTTCACGCATAACATCGAGTTAAATAAAGAAGATCAAATCAAGCAGAGGATGCGATGAATCACATGGTGACAACAAAAAAAGCAAAAGTTCAATTTAACTGGCAAGATCCATTTTTAATTGAGCAACAGCTTACCGAAGATGAGCGCATGATTCGTGATGCGGCTCATGCTTATTGCCAAGAACGCTTGCAACCACGTGTACTTGAACAATTCCGCCATGAAACAACAGATCCGTCTATTTTTCGTGAAATGGGAGAGCTTGGCTTACTGGGTCCAACCATCCCTGAGCAATATGGCGGTGCGGGTTTGAACTATGTGAGTTATGGTTTGGTTGCGCGTGAAATTGAATATGTCGATTCGGGCTATCGCTCTATGGCGAGTGTACAAAGCTCATTGGTGATGGTTCCGATTCATGAATTTGGTACCGAAGAGCAAAAGCAGAAGTACTTACCTAAACTTGCCACTGGTGAATACATTGGCTGTTTTGGTTTGACCGAACCTGACCATGGCTCAGACCCGGGCAGTATGATTACACGTGCTAAAAAAGTTGATGGTGGTTATCGTTTAACTGGCGCAAAAATGTGGATTACCAATAGTCCAATTGCTGATGTATTTGTGGTTTGGGCAAAAGAAGTTTCTGCTGAAGGTAATGTGGGTGATATTCGAGGCTTTATTTTAGAAAAGGGCTGGGAAGGACTATCTGCGCCTGCCATTCATGGCAAGGTCGGTTTACGTGCATCGATTACGGGTGAAATTGTGATGGATAACGTTTTTGTGCCTGAAGAAAATGCATTCCCTGAAGTTCGGGGTTTGCGTGGTCCGTTCACTTGCCTAAATAGTGCCCGCTATGGCATTGCATGGGGCGCAATGGGTGCTGCCGAGTTCTGTTGGCATACCGTACATCGATATACAATGGACCGTAAACAGTTTGGTCGTCCCTTGGCTGCAAATCAGTTGATTCAAAAGAAACTGGCTGACATGCAAACTGAAATTGCATTAGGTTTGCAAATAGCTTTACGTTTTGGCCGTATGAAAGATGAAGGTATTGCGTCAGTTGAAGGCACATCTTTAATTAAGCGTAACAACTGTGGAAAGGCGCTTGATATTGCTCGCATGGCACGTGACATGATGGGTGGAAACGGTATTAGCGATGAGTTTGGTGTGGCACGTCATTTGGTCAATCTTGAAGTTGTGAATACCTACGAGGGTACACATGACGTTCATGCCCTGATTTTAGGCCGTGCGCAAACAGGCATCGCGGCATTTAGTAACTAACTCATTCATTTTTAAAAATAGAGGTGTTCTTTCAAGAGCACCTTTAGGGATTTTTACGCAAAAATTTATGGATAATGACAAGATTCATCGTAAGGATACTCATGTGAAGATGTACCTCTGCGTACTTAAAATTGAATATAAGATAATGAAAAATATAGAAGATTAAGTCATACAGAAAACATAAGTAGGCTATCGATGACTCATTTGGGAAAATGAGGAACTAAAGATGAACAATGACGTTCAAGTAATATCGAAAGAGTTAAGAAATACATTTCCAAGTAACCTTGGAACATATGAAAAGATCGGACCACATACATGGAAATGGGCGTTGTTATTTGCCTATTTTGCGATGGTGGTCGATGGCATTGATATTATGCTGCTGTCTTATAGCTTAACCAGTTTAAAGACAGAGTTTGGTTTAAGTACCTTTCAAGCGGGCGCATTGGGTAGTGCGTCGTTGGCAGGATTGGGCGTTGGCGGTATTTTGGGTGGTTGGGCATGTGACAAGTTTGGTCGTGTACGGACCATTGCCAACTCGGTGACCTTCTTTTCGGTAGCGACTTGTTTATTGGGTTTTACGCAAAGCTTCGAGCAATTTATGGCTTTACGCTTTATTGGTGCTTTAGGAATCGGAGCACTCTATATGGCTTGTAATACCTTAATGGCTGAATATGTGCCGACAACTTACCGTACAACAGTATTGGGCACTTTACAGACTGGCCAAACAGTGGGCTATATTGCTGCGACGCTGTTAGCTGGTGCAATTATTCCCGATCATGGCTGGCGTGTTTTGTTCTTTCTGACCGTGGTGCCTGCTTTTGTTAATATTTTTCTACAACGATTTGTGCCAGAGCCAAAATCTTGGCAGCTCACCAAAATTGAAAGTTTACAAGGCAACAGACAGCCTAAAGAAATTGTGGTGGATGAAAAACCAAAAAGTAGCAGTATCTATAAGCAAATTTTTAATAACTTTAAGCACCGTAAAATGTTTTTGTTGTGGATGACTACAGCATTCTTCTTACAGTTTGGTTATTACGGCATTAACAACTGGATGCCAAGTTATTTAGAAACAGAAGTGCATATGAACTTTAAAAACTTAACCAGTTATATGGTGGGTTCATATACCGCAATGATTCTAGGCAAAATTTTAGCGGGTTATCTTGCTGATAAATTTAACCGCCGTGCTGTTTTCGTGTTTGGAACAATTGCCAGCGCCGTGTTCTTGCCAATTATTATTTTCTTCAATACCCCTGACAATATTTTGTATTTATTGATCACCTTTGGCTTCTTATATGGCATTCCATATGGTGTGAACGCGACGTATATGGCTGAAAGTTTTTCAACTGATGTACGCGGAACAGCCATTGGTGGTGCCTATAACATTGGTCGTGTCGGTGCTGCAATTGCACCAGCAACCATTGGTTTCTTGGCATCGGGCGGTACGTTTACCATGGCCTTTATTGTAATGGGCGCTGCGTATTTTGTTGCGGGTATATTGCCAGGCTTATTTATTAAAGATCGTCAGTACGATCCGCAAAAACAATCATAAACAATGACAAGAAGGTGCGTTGAGTACCTTCTAAAAAGATAAGGGTATCGTTATGGGTGCATTACAAGGAATTCGGGTTTTAGATTTAAGTCGTGTGCTTGCGGGTCCGTGGTGTGGGCAAATCTTGGCAGACCTTGGCGCAGAAGTGATTAAAATTGAACGTCCTCGAGTCGGTGATGACACCCGTATGTGGGGACCACCATGGATGCCCGATCAAGACGGAAACATGACCCGTGAATCTGGTTATTTCCAGTGTACCAACCGCAATAAATATTCTGTTGCGGTGGACATAACCACACCTGAAGGTCAGGCTTTAATTTATGAAATTGCTAAGACTGCCGATGTTGTAATTGAAAACTACAAGACAGGATCTTTGGCTAAATATGGTTTGGACTATGCATCATTAAGTGAGCTGAACCCGAACATTGTGTATTGCTCGATTACTGGGTTTGGGCAAGATGGTCCACGTGCAGAAGAGCCCGGTTATGATTTTATTATTCAGGGTATGTCAGGCTTAATGAGCATTACTGGCGAGCCTGATGACGTAGCAGGCGGTGGTGCGCAAAAGGTTGGTGTGGCCGTGGTAGACATTCAAACTGGATTGTATTCAACCATTGCCATTCAAGCTGCACTGATTGCACGCTCACACACGGGGCGCGGTCAATATATTGATATGTCACTACTTGATGTGCAGGTTGCAGCACTTGCAATTCAGGGAATGAATTATTTAGCTTCGGGTAAAGCACCGCAGCGTATGGGCAATCAACACCCAAGTATTGTGCCGTATCAAACTTTTAAGGCTAAAGATAAAGAATTTATTATTGCTTGTGGTAACGACAAACAGTTTAAAGATTTATGTATTGCGATTGGTTATCCAGAGCTACTCGAAAATGAAAAGTTTGTACGCAATCAAGACCGCGTAAAGTATCGAAATGAACTGATTCCTTTATTGTCAGAGCACTTTTTGCAGAAAACTGCCAAAGAATGGGTTGAGATGATTCATGCTTTAAAAGTACCAGTGGGTGTCATCAACTCAATTGAAGATGCTTTGGCAGAACCACAAATCGTACATCGCAACTTGGTGGTCAATATTCCTCATCGTTTAAATGAAAACTTCCAAACGATTGGCTCACCAATCAAGCTGTCTGATACTCCAGTTGAATATCATCATGCACCGCCAGAGCTTGGTGAACATACTGCTCAAATCTTATCGAGATTTAAAACAGCAGAAGAACTGGCTGCGCTAAAAGAGAAAGGTATTATTGATGGAAAAATTGCTTAAGCTATTGTCGTTTTTAATGTGATTCAATTTAAATAAAAACTGTGATTTGCAATAAATCACAGTTTTTTATTAGAAACTAAGCGTTTTAATATTTAAAAATAAGCGGCAGCTCTGGTCTGAAATCATGAATTATTCCTTGATGTTCATGATCAAAACTAATTTCCATTAAATGCTCCGATCCATTAGTCACTTCAAAATCATCAAGCGAATTGAACAGCAATGAAGTAGGGTGCTTTTCAAGGTTTGGAATAGAAACTTTAATCGCAGTGATTTCTGATAAATCTTTGCTATGAACAAGCGGTTGTTGTTTTTCTTCTGCAGCAAGGTCTGGTCGTGAAGCAAATGAAAGGAAGAACCACATCGGTTCAGATACCACAGAATCTTTGGCAACATTTACTTCTAAGCTGGCTGGTAAATAGCTTGGCTTGTACACCCAGTTAGGAAATTTTGCACCGTTATCATCTTTATTTTTAGGGCGAAAACAAATACCAAAAGGGGACGCGATATTATTTTGAGTACTTAGTCGCTCAAAAAGCAGAGTCGGTTTTGTGAGATCACTTGAGGCTTCTTCGGGGTTATTTAAAAAGATTAATTCGATAAAGCTATTTTTAAAGAAAAAGCGTCTGTTTTCTGTACCTTGACCCGGGTGCTTATTGGATGAACCTTCTGTTAGACCGAATTTTTTTAAAGTTTCAGCTTCGGGAGCGCCTGATTGTACACAAATAAAAATATGGTCCACTTCCATTTTAAGTTCTCATACTAATGTTGATGAATATTAAATAATTGATTAATAGAATTTTTCATGTTTATCGCAAGTGTTTCATCGAAACCATCGACTAAAAAGCGGCTAATTAAGCCTTCAATCACCGTATAGATCAGCTCAGATAAAGCTTCACCATTCGGTACATTGCAGTTTTGCGCAATCAGTACTTTAATCCATTGTTTATGGGCTTTAGAAATAGAAATAATGTCTTGATCATCTTGGTTAGATTCAGCGACTGCTCTTACAAATAAACAGCCTTTAAAAAAATCTTGTCTAAACCAATTGGTGTGCCAATCCAGAATTTTATTGATGGCTTCCAACCCTGTTGCATCTCCCACATAGCCCAAAAGGCTTTGCTTAAACCGTTCATCACGTGCAACGAGTACAGACTTAACCAGTTGATTTTTATTTTTATAGTACGTGTACATGGTGGTTTTAGAGCAGCCAGATTCATCGCGAATCAGGTCAACGCCAACCCCGACAAAACTATTTTCATTAAATAGTTTCTCGGCTGTATCTAATATTTTTAAGGCAGATTTTGACATGTGTCTTTTCCAAAAAATAAAATAGTACAGATCTGTACTATTTGAAATTTTATCTATATGCTTTTTAAAAAGCAAATTTTTGTTTGAGGAAAAAACCATGTTCTCGATCTTTTATGGCAAAGAAAAACTGGCTCCATCGCCCAATAAAGTTGATGTTTTAAGAAGCCTTATTGGAGGTACGCTCAGTATTTTTATACTTCTGTGGTTGAGTAAGCTCACACACAATATCTTTATCATGGCGCCGTTTGGTGCGACCTGTGTATTACTCTATACCGTGTCTCAGTCACCTTTGGCACAGCCGAGAAATATCATATTTGGGCATCTTATCTCGGCTTTTGTGGGCTTATTTTTTCTAAAATTTGTCGGTGTTTCTATTTTTACAATTGCTTTATCAGTGGGCTGTGCTATTGCACTCATGCAGATTTTTAAGTGCGTTCATCCACCAGCGGGTGCCAATCCTTTAGTTATTTTGCTCACCGCGAGCAGCATTCACTACGAATGGAGTTTCTTAATTTTTCCTGTTTTGGTCGGTGCAGTGTCTTTGGTTTTGGTGGCGATGCTAATTAACAATATTAAAGCGAGTACCAAGTGGCCGATGTATGGCTTAGGAATTTTAAATAGTAAAAAGTAGGGAAGGTATGAAGTGTTTTGAGCTGAAAAATAATAAAAGTATTCACTACCTGCATAGTGAATACTTTTGAGTGAAATTATGACTTTTTAGAAATACGCTCTTCGATGGCGAATTTGAGTAAAGAAGCACTGCGGTAAAAACCATGTGCGAACTTTCCAAATGGCATGGTAATAAAGAAGGTCATCACCGTAGCTAAATGGAAAATCAGTAAAAGTGCCATGTAAGGGGTATTACGAAATGCCATGAGGGCTAACCCCGAAGCACTAACGATAAGTAGAAGGAAAATAAAGCCTCGATCTACAGGTTTTTGCTCGCGGTCACCATGTAATGGATGGCGTTTAAGATTTAAATACAGCAAGCCAGATGGCCCAACCACTAGGCCAAGTCCACCCAAAGTACCCAAAATCACAGGTAAGCTAAAAATAGGGTAAGGCGCATGTAGGTTAAGGAAATAGTGATATAAAGTCGCTACGCCTGTGGCTGCAAAGCAAAGCATAAAGCCATAAAAAGTCAGGTGATGGAACACGCGACGGATTTGTGTGTAACGGTCATCTTGCTCATTACAGCCTTTGCCATGCCCACCATCTAAATATTTAAGCGTTAATACATTTTGGGTGGCTTGCACAAGGTCTGGTTTCTCAACTTTGCCATGAATGACTTTAGACGTTTCTCGCCAGAATTTACTAATTCCTATGCCGAGCAGAACAATCGCAACTGTAAAGGTCGCTCCAAAAAGTAGAGCTAAAAAGTTATGCGGGAAAATCGCATAGAAATTACCTTGATAGCCTGCAAACAGGTCTGTGCCTTTGTACCACACCACAGCTAACATACATAAAAAGAAAATAAGTGTTAATGCCGAGACAAAAGGAATCCCGACAGACTTATAAAGTCGGCCTAAAGGCTGAGGGGTCGCAAACTCTTGATAAGTTTCTAAACGTACTTGTGCCATCGCTTGTGGAATATTTACACCAAACTCATGCGGTGGGGCATATTGGCAAGCATGTAAACATGCACCGCAGTTATGGCACAAGTTTGCGAGGTAATGAATATCGGCTTGATTGAACTCAAGGCGCTTAGTCATCGCCGCAAATACAGCACAAAATGACTCGCAGTAGCGACAAGCATTACAAATCTGTAGCGCTCTTTGAACTTCCTGCTCATGGTCAGAGAGCTGAACAACTGGAATTAGGGCTTTAGTACTAGCATTCATGTTCAACTCCTTGTGAAAGTGCATAGTGGGCTGCATTTTTTCCGGCAATGCGTCCAAAGGTCGTTCCAATCGACATGCCAACGCCTGCGGTATAACCCTGACCGAGTACGTTACCTGCCATCATTTCACCAGCGACAAACAAGTTGCGGCTGGCTTTATTGTTAAAACGTACCGCAGCATCGTCTTCGACTTTTAAACCTAAATAGGTAAAGGTAATACCGGGTTTGAGGGCATAGGCATAGAAGGGTGGTTGATCAAGCGGAACTGCCCAGTGGGTTTTGTTGGGCACAATATTTTGGGTGGTGCAGTCATCTAAAACCGTATGGTTAAAGGTACCTTGCACGCAAGATTGGTTAAACTCTTCTACGGTGTGGCATAAGGTTTTTGCGTCTAGACCGATTTTTTCGGCTAACTCTTGAATGCTATTTGCTTTTACGCCCGCAAACACAGGTGGCATAAAGCGACCAATGGCTTTTGAGTCGATAATGGAATAGGCAATTTGCTGTGGTTGTTTGGCAACCAGACGGCCCCAAATCGCATAACGTTTTGGCCAGAAGTCTTCGCCCTCATCGTAAAAACGTTCGGCTTTGTTATTGACCACAATTCCCAGTGAAACGCAGTCAATACGGGTGCAGATACCGCCGTCATATAGCGGTGCTCGTGCATCTACAGCGACGCAGTGGGATTGAGATGGGTCACCAATAATATCGGCGCCTTGATCTATCATAAATTTGAGTAAGTTGCCTTGATTAAAGCGAGTACCACGAATAATGAAATTATCGGCAGGCCATTCGCCGTTTTCATTTTGTCCCCATGCTTCTCTTAGCCATTCCAGATTTGACTCAAAACCACCTGCGGCCAATACACAGCTTTTTGCTTTAAACACACGACCATCTTCAGCAATTGCGGCTTCAAAATGTCCTTGGTTTAACTTTAGATCTTTAATTTTTGTGTTGTATAAAATCTCGATGCCAAGTGCTTGAGCACTACGGTAATACGCATTCATAAGGGCTTTACCACCACCCATAAAAAACGCATTGGTACGTGCAACATGCAAAGCACCCGATAGTGGCGGCTGAAAATTCACACCATGTTTACGCATCCAGTCACGGCAGGTTGCTGTGCTACGAATGACCAGACGGGCTAAGTGCTCATTGGTTTTTCCGGCAGTTACTTTAAGTAGGTCTTGCCAATATTCTTCTTCTGGGTAGGCATCGACCAATACATCTTGAGGAGCATCATGCATGCAGCGAAGGTTACGAGTGTGTTGTGAGTTACCACCACGCCATTCTTTAGGTGCTGCTTCTATGACAAGCACAGACGCGCCACTTTCTTTTGCTGTGAGCGCGGCACACAGTGCGGCATTCCCACCACCAATTACAATCACATCATGCATGGATTTCTCCCTTTCTCAGCTAGGGCTAATGTAGCTTTAAAAGAGAGGATGGAGTGAGAGGCTGGGCTTGAATGGGTGTTTAGTAAAAATAAACACTAATGGCTTAAGTGTTTATGAGTTTCGCACCGGGCCAACGCTTTTCATTAATCAGGTTGGTCACACAAGCACGAATCACCACTTTCGTGGCTAAGGTGGCAGGCGAGAGCTCTTCTTCAGACAGACTAATTAAATAGTTAATGCGTTCAATGGCAGGTTCTACAACGCGTAGCAAACATAGGTCTTGCCGTGAGTTTAATGATGCACCCGCAGGTTGGATGGTTGCCATTTCCAGTTGGCTAATGCTTTCCATTAGCAAATGTAGCCCATCAATTTCATAGGCCACTTTAAGCTGATGAATTTTTTGTTCGAGCAACAAACGCAGCCCATGTCGTTGGCTCGGTAAAATCAGTGGAAGTTCTTTTAGTTGTGGATGGGTAATGGTTTGAGTGTCGATACAGCTTTCAAGGTGGTACTGGCTCAGCACTTCTTTAGGCGAAATTAAAAACATCTGTTCTTTGACTAAAGGCTGTATCGCCCACTGAGGGTCTACATCGTCACTAAAGATGATTGCAACATCGAGCTGTCTTGCATTAACCAAGGCTTTGAGATCACCCGATAAGCCTTCAATTAAACGTACTTTAATGTCGGGGTAACGATTTCTCATGAGTTTTAAAAAATGCGTACCAATAACCGCTGCAACACTCGGAGAAAATCCAACGGTGACATGTCCACTTAAACGTGAAGAATGAGCAGAATCTACGGCATGATCTAGATGCCTAAGCGCCAGTTGAACCTGTTGAAAAAAAGCTAAACCCGCAGGGGTAGGAACTGTACCCAAAGCGGTACGTTGTAAAAGGCGAATAGAAAGTTCGCTTTCTAATTTTGAGATTTGCTGACTTAATGCAGACGTTCCAATATCGAGATTTTTTGCAGCTTTACCCAAGCTTCCTGACTCGATCACTGCAATAAAATACTTTAATTGTTTGAGTTCCACGGCAAATACTACATTGACCTTTATTGATTATTCTACACTGGTTTATTGCTATACATTTTGTTCTATTACGCTGAGTAAACCACCAACAGAGTAAAGGCAATATCACCTCAAGATGTTGCCTTTTAGAGCTTTTATTGTTTAACCTGCTCAAGACCCTGTTCTTCAATAATTTGTGTTGCTTGTGGCGATTTCACAAACTTGATGAGTTCTTTTGCAACTTTTTCATGTTCAGAGTTTTTACCAATACCCGCTGCAAACACGGTGACTTTCTGATAAGGCGCAGGAATTGGACCCACTAAATCAACCTGACCATATTGACCAGTAAAAGGTTTGATTTCGCTAATTTGTTGGAAACCAATATCAAACTGACCTTCAGCAATACGCTTTGCAACACGATCACCTACTACTTTTTCAGCTTTACCAGAAATCACTTTGTATTCCACAGGCGGGAAGCTTGGGAAAACATCTTTTTCAAGATGCGTGCCGCTTGCACTTGCGGAATAGCCGATGTGCTTGGCATTTAATAAAACCTTTTCGAATTTTGCAGCAGAACTAATGTCTGGTTTTGGCGCACCTTTAGGTACAGCCATACCAATGCTTGAATTGACTAAAGCACTTTGCGAATTTGGATCTACATAACCCTTTTCTGCGAGTTTGTTTAGTTCAGGAGCCGCTAACACTACGACATCAAAATGTTCACCACGATCGAGTCGATTTGGGATTGCAGTTGGCGATGCGCCCATGGATGAACCAGACGAGAGATGAACGTTATGGCCAGTTTGCTTTTCAAATATTGGAATGAGTTTTTCCATAGATGAATAAAAACCGCCTGAGCTAATCACTTCGAGTGTATCTGCGTTAGCAAGGGTCGAGCCTAAGCCTGCACCAGCTAGGCAAATGGTCATGAAGATAGGGGACTTTTTCATAGTATCTCGCTTTAATGATAGGAGAGCACAGTACGGCTGCAACATGCGCCGTACTGTTCATTAAAATTTCAGGTTAAGTTGTTGTTTTAAGCGCTAACCTTCACAGGTTCAGCAATTGCGTCAGTATTTTTCTGTTTAGAACCACGGCATAGATATAAGCTTGAGATCAGGCTACATACCGCTGCTAACATCAGCCAGAATGCTGGTGTACTTGCGTTACCGGTGTGTTCAACTAGATATGTACATGCAATTGGAGTCATGCCACCAAAAATAGCTGCTGCAAGACTAAAAGCTAAAGAGAAGCCGACTGTACGTACACGTTTTGGCATCACTTCGGCAAGCGTTGCGACCATGGTTCCGTTGTACAGACCAAAGAAGAACGAGAAGTAAGCAAGCGTAATCAAAAGGTTGGTGAAACTAATGTCACTCACCAACCAGCTTAAAACTGGATAAGTTGTAAAGATGGCAAGTGTCGTAATGCCGACTAAAACAGGACGACGACCAATTTTGTCTGAAAGTAAGCCACCCATTGGCAACCAGAAGAAATTCGACAAACCAACAAACACAGTCGCTAAAAGGCTATCTGTTACCGACATTTCTAAAGTACGTTTTGCATACACTGTGGTGTAAACCGTAATGAAGTAGAACGTTGTTGTGGTCATGGCACTCATCATCATGCCCGCAAGTACGATGCGCCAGTTGCTCGCAAGCGTGCTGAAAATTTCTTTGGTTGATGGATGAGTTTTTTGAGCTTTAAAGTCTTCAGTTTCCTCTAAAGTACGGCGGAACAAGAAGATTAAAGGAATAATTAAACAACCAATTAAGAACGGAATACGCCAGCCCCATTCACCCACTTGAGCATGAGTTAAAATGGTGTTGAGCCAGTAGCCAAGTAATGCTGCAAACACAACCGCAATTTGTTGGCTGCCAGACTGCCAGCTTGTAATAAATCCACGGTTTTTATCTGTTGCAATTTCAGCTAGATAAATCGATACACCGCCAGATTCAACACCTGCCGAGAAGCCTTGTAATAGACGCCCGATGACCACCAAAATTGGCGCAATAATACCAATGGTTTCATAACCCGGTACAAAGGTAATTAAGATGGTTCCGATTGCCATAAGGCTCAAGGTAACAATAAGACCTTTACGTCGACCAACTCTGTCGACATAAGCGCCCAAGAAAATAGCGCCGAGAGGACGCATAAGAAAGCCCGCAGCAAACACGGTAAACGTCATCATTAAAGAGACATATTCATTTTCAGAGTGGAAAAATTTTGCTGCGATATAAGTGGCATAGAAACCAAAAAGAAAAAAATCGTACTGTTCTAAAAAGTTGCCACTCGTTACATTTAATATTTTTTTAAAAGTAGCCCTACGGTTATTCACGACATCCATTGGAGACCTCCTTGGCCTGATAAAATGGAAACATTCACGATCTTCAATAGAGGGCCTTAAATCGACTCATTCAATAAACCTAAATAGCAAATGGGTTAGAGATGAGATTTAAAGGTGTCCTTTGTAGAAAATGTGATGCCTTGTTTCCAGTTCAAACTACACATCTATAATTCGATAAACAGAAATTCACTTATCATTCGGAGGAAAATGTAATCTTAAAAAGCAGGAGGGAGTGAGAGGGCAAAATTAATTGGGTATTTAATAAAATTAATGACCCTTTATAAAATAATTTCAGAACATGGCCAAATTTGGTTTTGAATCAACTCTTTCACACAGGCTTTAATTGCCGATTTTGCAGCAAGTGCAGCAGGTGATAATTCTTCTTCGGCAAGGCTGACTAAGTAATTGATTCGCTCGACTTCAGGATCGATCAATTTTAGTAGTTGAAGCTTATGTTTGTACTCTTGTAGACAAGCACTTCCGGGGCGGACGCTAGCAAGGTCGAGGTGAATCAGGCTATCCATGAGTAAGTGCAGGCCATCAATTTCATAGACGACATTGAGTTGTCCAATCTTGTGCTCAAGCAGTTTTCTTAAGCTATGACGCTGCCGTGGCAACACTAAAGGAATATCACCAATTTGTTGAGACCGAATAATGCCGCTTTTGATGCACTCAGCAAGACCGTATTTTTCGAGCACTTCTTTGCGTGCCATTAAATACATTTGTTCGCGTACCAGCGGTTGTATGGACCATTGTTTGTCAATTTCATTGGTAAAAATAATGGCAATATCAAGCTGACGCGAGTTGATTGACTGAATGAGATTGCCCGACAGCGTTTCCACAATTTCTAGGCGAATGTCTGGATAGCGTTCAGACATTAATTTCATTAAAGGGATGCCAATTAAAGCGGTAATGGTGGGTGGAAAACCAAGGCTCACGTGGCCTGAAAGCCGTGCCGAATGAGCAGCATCTACCGCAAAGTTAATCTGACGTAAAATGAGTTGAGAATGTTTTAAAAAGGCGAGCCCTGCGGGAGTAGGGGTCACACCAAAAGCATTACGCTGTAATAGGCGAATGCTTAGCTCTTGCTCTAGCTTGCTAATTTGTTGACTGATTGCTGACGCACCGACATCGAGTTTTTGAGCAGCTTTACCAATACTGCCTGCTTCAACCACCGTCAAAAAATATTTTATTTGCTTGATTTCCATAATAAATGTATTTGCTCATCATCCTTGATTTATAGAGATATGAAGGATTGGGAAATCTATCATGCGCTTTAATATTAACAGCAATAAATACAAAAGTTTCTTAAAAAATTATCTGAAAGTTTTAAATCTTTGTCGTCTTTAATCTTGAGTTCAAAGGAACTTATCTCATTTCAGAGAGGCAATTTTATAATTTTTAAATATGGCATCCATAGTCAACGAATTGGCGTTTGGGGCTAAGCGCACCACTCAAAATCTAAATAAAGTGAACAATCAAAATAAAAAAATCCAGGATGGATCCATGATTTTTGTAGTAAGAAATAGAACATTAGTATTGGGAATCGCTTCAATTTGTACAAGTGCATTACAGGCTGCTGCATTTGATAAAACAGGTCAATCCGTATCAGCATTTTTACAACCGGGAAATTATTTTGAAGCCAGTTTAGGTATAACAGATACTGATTTAAAAGGAGTGGAATCTGGTACTAACCCTTCACATCAGTCAATTTCAGATATTGCCAATACAGATTATCGGCCGACTGCAGCTTTAAAATTTCAGCTTGCACCGCAGTATTCATTTGGGTTGCTTTACGATCAGCCTTTTGGTGCTGACACCGAATATTCAGGACTAAATGGCTTTGTCGCAACGCCGAAAGACACAGTTATGCTTCCTGGTATTACGGCTACAAGCCTTGCAAATGCTACTTCTGGCCAAGTTCCTACAGGAAATGCAAAATCGGAATTTGATATCCAAAGTTTTAGCTTCATTGCCGGTTATCAGCCTAATAAAAACTGGAATATTTTTGCAGGGCCGGTTTATCAAACCTTCAAAAGTCAGGTCAATTTAAGAGGCAATGTGTTTAGTCTTTATAATGGCTATGACTTTCAAACTAAAACTGTGGGTGATTGGGGCTGGTTAGCTGGACTGGCTTATCAAATTCCTGAAAAGGCCGTTAAAGTTTCGCTTACCTATCGTTCTGCCATTACCCACAAGGTAAACGCAACTGAAAATGCGCCGTTAATTGATATGTTAACGGCTCAGCAAGGACGCGATTTAGTTAGCCAACATCTCGACTATATGATTTCTATTGGGCAGATGACCGAGCAAAAGAAAAATTATTTAAATCATATTATTTCAGAGTTACCCAATAGCGAAGGCTCTGGCACAACCAAATTTAAATCTCCAAACTCAGTGAATTTAGAATTTCAAACAGGTTTACGTCAAGGAACTTTATTGTTTGGGAGCTTGCGCTGGGTAAACTGGAGTGATTTGGCGCTACAACCTTACCGTTTTGGTGAAATTTCAAAAGTTATTGGGGTGCTATCAACACCAAGCCGTCCAGAAGGGTTTAATTTAGTTCGTTATGACGATGACCAATGGACTTTAAATTTGGGAGTAGGGCAACGTTTTTCACCTAAATGGTTAGGCTCTGTGTCAGTGGGTTGGGACTCTGGTGCAGGTGATAAAGTCTCAACGGGTGGCCCAACCAAGGGATATTACAACTTAGGAGTGGGAGCCCAATACAGTCCAACATCGCAATACTTTATTTCTGGTGGTGTGAAATATTACTGGTTAGGCGATGCAAAAGCTCAGCTTGGCGCACAGGCGGGTAGTGACTATTACGTGGGTGAGTTTAAGGACAATCACTCGATTGGGTATGGACTTAAGATTGGTTATAAATTCTAAATAATACAAAAAATTAAAAAGGAAGAAACGAATGGACTCATTGGTAATTACCGTATTCTTACCCATAGCTTTGGCCATTATTATGGCCGGCATGGGACTCGAATTAACCCTCAATGATTTTAAACGTGTTCGTCAGCATCCTAAGGCAGTGTTTGTCGCACTGTTTTGCCAGCTAATCGTTTTGGTGAGTATCGCTTTTCTCATTTGTAAGGTCTTTGTTTTACCTCCAATGATTGCGGTGGGACTGATATTACTCGCCGCTTCGCCAGGTGGTCCAACTGCAAATTTATATAGCTATTTATATAAAGGTGATATCGCCCTCAACATTACTTTAACTGCCATCAACTCGGTGATTGCCGCTTTTACCTTGCCATTGATTGTTAACTTTGCCTTACAACATTTTGTCGCGAGTGAACAAAATGTTGGACTACAGTTTTCTAAAATCATTCAGGTATTCGTGATTATTTTAGTTCCCGTCGTGATTGGGATGTTGATCAGACATTTTTCGCCTCATTTAGCAGAGAAGCTAAATAAGCCTGTACGTGTTTTCGCGATCATATTTCTACTTTTTATTGTTTCACTTGCGATTGCCAAAGATTACCAAAAACTTCTCAATTACATTGGGCTAGTGGGTGGGGCTACCTTACTTTTCTGTATTTGTAGTCTTGCGATTGGTTATTTGGTGCCTCGTTTATTTGGTATTAATAGCTTTCAAGCCAAAGCCTGTGCTTTTGAAATAGGAATTCATAACAGTACCTTGGCGTTAACGATTGCTTTAACTGTTATGGCGAGTTCAGACGCAGCTATGCCGGCAGCCGTGTATTCAATCTTAATGTATGTAATGGCAACTCTATTTGGTACATTGTTGAATCGATTAGAAAAGAAAGAATTAGTTAAAAGAAAAGTACTTATTAATTAGATATGAACATTATTCAAAGAAGGAGCTTAAAGCATGGTAAATAAAGTTCAACTCTATCGTTTTTTAGGTTTGTCAGCTTGTGTGCTCTTGAGCAGTACGTTGAATGCTCAACCTGCGGAAGTAAACTCATCTAATTTACCTGCCGTCTCACAAAAAGCATTAACTATTATTGATGGCCAAACAGAATGGTTAAGTAAGGTTTATAAAGATATTCATGAACACCCAGAATTGGGATTTATGGAAACGCGTACCTCTGCCATTGTTGCCAAAGAGCTTAAGTCATTAGGGTTTGATGTTAAAACTGGAATAGCAAAAACAGGCGTGGTTGGAATTTTAAAAAACGGTGATGGGCCAACGGTCATGTACCGTGCCGACATGGATGCCAATACTGTTCAAGAAGCGACTGGCTTACCTTATGCAAGTAAAGTGCGGGTAAAACTCGACGATGGAACCGAAACACCTGTTGCACATATGTGTGGTCATGATGCACATGTGACATGGATGCTCAGTATGGCAAAAACCTTAGTCGCTTTAAAAAAGGAATGGAGCGGAACTATTATTTTAGTCGCACAACCTGCTGAAGAGCCTATAACGGGTGCTAAAGCCATGGTGACTGACGGTTTGTGGACAAAATACAACTTACCAAAACCTGATTATTTCTTTGCAGTACATACCACACCTGCACCTGTTGGAGTGGTCATTAATGCACCGGGACCACGCATGGCGGGAACCGATCAGCTCGATGTTTTATTTAAAGGCGTGGGTGGGCATGGGTCATTACCAATGCTAACCAAAAATCCAATTAGCATGGCGGCAAATGCAGTAACTCAATATCAAACTATTATGGGTAACGCAGTCGACCCTCAACAAGCAGCAGTTTTATCGATTGGCTCAATCCAAGCTGGAAATTCGAATAATGTGATTCCTTCTACTGCACTGGTCAAAATGAACTTGCGTTGGTTTGATCCAAAAATACGCGAAACCATGTTAAATAACATTAAGTTCATGAGTGAAGGTGCTGCCGAAATGCAGGGCATGGGTAAAGATCAATTGCCTACTTTTACCTTTAAGGGTTCAAGTACGCCTGTAGTCAATAATAAAGAATTCTCTGCGCGTTTAAATGGACCACTAAAAGCTTTGCTAGGCGACAAACATGTTCTAACTGAATATCCCGCCGTTATGGGTTCTGAAGATGTTCACCATTTATTAGGTGATCAAAAAGACATTCCGTTTAACTTTATGTTCATTGGCGTGGCAGATCCGGTTGTGTTTGCTAATGCAGTCAAGCAAGGCAAACCTGTGCCTTATATTCCGCATAGTCCGAACTATGTTGTAGATTTAAAAGCCTTGCCTGTCGGGGCTAAAGTCACCACGGTGTCTATGCTTGAACTGTTAAATAAAAAATAAGATATTCATAAAAAAAGATGCACATCGAGGCATCTTTTTTTATCTAAAATTTTTAAAAATTTAAGAGAAAGACAGATGTTTTTCCCGATAGTGTAGCGGTGATAAATCTGTCCAGCGTCGAAAAGCACGGGTAAAACTACTCACATCGGTAAAGCCAAGAATGTAGGCAATTTCGGTAATATTGTGGCTTGAGTTTTTAATATACGACAAAGCGAGTTCGTGCCGTGTATTGTCGAGTAACTCGCTATAAGAGGTATTTTCTGCCGAAAGCTTGCGTTGCAGACTCCGTATACTTAAGCCTAAACTTTTTGCAACGTCTTGCTGTTGAAAGTCACCTGTAGATAATTTTTCAATGAGTTTTACTTTCACACGAGCCAATATATTTTCTTTATCAAATCGAGCGAGATAACGATTAATAATCTCATCATATTCTTGGGTGAGGCTAGGATTCCCACCATCTAAAGGCTGCTCTATGGTTGCTGTGTCAAACACAATCATGTCTTTGGGTGCATTAAACACAATCGGGGCTTTTAAAATACTCTGAAAAGTTTCTAAATCTTGTGGCTCTGAGCGTCTTAGTTCAATGCGTAAGGGCGAAAAAACAGAACCTTGTAACGCACGACTTGAACGAATAAAAACAGAGATAAAAGCATCGATAGATTCGGGTTGAACTTCGTCGGGAACATGAATAACGAAATAATGATTTTTACCCTCGCCATAAAATTCGAGTTCAGGAATGTCGGTCACTATGCGGAAGTAACGAATAATTCTTAAAAACATTTCTTTTAGTGTGGTGCTGGTAATGAGTGAATGGCCCAACACATGAAATGTATTTTGGTTGACTTGGCTGGCAACTTTAAGGCCAAAGCACGAGTCTTGAGTCGCTTGAACGGCTAATTTCCATAAATTTGCTGTGTTTTTTAATGAATAGCGTGCATCTGGATCATTTAGGGCCTGAACATCTAAACCTGCTTGTTTTAATAAAGGTTGGCTATCCACACCTGCTTTCTCAAGCGCTTTTTGAATCGCTTTAACCCAGCTAGCCAGTGCCGTTGCTGTCTGTGGCATGTTATGTCCTATAACTTGTGACTCATATTCCTGTGAGCAGTATAAAAGATTCAAAACTAAAAAATCTTTTGTTTGTTTTGAATCTTACTATTTTGGCATCCATAGCCAATAGATTGGCGTTTCGAGCTAAGCGTACAAAGGTAGATATAAATAAAGTAGGGACATGAGAAAACTGAGGAATAACGGATGACCTACATATATAAAAATCCTGCTGGAATGAGTGATAGTGAAAAAACGGAACACATTAAAAAAGTAGTCACAGCGGAAGGTGTGGCTTTACGCAAGCGCCATCCCATTTTGAACCATCAAAACGCAATAGGGGCGATGATTCTATTTGTTTCCCTGGTTGGAATGATTGCTACAGCGGTACTCTATATCAATCATCAGCTTTCAGCGTGGTTCGCAATTCCCATTATTGCGTTTTTTGCATCTCTTACCCATGAGTTAGAACACGACCTCATTCACTGGATGTATTTTAGAAAGAAACCATGGGCACATCATTTAATGATGGGATTAGTGTGGTTAGCTCGCCCAAGTACCATTAACCCGTGGAAACGCCGTGAGCTTCATTTTAATCACCATAAAAATTCAGGCACTGAAGTCGATTTAGAAGAAAGAGCGCTAACCAATGGAGAGCAGTGGAGCATACGCCGACTCGTCGCGATCGGTGACAATGGCTTTGCAGTTTTGCTACGCATTATTGCTGCAAGCAATTGGACTGTTAGAAAAGTTATTTTTAAACGTGCGTTCTTAGCTTATTTTCCACTTGGAATTATTCATTGGTCTCTTTGGTATATCTTCTTAGGCTTCCATGCAGTTGATATGATTTCAAGCTTGGCAAATGCACCGATCACATGGTCAGCTACAACGCTAAATATTATGCATGTGATTAATATTCTGACTGTGGTGTGGATTGCGCCAAATGTGCTGCGTACCTTCTGCCTGCACTTTGTGACAAGCAATATGCATTACTACGGTGATGTTGAATTGGGCAATGTGATTCAACAAACTCAGGTGTTAACACCGTGGTGGATGATGCCGTTCCAACTCTTTTGCTTTAACTTCGGTTCGACGCATGCCATCCATCATTTTGTGGTGAAAGAACCATTCTATATTCGACAAATGACTGCACCCGTTGCCCATAAAGTCATGCGTGATATGGGTGTTCGATTTAACGATGTCGGAACATTTAAAAGAGCGAATCGTTGGAATGTAAATAATTTATCTGAATCGAATACTTAAAAAATAGATTCTTAACTCGCTTGAATGGACTGAGTTCTACAGATAGGACTCAGTCCACACTCTACAGTCTCTTAAAAATGAAGTGGCTCTACTGAAACTTAGTGAAAAGTAGAATCACGCCTAATACACATAAAATTGAGCCAATCACCTTATTAATTTGCACTTGTTTGGCTAACATTTTTTGCCTTAACAGCATGGATGAAAAAAGCACAGCCACCAGTGAAAACCATACGAAATGGGCAAATGACATAAAAAAGCCATAAACCAAAAGAATCGTTTTAGGCGTAGTTAAACTTACAATTTGAGTATAGGTGCTAATCACAAATAGCGTGGTTTTCGGGTTGAGGGCATTGGTAAAAAAGCCGTATTTTATCGCTTGAAAAGTACCTATAGAAGTTAAGGCAGCAGTGTCTAAAACAGGTTTTTGAATAAAGGTTTTATAGCCAATATAGATCAGATAAAGCGCACCAATATACTTAACAATATTCAAAATTTGCGGCGTATAAGTCATCACAAATGCAACAGCCACAAGGGTATAGGTCACATGCACCAACACGCCAAGCGATATTCCAAGTGAAGTCAAAACGCCTATTTTTCTGCCGTACAAATAACTATTTTTGGTCACGATCGCGAAGTCAGCGCCGGGGCTAATAACAGCCAAAATCGTAATCAAAATAACTGCAATGAACTCTGCCATTATCTTGTGCCCTCACTGAAAACGAGGGGATTGGTCTGTACTTTTTGGAATATGTTGGGAAAAGTAAAAGCACTGCCTAAAGTAGCTATTTTTTGCAAATAAGAAGTTGTATTTATACGGCTATGAAGATAGATATCGATATTCAATATGTTTTTCATCATCTAAAATAGGGTTTAATAAAGATGATTTTTATTTTGAACAGAAACCTAGAAATAAAAATCGATAAAAACGACTAACCACTTATGAGTTTTTGGAATGATTGAAAGAATATCGCTGAATTCATTAAAATTTTTCTATTTTGTGGCGAAGTATGGCAGCGTGACTTTAGCTGCAAAGAAATTATTTGTGACGCAAAGTGCGGTCAGTAAACAGATTTATAATTTAGAAGAAGCTTTAAATACTCCGTTGTTCGATCGAAAAAACAAAACACTTTTGATGACGGAGCAGGGCGAAATTTTATTGAATTGTTGCCATCAGGTTTTTGGTCAACTCGATGAATGTTTAATAGAGCTAAGCCAACCCAAAACCGAAAACAAACAACTGGTCTTGTCCTGTGAACCGACGCTTTCCATGAAATGGCTCATTCCACGGTTATCAAAATTTAAAAAGCTTGGTCATGATTTTGATGTGGTGCTACTCACAGCAGGTGGCGTGGTCGATTTTGAAAAAGATAATATTGATATCGCAATTCGCAGAAATGATTTTGATTGGGGAGAGCATATTTATAGCGAGAAAATTGCCGATGAATACATCGCAATGATTCAAGCAACTGCATCATCGGACACAAAAGACGTACTTATCTCGACCTCTAGACCGAATTTTTTCAAAAGCATGAGCCGCATTGCAGAGTTAAAGCAGAGTTTAAAAGGGTACGCTAAAGTCGAACTCGAACATTTTTATCTATGTTTAGAAGGCTGCTTAGCTGGACTCGGCGCAACGGTCATCTCAATTTATATGATTGAAAAAGAGCTAGAGTGGAACGTACTGCAAAAAAAATCACCTGTTGTACAAGACGGTTCAGCCTATTTTTTACTTTCTCACAGCACTTTTGAGGAAGATTCACGTAAAACCATATTTCTAGAATGGCTAAAAACAGAGATGAGCGAGAGTCAGCATAAATTACTTTAGGTCTAGCCATTCCCCCTAAGTTTTTATTGATTAACATATTGAAAATAATAATAAATTTTTAAATTGGTAACGGTGTTACACGTCCGCCGTATATTGAATTTTTGCTGTCTAAAATTCCTCAAGATGAAAAATATTTAACTTCATACTTCTTTATTAAACCCTAAACATGAATTTCACTCAGTTTTGAATGAGACTAAATCATTTTTATTCATGTTGTGATTACGGTATAAATCTATTCACGCTCTGAAGCGTTCCAGTAATTCAGTTTTGATAAGACCATAAGGCACAAATCTGACAAGGCTGGAAAGTTTAAAAAGAGCTCGAAATATTTTTAGGTTTATCTCAGAAATTAGGGTACTGATCAAAATGAGTAAAGAATTTACATTTACGATTAAGAGTATTTGTTTCGATGAAAACTATCGTCCAGCAGACAATACGCGTATTACAACCAACTTTGCTAACTTGGCGAGAGGGATGAGCCGTCAAGAGAATCTGCGCAACACATTACAGATGATTGACAATCGTTTTAATACCTTAGCTCATTGGGATAACCCTAAAGGCGATCGCTATGCAGTTGAACTTGAAATCATTTCAGTTGAAATGAATGTTGATGCTGCAAGCCATAACAGTGCGCTTCCTTTAATCGAAATATTGAAAACCAATATTGTTGATAAAAAGACCAATGAACGCATTGAAGGTATTGTAGGCAACAACTTCTCGTCTTATGTACGTGACTATGACTTTAGTGTGCTTTTGTTAGACCACAATAAAAATCAGTCTACTTTTAGCACACCAGAGAAATTTGGCGAATTGCACGGTAACTTGTTTAAGAGCTTTATTAACTCTGAAACTTACAGAGCAAACTTTAAAAAAGCGCCAGTGATTTGCTTAAGTGTTTCAACAACTAAAGTGTATCACCGCACTGAAAATGAACATCCTGTTTTGGGTGTGGAATACAAGCAAGAAGACTATTCATTAACAGATGAATATTTCCAAAAAATGGGCTTAAAAGTTCGCTATTTCATGCCGAAAAACAGTGCTGCACCTTTGGCGTTCTATTTTACTGGTGATTTGCTGAGTGATTACACCAATCTTGAGTTGATCAGCACCATCAGCACAATGGAATCGTTCCAAAAGATCTACCGCCCTGAAATTTACAACGCAAATTCAGTTGCTGGAAAATCTTATCAGCCAAGCTTGAAGAACGAAGATTACTCACTTACTCGAATTGTGTATGACCGAGAAGAACGTAGCCGTTTGGCTATTGAGCAGGGGAAGTTTGTTGAAGAGCAATTTATCAAACCATACCAAGCGATTCTTGAGCAGTGGTCTGCTAATTACGCTCCTAATTAATCAACATACGGGTCATTGATCATGAAAAAATTATTACCAACTTCAACTGCTGGCAGCTTACCTAAACCGTCTTGGCTTGCAGAACCTGAAAAGCTTTGGTCGCCTTGGAAACTCGAAAACGAAGGCCTGATTGAAGGTAAAAAAGACGCGTTACGATTGGCGTTGCACGAACAACAACTTGCTGGCATCGACATTGTGAGCGATGGCGAACAAACCCGCCAACACTTTGTGACTACGTTTATTGAACACTTAAATGGCGTAGATTTTGAGAAGCGCGAAACCGTTCGTATTCGTGACCGTTACGATGCAAGCGTACCGTCTGTTGTGGGTGCTGTGTCTCGTCAAAAGCCTGTGTTTGTTGAAGATGCTAAGTTCTTACGTCAGCAAACTAATCAACCTATTAAGTGGGCATTACCTGGTCCAATGACCATGATTGATACGCTTTACGATGGTCATTACAAGAGCCGTGAAAAACTGGCTTGGGAATTTGCTAAAATTTTGAACCAAGAAGCGCGTGAGTTAGAAGCTGCTGGTGTAGACATCATTCAGTTTGACGAACCTGCATTTAACGTATTCTTTGACGAAGTAAATGACTGGGGCGTTGCAACTTTAGAGCGTGCAATTGAAGGTCTTAAGTGTGAAACTGCGGTCCACATTTGCTACGGTTACGGCATTAAAGCCAATACTGACTGGAAAAAGACTCTAGGTTCGGAATGGCGCCAATACGAAGAAGCTTTCCCGAAACTGCAAAAATCTAACATCGATATCATTTCGTTAGAATGTCACAACTCACATGTGCCTATCGATTTACTCGAACTCATTCGCGGTAAAAAAGTAATGGTTGGCGCAATTGATGTCGCATCTAACCAAATTGAAACACCAGAAGAAGTGGCTAACACACTTCGTAAAGCGCTTCAGTTTGTAGATGCCGACAAGCTTTACCCTTGCACAAACTGCGGTATGGCGCCTCTTTCTCGTGAAGTGGCACGTGGCAAGTTAAATGCTTTAAGTGCAGGTGCAGAAATCGTTCGTAGAGAACTTACTGGTTTTGAACTCTCTGCTTAATCTTTACCAATAAGTGGTATAAAGGGTTACTTTTTTGATGGCAGTTGATAATCAAACAAGTAACCCTCATTTTACTTACTACATGTCGTTCTACTCAGAATGCATGTCGATAAAGTACCTTCCTGATGGAGTTGGGCGGTATAGCAAACACTCAGGACAAGGTACGATTCAATTTAGGAATAATGTCATGGTTCAAGCAACAGACTTTAGAAATGCAATGTCTTTACTCACAAGTGCAGTTAGTGTTGTGACTACGGCAGGCATGTCTGGCCGTTTTGGATTTACTGCCTCTGCTGTTTGTAGTGTGACTGACACACCTCCGACATTATTGGTGTGTATGAACCAATCTGCGAGTTCACATGCACATTTCCTAGATAACAAAATTTTAACTGTGAATGTTTTAGGCGCACACCACGAACATATTTCAAAAGCATTTTCATCTAAGCTAACGCCAGAAGAACGCTTTAAACATGGCGCGTGGATTGAGTTAGAAACGGGTTCACCTGTGTTAGATGATGCTTTGGTGAGTTTCGATTGCGAGATTGAGCAAGTTCAACAAGTCGGCACACACACCATTCTTATTTGTCCGATTGTTGCGATTAAACAAAGCCAACATGACCAAAGTTTGGTTTATTTTAATCGTGCTTATCACCAAGTGGGGCAGACCGAGATTGTCTAAACCGACTTTCCGCTTTGTTCTGTCATATTAAAAGCTTAAATAAGAAATCAAGAAGCACGGATCGCTTCTCTCTAATTTTAAAAATACAATTAAATATAATATCCAAAATAATAATTAAGTTAATCTAATGAAAAACAATAAGAAATTTAATTACTTGTCATAAAAGCTACATTGACACTTCTAAACACTCAGATTATCCTTTGCGTGCTGGCCTACATTGCCAGCCGGCTTTGACAGGCTGAATGAAAGATCGCATCAGAGTTATTCCTTCTGAGGGATAGTCTTATGCGTAAACTCCTCGTCTCCTCCCGTAGCGGTAGGACGGGAGAGGGACACCTTCGGGTGTGCTGGTTAAATCTTTCACCAGTCTGTCAACCCTCTTTCGTTCTGCCACCATAATTCTAAATTAATGCTCTGGCAGAACTCCCAAAATCAGGAGTTGGCTATGCACATCCATTATTTCTTGGCCCTCAGTGCCAAAAGCTATAAGGACACAGCTTAAAAATTTAAAGCAGCTTGAACGCCATAAGGTTTTCAGGCTTTAAGTCATTTTTACTTAAAACTTAGCAACACAAAACTTGAGATGTGCCAAGCACCGTCTTACGGCTTTGCTGTGCCTTTTTTTCTCCCAGAAAGGGCACAGGCTTTTTATCTCATTTAGAAACAACAAGAATTTAGAACGGTAAAACTATGCCAACTTTAGAAACGACTTCGAAAAAATTAAAAGCAATAGATACCGCAATAGATCTATTTAATCTCTATGGATTTCACAACACGGGCGTAGACCTAATTGCCAAAGAAACTAAAATTCCGAAAGCCACGCTTTATAACTACTTTCACTCCAAAGAAAGCCTTGTTGAAACATGCATAAGCTTTCAAAAAAGCCGACTCAAAGAAGAAGTGCTGGCAATTGTCTATTCACACCGTTACGCAAGCCAAACCGATAAACTCAAAGAAATTGTACGATTACATGTCGATGTAAATAGCCTTTACCACCTTTTGTTTAAAGCCATTTTTGAAATAAAACTGCTTTATCCAAGAGCTTACCGCATGGCTGTTGAATATCGAAAATGGCTACTTCGAGAGCTTTTTGATTTGGTCTTTAGTCTGGAAAGCACTGCATTTTATCCCGATGCCAACATGGTTTTAAACTTAATTGATGGCTTGATGCTACAAGTGTTGAGTTCAAACAGTTTGGATGAGCGGGATGTGGTGTTGGAGAAGTTTTGGGGGAGGGAAACTGATCATAAAAGTTTGAAGTTAAATTTTTATGATGGGGGTGTCTGATTAGCTAAAGTAGAGGGAGTGAAGCTTAATTAATCAGTTTAGTCTTGGGTAAAATAGCAGTATGCTATTGAAGTAGAAAATCAATTATCCCGAAATATTGGGAAAAGTTCGGAATCGAAAAATGATAAGGAAAAACACCAAGATCGGGGATATCTTTACTGTTAAATTAGACAATAGTAAGAAAAAATATTTTCAATTAATTGCCTTTGATTTAACTCAATTAAATCGTGATGTGATCAGGAGCTTTAAAAAAGTATATCCATTGGAAGCTGATATTGATTTATTGGAAATCGTAAACGGTGAAGTGGAGTTTTATGCTCACTGTGTGACTAAGCTTGGATTAAAAATAGGCTTATGGGAAAGAGTTGGAAATACTAGTGAGGTTGGTAATATTTCTAATATTCTTTTTCGGGATACGAATGATTACGGAGTAAAAGTGGGTGCAGAGAAGATTAAAGTATCTGAAAATTGGTATGTATGGCATATAAATGATAATGACTTTACTCGTGTAGGCAAGTTAGAGGGAGGAAATCGTAAGGCAGAAATTGGTGTAGTTATTAATCCTTACGATATTGTTGAGCGTATAAAAACAGGAAAATACGATTTTGTATATCCTGATTTTGAGTAGTAATTAAATAAGATTAAGATAACTAGACTTCAATTTATGATGTAAATAAAGGAAGTAAGTTGTGAAAATTAAGTCTTAATTAGAGCGAGTAATGATGTGTCATTGAATTTAGTAAATTCAATGTTTAGGGAATATTATTAATAACTTGGAATCGAAAAATGATAAGAAAAAATACTGAAATCGGTGATGTATTTATAGTTGAGTTAGATAATGATAAGAAAAAATACTTTCAATTGATTGCTTTTGATTCAACTCAGTTGAATAGTGATGTAATCAGAGTTTTCAAAGAAGAATACCCTTTAGAAGGTGATATTGATTTAATAGAAATAGTAAATAGCGAGATAGATTTTTATGCTCATTGCGTGACTAAGTTTGGATTAAAAATGGGCTTATGGGAAAAAGTTGGAAATATTCGAGAACTTGGAAATATTAATATCTTATTCCGTAGTAGCGGGGATCATCCAAAAATAGATATATCTAATAATTGGTGGGTGTGGAAAGTTAATGAGCCACAACGATACGTAGGGAAATTAGAAGGTGAGAATCTATATGCGGAAATAGGGAGTGTTATTCCTCCCGATAGTATTATTCATAGAATAAAAACTGGGAAATATGATTTTGTATATCCTGATTTCGAGTAAAAGTTAATGTTATACCGCTCCCTATAATGCTTACGACCAGATTACCTACTGGTCGTGCTAGGCTAAAAGCTCCTCTGCAACCTTTATAAAGAACTTTCATACTCCACATACCCATCTTCAATGGCAGGAATAATCTCTACAAACTCAAAGTAGGGCACTGTACAAAACTCAGAGTCTCGAATCGCATCAATCACAAAATAATAATCTTGCAGAGATGTCGCCTCAAACACAGCAATATCACTGGCTTTAGTACTAAACGCTTCAACGTCATACCAACGAACTTTTACAGTTGGGTACTTCTTAAAAGTTGGCTCAAGCTTTTGTTTACTAAACTCAGCCCGCTTTTCACGAGCTAAAGCCAACCAAGCGGGTAAAGCTCTTAAATGAATAAAAAAAGTGTAGGTTCTAGACATAACCACTCCATGACTGGGCTGAGTTGTCGTTCAACTGAAAAGACAGCATTTGCTTGTCATATCAACATGACTCAGTCAGTATATGAGTGATTGCTCACATTAAATACTCGCATTTCAGCTCATGTTAGAAACACTCCCAGACCCACGCAAACGCCTGCGTCAAGCACGCTCAGTGGCTACCTTTGAAGCTATTTTAGAGGCGGCTGCTCGCATTTTAGAGTCGTTAGGCTTTGCTGGATTTAACACAAATGCAGTGGCTGAACTTGCTGGCGTAAGCATTGGAAGCCTATATCAATACTTTCCATCTAAAGATGCTTTAATCGTTGAGCTAATTCGACGTGAGCGCACCAAGCTTTCAAATCATATCGTTGAAGCCATAGAGCAAAATGATGCCGCAGACTTAAAAGAAAAGCTAAAACTCATCATACATGCTGCGGTGCAACATCAATTGAGCCGTCCACAGTTGGCACGAATACTAGAATTTGCTTCCGAACTCATTGGTAAAGACGTTGAGGAAAGTCAGCTTCAACACGAACTTGAGACCATGATTTCTGATCTGTTTATACGTTCTGGCATTTCACATGCACAGACAGCCGCACAAGATGTAATTGCTTTAAGTAAAGGAATGATTAATGCAGCAGGCATAGCAGGGGAAAGTGATTTAAATCACTTACAACAGCGAGTTGAAAAGGCTGTATTTGGTTATTTGGATCTCACATAAAGACCATATATTTTTATAAAGATGTAAATGTAAAAAGGGCTACTATTGGCAACCTTTTTTAAGTACATGTGTTGTGCTCTAATATAAATAGAAAATATTTTTGCATTTAATATGCTTTTAATCATGTGTTTTAATTTTATTTTAAATAAATCATTATTGATGAATTTAAATAAATAATATATTTTTACTAATATGATTTTTTAGAGTTTATAGCCTACCACTTCCCCAAGAGGTAGGTTTTTTTTATGGGAATTATTTACTCTAATAATTGAATTTTATAGTTTTTGTAGGTGTTTAATTGGTTTTAAATATATGTGTTTAAAACTCACTTTTATAATTTAAATTATAAGTAAATTAGATGTTTAGTTGCAGTTGTTAAAAATTAATCATTTTTTACTTTATTTTTTCGCAAAGAAAATTATTCTGAAAATTATTTATTTAAAGTATGGAATTTAATATTTTTGATAATTTTTAACTGAGTTTTGGATTGTTTTACAATATTTCAAGAGATTAGATCTTCTAATGAGTAAATTGCCTTTTTCCCACAATGATTTCCAACTTATAATCAGATCAGGTACGAAGTTTTTTTTATATTTTTGTATTGCCTCTAGTGTATCAATATCAATTACAAAGGCAGAGACCGCGTCTGTTAACTCGGGAAAAAGCTTAACAAAAAAAGTTTCTCAACTCTTTAAACCCACGCCCGATGAAAGCTATCGATCTGTCGATTTCCAAAAATTAAGCAATTTAGGGTTTGATCAGAGCCAATTTCAACGGCTAGGAAATGATGGGAACTATTTACCGACTTCTACTGCGATGTGGAACAATCAAGTCAGCCTAATTGATGCGATTCAATATGCAGTTCAACGAAACCCTAATATTTCTCAAGCTATTTCAACTTTAGCTGGCCAAAACGCGGGTATTGATTATGCCAAGGCTGGTTATTATCCTCAGCTTTCAGGTGGTATTACCACAGGTGATTTGGGTAGTGGTGAGCGGGGGAGACAGTTACTCACGTTATCTGCGACTCAAATGCTTTTTGATTTTGGCAAAGTAAAATCAGGTGTATCGGTTCAGCGTGCCAAAGTACAAGTCGAGCAGGCCAATGTGCTGGTCAGCATTGATGATATTGCACTTGATGTGGCTCAGTCGATTGTCAATATTCAGCGCTATCTTCAATTAAATAAGATTGCCGAACAGCAAATTGCCGGGATTCAGCGAATTCAGGAAATTGCCAATTTACGTGCAAATGCCGGTATTAGTAGCCAAGCTGACCCAGTTCAGGCACAAACATATTTAGAATCTGCACAATCGACACTCATTGCTCAACAATCTTTATTACGTCAGTACCAGCAACATCTAAGAACTCTGGTAGGAGTAGATGTTTTTAATAAGGTATGGGTCATTCCCGATGATTTGGTAAAGCAATCTGGTCTCTATAATGAGCCTGAGTTTAATACCATTCCAAAAATGATTGCAGCGCAAGCGGGTGTTGAAGTTGCCAAAGCGCAAAAGGAACAGACCCGTTTAACACGTTATCCGACTTTGGCCGTCAAAGGTTCTGTGAGTCAGGCCATTAATGGCAGAAACCCAAACAATGATAAGGATGATGGTCTGTACAGTTCTGTCATGCTTGAAGCAAGCAGTCAGTTTTATCAAGGTGGGGCCGTTTCTTCTCAGGTCAAAATGGCAAGCTATGCAGAAGAAGCAGCAAAGTCTAAAGTTAATTCAGTTTATATGGATGTTCTCGATCAGATCAGAACCAGCCGTGAGCAAATTGAAAATAAACAACGCCAAATGCAGGTGCTGACCAATCGCCAAGCCACTACGGTTCGTACACGTGAACTTTATCAAGAGCAATACAAACTTGGTACGCGTTCATTGGTCGATTTATTGAATGCAGAGCAGGCCATTCATAGTGCTAATTCAGAACTCGAATCTGCACGTTATGACATCTATAACAGTATTGTGCAATACATCTCGGCAACAGGACGTTCCCGCCAAGCCTATGGCTTAAATAATATTTCAATTCAGGGGTTCGAAGTACAACCATGATGACAAAAATAAATTACCAGCCCTGGTTACAGGCGGTCTTAACGATTGCTAAACATTATCGAATTGAGCCTTCAGAAGAAAGAATCCGTTTACAACTTGACTGGAACCAGAATCAAAACCTTGATGATGTTTTACAGTTAATGACACGTCAGGTTGGGCTAAATCTGCGTAAGGTGCCTTTTTCATTAGATTTACTTAATCCGTGGCGGCTACCTGTTCTGGTCGAGTTTCATGACGGGCAGGTCGGTGTTGTTGATAAAGCCGATACCCAAGGAAATGTCAGTATCCAGTTTAGTGGGGATCAGGGACTTTCTCAAAATTTAAGCCTAGATGTCTTAAAAAATACAATTAAGAATGTCTATATCCTGCGTCCTGAAAGCTCTATTCCCGATGCGCGTATTGATGAATATATCAAACCCTATGAAGCAAGCTGGTTCTGGTCCATTGTTCTAAGAGACTGGAAGCGTTACGTTGATATTATGTTTGCCTCACTCATTGCCAATGTACTGGCACTGGCAACCATTGTTTTCTCAATGCAGGTCTATGACCGTGTTGTGCCTTCACAGTCTGTTCCAACTTTATGGGTGCTGGCAGGTGGTGTACTCATTGCTGCTATTTTTGAGTTTATCTTACGTGTGTCCCGAGTTTATCTATCTGACATTATTGGTAAACGAGCAGATTTACTTGTTTCTGACCGCGTATTTGGTCATGCCTTACGAATCAAAAATAAAGATCGTTCAAAGTCTACAGGTAGTTTTATTTCGCAGATTCGTGAGCTTGAAGGTGTTCGTGAACTGGTGACCTCTACCACCATTACTGCGATGGCAGATTTTCCATTCTTTTTCCTGTTCTTGATCATCTTTGCCATTATTGGCGGAAAGCTGTTTTGGGTGATGTTGCTAGTTGTACCACTTATGCTTTTGCCGGGTATTCTGGCACAGAAGAAGCTTGCGCAACTCGCACAAGAGGGTATGAGAGAATCTTCAATTCGTAATGCCATTCTGGTTGAAGCGGTGCAGGGTATTGAAGATATCAAGCTATTACGTGCCGAATCGCGTTTCCAAAACCAGTGGAACCACATGAATGAAGTTTCAGCCGATATCGGTATGAGACAGCGTAAAATTGTTGGTACTTTAATGGCATGGACCCAAAAGATTCAAGGCTTGACCTACGCATTTGTGGTTTTGGTGGGATGTTTTGCGGTAATGGAGGGTGAAATGACTACGGGTGCTTTAGTGGCCTGTTCAATTTTATCTTCACGCATGTTGGCACCGATTAGTCATATTACTGGTGTATTGGGGCGTTTACAGCAGGCGAAAGTTGCTAAACAAAGCCTGGATGAACTCATGCAACGTCCGATCGATCAGCCAGAGCGTTCACATCTGGTACATAAAGCTGCTTTAAATGGCGACTACGAATTAAAAAATGTCTTGTTCCAATATAGTGAAGATGAACCACGTCCGAGCCTTGCAATTCGCCACTTAAAAATTCGTGCTGGTGAAAAAATTGCAATTTTAGGGCGCAATGGTGCAGGTAAATCGACCCTGCTTCAGCTTCTATCTGGCATGCAATTCCCAACTCAAGGTGCAGTGCATTTAGATGGTCTGGATTTGTCTTTAATTGACCCATCTGATGTACGTCGTGATATGGGTTTACTCAACCAGAACGCACATCTTTTCTACGGTACGATTCGTAAAAACCTCACTTTGGGTGCTCCGCTTGCGACAGATGAAGATATTGTTCGGGCTTTAGTGGTGACAGGTGCATTACCTTTTGTTCAAGAGAAAAAAGAAGGACTCGATCACCTGATTTTAGAAGGTGGCGTTGGTTTCTCGGGTGGTCAGAAACAAGCCTTGTTATTGGCTCGGTTGTTGATTCGTCAACCTAATATTTTATTACTCGATGAACCGACAGCAGCCATTGATGATGTGGCAGAGAAACAACTGATTGATCATTTAAAAGGATGGCTGGCCCATCGGACCTTGGTGGTTGCGACTCACCGCCGAGCTGTTTTAGAACTGGTGGACCGCATTATTGTCGTTAACGAAGGCAAAATCGTGATGGATGGTCCAAGAGATCAGGTCCTTAATCAATCAACAGCCCAACAAAAACAAGTGCAAGGAGGTAATTCATGAGCGAGCCACAACAAGAACAAGAACTCACCCGTTCAATGAATGTCTCTTATAGTGAGCCACCGTTACCACGTGCCAGTTTAGTGATCTGGATTGTGGGGATTGGTTTAGTTATTTTCTTTATCTGGGCATGGGTATTTAAACTTGAAGAAGTTTCTACAGGCACAGGTAAAGTGGTTCCATCGTCTAAAGAGCAGGTCATCCAGTCGTTAGAAGGCGGTATTTTAACCAAGCTGAATGTACAAGAAGGCGACATTGTTCAAAAAGGTGAAATTCTTGCGCAATTAGATCCAACCCGTTTTGCATCGAATGTCGGTGAATCAAGATCTTTGCTTATTTCGGCTCAGGCAACAGCTTCACGTTTGCGTGCAGAAGTAAACGGTACGCCCTTGGTTTTTCCTGAGATTGTGCTGAAAGAACCAAAACTTGTACATGAAGAAACAGCACTATATGCGTCCCGCAGAGCTAATCTAGAACAAACACTTGCAGGTTTTATACAGGCTTTACAACTGGTACAACAAGAACTGGCAATGACTGAACCGTTAGTTGCTAAAGGTGCGGCCAGTGAGGTTGAAGTTTTACGTTTACGTCGTGAAGCAAATGACCTTAGAAACAAAATGAATGATGTACAGAACCAGTATTATGTGCAGGCTCGTGAAGAGTTATCGAAAGCGAATACTGATATTGAAACGCAGCAACAAGTCGTACTTGGTCGTAGTGACAGCTTGGATCGTGCAGTGTTTAAAGCACCAGTACGTGGTGTTGTAAAAGAAATTGCGGTCACTACCCATGGTGGTGTTATTCCACAAAACGGTAAGTTGATGACCATTGTACCGATTGATGAACAGCTGCTCATTGAAGCGCGTATTTTACCGCGTGACATTGCGTTTATTCGTCCAGGACAAGAAGCACTAGTTAAGATTACTGCCTATGACTACTCAATTTATGGTGGCTTAAAAGGAAAGGTTACGGTTATTTCTCCAGATACGATTCGTGATGAAGTTAAACAAGACCAATTCTATTATCGTGTTTATATCAGAACCGATTCAGACAAGCTTTATAATAAACAAGGTAAGGCATACGGTATTACACCGGGTATGGTGGCAACTGTAGATATTCGTACTGGTCAAAAAACGGTACTGGATTACTTGCTTAAACCATTTAATAAAGCCAAAGAAGCTTTAAGAGAAAGGTGAAATAAATGTATATCTATATAGTTTTTAAATGTTTAAAAACTATATAGATATTAAGAAAGATAAGATCTTGTTTTAAATGTGTGGTTTTTATTATTTGTGTTTTAAAACATAAAAATATTAAAAGCATATTCTTATTTTAATCTAGCCCTAATTCTTTGAAAAATAATAATTAATAATGTGGGTTTTATTTTGGTTAATAAATAAACTGATTGTTACTACATTTTTTGTGATGTAATTCATGTTTACAATTACTTTGTGCGTTGAGGTTGGCCTTTGTTTTATCTAATTTATTCCTTAATTTGGGCTCTTCTTATTTATTAAAATTTAAGAGCTCTAAATTGGATTGGTTTAATTAAATAATCCTACGAAGGGGAAGAAATATGTCTGAGATAAGGGTAATTTCTAAGGAGAGTCATGAAACCTTAGAAATTACAGCAAAGGATACAGTCTCTCTTTCCGAAGCATCAGTTATTTTAATAAAAGTAAATAAAGATGATGTTTCTGAAATTAGACAAGACGGTAGAAATGCAATTATTACTTTAAAAAATGGTGAACAAATAGTAATAATTGATTTCTTTAACGGTAGTAATTATTCAACCGATAATAGTTTAGTTTTTGAAGACAATAATCATAAATTACTGTGGGTACAGTTTACTGACAGTAATGGGGCATTATTAGATCATATCACTTATAGTTATATCGATAGTATCGAACCATTGCTTTATCATGATGGAGCTGCATCTCCATGGGCATGGTTATCTGTACCGCTAACCGCAGCAGGAATTTTGTGGTGGGCTCATGACAGCGATAAAAATAATAACTTAGACAGCGACTCGGATTCGGACAGCGATTCTGATTCGGACAGCGACTCTGATTCGGACAGCGATTCGGACTCTGACAGTGACTCTGATTCAGACAGTGACTCTGATTCAGACAGCGACTCGGATTCGGACAGCGACTCGGATTCGGACAGTGACTCGGATTCGGACAGTGACTCGGATTCGGACAGCGACTCGGATTCGGACAGCGATTCTGACTCTGACAGTGACTCGGACTCGGACAGCGACTCTGACAGCGATTCTGACTCTGACAGTGATTCTGACTCTGACAGCGACTCGGATTCGGACAGCGACTCGGATTCTGACAGTGACTCTGATTCTGACAGCGATTCAGACTCTGACAGTGACTCTGATTCGGACAGCGATTCTGACTCTGACAGTGACTCGGATTCTGACAGCGACTCGGATAGCGACAGCGATTCAGACTCTGACAGCGACTCGGACTCTGACTCTGACAGTGACTCGGATTCTGACAGTGATTCGGACTCAGACAGCGACTCTGACTCTGATAGCGACTCGGATTCGGACAGCGACTCTGACTCTGACAGTGACTCTGATTCGGACAGCGACTCGGACTCTGACAGCGACTCGGACTCTGACAGTGACTCGGACTCTGACAGCGACTCGGATAGCGACAGCGATTCGGATTCTGATTCGGACAGTGATTCTGACTCTGACAGTGACTCGGATAGCGACAGCGATTCGGATTCTGACTCTGACAGTGACTCGGATAGCGACAGCGACTCTGACTCTGACAGTGACTCTGATTCTGACAGCGATTCTGACTCTGACAGCGACTCGGATTCAGACAGCGACTCGGATTCTGACAGCGATTCTGACTCTGACAGTGACTCTGATTCTGACAGCGACTCGGATTCGGACAGTGACTCTGATTCGGACAGCGACTCTGACTCTGATAGCGACTCTGACTCTGACAGTGACTCTGATTCGGACAGCGACTCTGACTCTGACAGTGACT
>NZ_JAVQNT010000025.1:0-37779 GCF_031799075.1 Acinetobacter sp. V91_7
GGGATGAGCCTGCACAGCGCTACTGCCCAGCTGGTGTTTACGAAATCATGGAAGAGAATGATGGCTCTAAACGCTTCCAGATTAACGCAGCAAACTGTGTTCACTGTAAGACCTGTGATATTAAAGACCCATCTCAAAACATCACATGGGTAACGCCAGAAGGTGGTGGTGGTCCAAACTATCCAAACATGTAATAGAACAACCACCTTCTCTGCAAAAGCATAGCTTTTGCACTTGCGGCAGGACAAAGCGCTGCTTTGTTCTTCCTGCCTCAGGTGGTGGTCCGAACTACCCTAATATGTAATCTCTGACGACATAACAGAGTTTCAATTTGCTAATAAAACAAGATATGAAAAGGATAATCTAATGGGCGCATTAACAGGATATAAAGTATTAGATTTAAGTCGTATATTAGCCGGACCTTGGTGCAGTCAAATCTTGGCAGACCTTGGCGCAGAGGTAATAAAAGTTGAACGTCCTTATTGTGGAGATGATACTCGACAGTGGGGACCACCTTGGTTAAAAGATAATAAAAAGCAAGATACCCAAGAGGCTGCTTATTATCTATCAGCAAACCGAAATAAATTTTCAGTTGGTATTGATATTTCAACCATTGAAGGTCAAGCTCTGATTAAAAAAATGGTTTTAGATACAGATGTTTTAATTGAAAATTATAAAACAGGCACCCTTAAGCGCTATGGACTAGACTATGAGAGCTTATCTAAAATCAACCCTGGTTTAGTATACTGTTCTATTACAGGTTTTGGGCAAACAGGCCCCCGCTCTAAAGAACCTGGGTATGATTTTATCATTCAAGGTATGGGAGGAATGATGAGTGTTACAGGAGAGCGTGATGATTTATCAGGAGGAGGCCCGCAAAAAGCCGGCATTGCACTTGCTGATTTAACAACTGGTTTATATTCCAATATTGCCATCCAAGCTGCTCTTCTTTCACGTCATAAAACGGGCGAAGGCCAATATATTGATATGGCACTACTAGACACTCAAATTGCTTGCATGTCCCAGCTTGGAATGAACTATCTAGTATCAGAAAAAATCCCTGGTCGTTATGGAAACGCTCATGCAAATATTGTGCCCTATCAGGTTTTCAAAGCTCTTCAAGGTGAATTCATTATTGCTTGTGGTAATGACAATCAATTTATTTCATTGTGCCAAAGTATTGGCTTAGCTGAATTAATACATAATCCTAAATTTTCAACCAATGCCCAACGTGTAATTCATAGAGATGCATTAATACAGGTCTTACAGTCACACTTTTTAAAGGATATTGCCGAGAATTGGGTTACTAAAATTCATGCTGTTCAAGTGCCTGTTGGTATGATTAATAATATTGAACAAGCTCTCTCAGAACCGCAGGCAATTGCACGTAATATGATAGTTAAAGTCCCCCATCCCTTACAAAACAACTATCAAATGATCGGCTCACCTATTAAACTTTCAAAAACACCAGTTGAATATAAAAAAACTCCCCCTCTCTTAGCGGAAGATAGTGATTTAATTCTGCAACGTTATCTTGATGATGAGGAATTCACTGTTTTGAAGAATAAAAGAATTGTTCAATAATAAAAAACCCTTAGTAAAAACTAAGGGTTTTTGACTTTAACCAGTAAAGATTAAAGTTTAGATACCAACTCTGGTACCACAGTGTTCAAATCACCAACTAACCAGTAGTCAGCAACACCGTTGATTGGCGCTTCTTCGTCTTTGTTGATTGCAACAATAACTTTAGAATCTTTCATACCAGCCAAATGCTGGATCGCACCAGAAATACCTACAGCAACATAAAGGTCAGGTGCAACGATCTTACCAGTTTGACCAACCTGGAAGTCGTTAGGTACGAAGCCTGCATCAACTGCCGCACGTGAAGCACCTTGCGCTGCACCAAGCTTGTCAGCTAATGGATCAAGTACTTTATGGTAGTTCTCACCAGAACCTACACCACGACCACCAGAAACAACAATTCGAGCAGCTGTCAATTCAGGACGGTCAAGTTTCACGATTTCTTCAGATACAAAATTAGAAATACCTGCATCTTTCGCTTCACTTACTGCTTCAACGGTAGCAGAACCACCTTCAGCAGCTACTGGATCAAATGCTGTACCACGAACTGTACCAACAATGATTGCTTCGTCAGATTGAACAGTCGCAATCGCATTACCTGCATAGATCGGACGCTTGAATGTATTCGCAGATTCAACAGAAATAATATCTGTGATCATGCTTACATCAAGAAGAGCTGCAACACGTGGAAGAATGTTCTTACCAGTCGTTGTAGAGGCAGCTAATACGTATTTGTAACCTTTAGCCAAATCAGCAACTAAAGCAGCTACGTTTTCAGCTAACTGGTTTGCATAAGCTGCGTTGTCAGCAAGTAAAACCTTGCTTACACCAGCAACTTTAGCAGCAGCATCAGCAACTGCCTGAGCACCAGAACCAGCAACTAATACAGTAATATCACCACCGATTTTTTGTGCTGCAGCAACAACGTTTAAAGTAGCACCGTTAAGTACTTGGTTGTTGTGGTCAGCGATAACTAAAATACTCATGATTTTATCCTTCCGTATTAGATCACTTTCGCTTCATTTTTCAATTTTTCAACAAGCTCATCTACAGATTTCACTTGTACGCCAGCTTTACGTTCTGCTGGAGCTTCAACTTTAACAGTTTTAAGCTTAGTACCAGCTGTAACGCCATAATCAGCAGGAGATTTAGTATCAAGTGGCTTCTTACGAGCTTTCATGATGTTAGGCAATGCTGCATAACGTGGCTCATTCAAACGCAAGTCAGTTGTAATGATTGCTGGAAGTGCCAGTTCAACAGTTTGTAAACCACCGTCAACTTCACGAGTTACTTGTACTTTGCCGCCATCAACTTTCACTTCAGAAGCGAATGTACCTTGGCCCGCACCTAATAATGCGCCAAGCATTTGACCTACTTGGTTAGAGTCATCATCAATTGCTTGTTTACCAAGAAGGATAAGTTCTGGTTTTTCAGCATCAACAACACCTTTTAAAATTTTAGCAACTTCTAAAGCGCCAATTTCATCAGTAGTTTCAACCAAAATACCGCGGTCTGCACCCAAAGCCATTGCAGAACGGATTTGTTCTTGAGCTTCTTTAGGACCAACAGAAACAACAACGATTTCTGATACTGTTCCTTTTTCTTTTAAGCGAACCGCTTCTTCCACTGCGATTTCACAAAATGGGTTAATTGACATTTTAACGTTAGTAAGGTCAACCCCACTATTGTCCGGCTTAACACGAACTTTGACGTTGGCATCAACCACGCGTTTTACAGCAACAAGAGCCTTCATGTAATTCCTCGAATAAAGATAAAAAATGGTCTATTACTGCATACTGAAGTAATAGACCATGCCAAAGTAAATTATGTTGAAAATGAGCGATTATGATTAATGAATGATAAAGCAATTGCACCAATTAAACCTGCTGCTGCAATCACCATGAAATTTTGTTCAATCGGTAAATTCAGGGCCATAATCATTCCTATCAGTAATGGCGCACCTATCGCTCCTAAACGTCCTACACCCGATGCCAAACCAATGCCGGTTGAACGAATCTCAGCAGGATAAAACTGACCGCAATAAGAATAAGCAACAATTTGAGCACCAGTAGAGCAAGCTCCAACTACTGCAATCGTGATATACAACATATGTATTGGCATTGGCAGAGTCATTAAGTACAAAAATACACTTCCCAAACTGTACATAAACACCAATACCCACTTGATATGCATACGGTCAGCCAGCCAACCTCCACCTACGGCACCAATGATGCCACCAATATTTAGAGCAACCACGAAGCTTAATGCTGAACCAAGCGTATAGCCCGACATAGCCATTAATTTAGTCAACCATGTACTTAATGAATAGACCATAAACAGTCCAGTGAAGAACGCCACCCAAAACATAACTGTGCTAAAACCACGACCATTAGCAAATAATTGTGTAACAGGAATATGATCAGAGCTAGTATCTTTCATACTGAGTAACTCTGTTTCATTATTTATCTGAATATTTGGTTCAATAAGCCGAACAATCTCTTTTAGTTCTAGATCTTTTTTATTCTTACTTAGATATGCCAATGATTCTGGCATTGATTTCATAATAAAAGGAATGAGTAATACAGGGATACCCGCCGCAAAAAACACAACCTGCCAACCAAATTCCACAATAAATTGTTTACCCAGCAAAGCTGCCAAGATCCCCCCTATAGCATAGCCAGAAAACATCAAGGCAGTCATGAAATTACGTATTTTTTTCGGGGCATACTCAGTCATTTGTGCTACAACATTAGGCATAACACCACCGATACCTAAGCCTGCAATAAAACGCATAATACTAAAACTAATAGGATCATTCGTCATTCCAGCTACTGCTGTGAAGACACTAAATAGAAATACACAGATCGCGATAGTCAAACGCCGGCCAATTTTATCGGATATAGCTCCTAAAAAAATGGCACCAACCATCATACCGAATAATGCAGAACTAGCCATAAAACCTGCAGTCGAAGCACTGACCCCCATCTTTTCCATAATTGAAGGGATAGCTATACCAGCAACAGCTATGTCATAGCCATCAATAATAATAACAATGAAACACCAAAGTAATACCTTGGCATGAAACTTATTAAACTTTGCATCACTAGCAATTTTGTGTACATCAATGTACTGCATGATCATCTCCTTGATATGCATGACTCTTTATTATCTGCAATTTTATTAATTACATTTTTGCCCATACTTGTTGATTGAAGAATTCACACTCCATTTCAAATAAGAGTAATGAGAGTGATATTTTGTGTCAATATGTTGATATATTTTTATTTAAAATAATTTTAAATATTTGTTTTTGTTGGATATAAAAATTTCAAATAAACAAATAATGCAAATATATTGACATAATTAAATATTTCAATATGCTTTTTAGTGTCAAAAAGGAGTTTAAAAAATGAATGCAACGCTAATTTATCAGAATGATATCGCTATAATTACTCTTTGTCGGCCAGAAGCAAGAAATGCTCTAAACAAGGAAATGATTCAAAATATTGATGACTTACTTAACAAAGTTAATCAGGCCCATCCTCGTGCTCTCATTTTTACTGGCCAAGGTGAAAAAGCTTTTTGTGCTGGAGCAGATATTACAGAACTACAAAATAAAACGCCTACTGAATATCTTGAGCTTTCACGTAAAGGGCAAAATGTTTTCAATAAAATTAGCAACCTACCATTTCCTACAATAGCCGTAATTAAAGGTACTGCTTTAGGCGGAGGTTTAGAATTAGCTATGGCTTGTACTTTTCGTATCTGCCGCCTTGATTCTAAATTTGGTTTACCTGAAATTAAATTAGGATTACTTCCTGGTTATGGCGGTACACAACGCTTACCTCGTATCGTAGGCCATGCCAAAGCGTTAGAATTGATTTTAAGTGGAAGAATTTTCGATGCAATAGAGGCAAAAGAAATTGGTCTGATTACACAAATTACTGCTAATGAAAATTCTACTCAAGCAGGTTTGGATTTCTTATCAAATTTTGGAGAGAAATTTCCTGCATCCACAGCATTTATCATAAAGGCTGTTCAATCGGCATTAGATTTGAATATTACTGATGGTTTAGCGCTCGAAAGTGAAATGTTTCTTGCCAGTACCCAAACTAAAGATGCAGCTGAAGGTATACAAGCGTTTATTGAAAAGCGTAAAGCACAATTTACAAATCAATGATATTTAAACGGTGAAAAATTAACTCATAAGGATATTAATGTTCAGAATGGTGTTTGTCGTGCTATAGCAGATATTTAATACTTTGTTTGGTATCTGTAGTCCGAAGCTAAGAATGATAAAAAAGGATAATTACTTGAGTTGGTTTAAATGAGTACATACATATGTCGGTTGATAGAAATTTACTTCCTTGTTTGTGACTTTAGAGCTAATACTACGAAACCAACTTGAAATGTTGCTGACATATAGCTGGTTTGATAATTTCCGATAAAAACTATCAAATCAGACTATTTAAATCGATACCAATATTACATAAATCATCAATATTCCATTTTTTATTTTCAATAAATGCATCTACTTATAAGTATATAATATAGATAAATCCTCAATACTTAGCAGTTTAGATTATGACCCAAAAAGATCAACAAAGTTATGATCAATCTCTTTATCCAATCCACAACAGATTATTCTTCAGATTGTTTCAACTTGGAAACTCATTAGATCGTCAATGTGTAAATGAACTAGGAATCTCATCGGTACATTGGGCAGTTTTAGGTGCATTATCAAGGCCACAAACTAATTCAGTTATGTCATTTACTGAATTAACTGAATATCTAGATGTAAGTAGACAAAATTTAGATGGTGTTTTGAAGCGACTCGAGCGTGAAGGATATGTAATACGTCAAATTGACACAACAGATCGTCGTGCAAAAAATATCATGCTGACCAAAGAAGGAATTGCTCGATGGGAACAATTGCAAGAAAATATTTATAATTTTTATAAGCAGGCTCTACATGGCTTTACACTTGACGATATGATTACATTTACTCATTTAGCAAATAAATTAACAAATGGCCTGAATGATATTAAAATAAAGGGTTAAGCTAGAGTGCTCTATTAACATTAACTAATAAATTAGGAAATATTGTTTTTCCTAATTGTACAATGTGGGGAATTTATTAGGAATTGTTGTCATAGTTGTACAAGAGAATTTAACACACAATTAGTTAGAATATTTTTAGTTTAATTTTTTTAAAAAGTAATGTGCATTTATCTATTACCTCTTTTTTAGAACTAGCCCACTAATTTAGCAGGCTAGTTTTTAATACATCATTACCAAATTTTATTTCAGTGGCGATACTGAAGTTGGTAATGCAATCATTGACTTCATTTCATGAGTTAACCACTGTGGACCACCTTTTGGTGGCCAAATACCATCTGCCACTGATTTGGCACGGACCTCCGAACGCTCATTCAATGACGCATATGGCCAAATACTTACAATACGAGGTGTGCCATCAAGAGCATACATCGCTATTGTTAATTTTGAGTATTGAGTCCGAGTTGGCACTGCATTTTTCCATGCCTCAAGAACATGGGGAACACCACCATGTTTCAACTCATAAGTGCGGATTTCATAGACAGGACCAAATTCACCCACCTCAACTTCTGGTAAGAAGTCAAAACCAGCAAAATTTTCTACTGAATATCTAATAATATTTTCAGATGCACCAAACAAGTTTTCTTGTGCTGCTAAACGCGCATTTTCATCATCTAATTCTTGTTGTGAAGCATAGCTGCGTAATACAACAACTTGGTTGAGCTCGCCTATATCAGAGAAAAATACTCCAAGTAACTTACCCTTAGCTGTCTCATCTTGGTAAAAACTTTGAATACCTGCTGCAACAGTTGCAGTTGTACCCATTTTGATAGTGATGTTAATCAGTTGATAAAGCTTCATGCTGTTCTCCGTGGTTGTGTCATTTGTGTAGGTTGTTCAGTCACTTGTTTATTTAGTTTTCCTGCGGCAAATTGAGCAATTCGCCAAGCAAATACCATCCCTGGCCCTAGTGTTGTTCCTGGGCCTGGATATGTTCCTTTAAAAATTGAAGATAGGTCATTACCACAGGCAAATAGTCCAGTAATCACCTGATTATTCTGATCAAGCACTCGACCATAAATGTCGCCAGCTAATCCACCACTACTCGCACAGTCCATTGGAATGACAGGTAAAGCGTAAAAGGGACCTTGCTCAAGTTTGCCCAAGCATGGATTAGGTTTGACTTCAGGATCTCCGTTAAAGCGATTCATCACACCACTGCCTTTACCAAAGTCTGTGTCTACACCCTGTTCAACGAGGTGATTAAAACGTTGAACTGTATTCACCAATCCTTGAGCGTTAATCCCAACCTTTTGGGCAAGCTCTTCTAGTGAATTTGCAGAGAATAAATATTTTGCTTTGAGGTAGTAATCGAGTTTTTTTGCACCTGGCAAAACAAAACCTAACCCATATTTTTGAATCGCAGTTTGGTCACAAATCAGGTAAGACTGAATTTTTGGTTTACCTTGATTTGTTTTAAGCTGAGCCATACAAAAGTCGTGGTACGAATCTGATTCATTAACAAAGCGTTTGCCATCATCATTGACAGCTATCACGCCTGGTTTGGCCCGGTCTAAAATAATGTGCGGCCAAATAGCTTTATAACCATTGGCATGAACATGAATTGAACATGGAAAATAAAGCACACTGCTATCCACAGAGGGATCAAGTTTTGCACCTTTTTCCATAGCTTTACTAAGCCCATCACCCGTGTTTGAGTAAGGTGACAGTGAGTCTGCAATTAAACCTTTAGGAAACAATTGTTGACGCAACTTTATATTCCACCCCACACCACCTGTGGCTAAAACTACACCTTTTCTGGCACGAACAACTTTTACGCCTTGTTCAGTTTCAATTTTGGCTCCTACCACTTTGCCGTTTTCGACTAATAATTCTTGCAGTGGTGCATTGAACCAAACAGGAATATGTTTTTGTTTAAGGTTATAAAATAAGCTACCTACCAAAGCATTACCCATAACAAGCCGTGTACCCCGATTAAAGCGTAGACGTGACAGAAAATAGGGCATCACAACTTTCAAGGTGGTCATAAAGTTCTGAAAGCTTTGTATAGGATTTAACAATGCATTTAATTCAGTACGATTGACCATCATGCCGCCTAAGCCCATAAATTCCGCTCGTGGAGGACGTACATATTTAAAGTCAGCACCTAAAACACTTGCATCAAACTCAGCAGGCGCAAGTGCACGACCACCAAATGCTTCTCCTGGTTGGTTTTTCACATAATCGGGATGTGCTAAACAAGCATTAAGCTTAACTGTAGTTTTCTCATCTAAATCCCGAACCATATCCGCACATGAAGCTAGAAATGCTTCACGAAGTTCTTCACCACAACGTTCACCAACGACAGATTTAAGAAAAATTCGAGCTTGCGCAATATCATCAGGAACACCTGCTTGAACACTCAAATGTGAGCCTGGTGCCCAAATGGTTCCACCTGATGTTGCTGAAGTCCCCCCTACTTGTGAAGCCTTTTCGCAAAGTAAGACATCTAATCCATTAAGCTTGGCAAAAAGTGCAGCAGACATGCCTGCTGCACCACCGCCAATAACCAATAAATCAACTTCTTTATCCATGTTCAATTCTCCTTAATCTTGCTTATGTGGCGTGAACGCTACTGTTTCAGTTCTAGCTTGTTCAGCAATTTTTTTTGCAGCAAGATAACCAAATGTCATGGCTGGACCTAAGGTAATTCCACCACTTGGATATTGACCACCCATGATGCTATTTAGATCATTTCCAGCCGCAAATAATCCATTAATCGGTTGCCCTGTTTTATTTAGAACTTGGGCATATTCATCTGTAACCAGTCCTGCAAATGTCCCTAAACTTCCTGGCACCACCTCAACTGCATAAAATGGTCCATTTTCAATCGGGGCAATACATGGGTTCGGATGATGATCGGCATCACCTTGCGCTTTTTGATAAGGTGTAGTGCCACGTTGAAACTCGGGATCTTGACCTAAATATGCATATTGGTTGTACTGCTCAACTGTTTTTAAAAACTGAACTGGATCTATACCGCATGCCACAGCCAGCTCTTGAATAGTGTTTCCTTGTTTTAAGTAACCGTTGTCTAGCCAAGGCTTTAGAGAAATTGGAAAAGGTTTAACAGCGCCTAAACCGTAACGGCGAATGAACTTATGATCGCAAATCAACCAGCAATGTGCTTGTTTGCCTTGCGGTGTGTGTTTGAATAGATCCTTAATAAATAATGGATAGGAATCACCTTCATTCGTGAACCGACAGCCATTTTTTAAAACAGCAATTAACCCTGGTTTACCTCGCTCAACCAAATGTGGAAAGCGACCTAAAGTTCCATCTAAACGTGGCATTAGTGAAACAGGTGCCCATGCGCCAGACCAAGGCAAGGTTTGGTCAACAGTTGCACCAATTGCTTCTGCTGCACTTAAGCCATCACCCATATTTGTTTCAGGAGCAGCTGAATGATGAGGAGTACCTTCACTCACATGTTTGAATAAAGCTTGTTTACGTTTTTCATCATGCGGAAAACCACCAGTCGCTAATACCACGCCATGTTTTGCTATTATCTTGACGATGCCAGCTGGTGTTTTAAATAATGCTCCAATCACTCGACCATTTTCTTCAACTAATTCAGTCATGGCATGATTTGCCAATAGTTTTACTTTGTAATCAAATGCAGATTTGAGTAAGCGAGCCACCAAAGCATTACCATTCACAATTTGAGTTGAGCGCTTAGTAAAAATTAGATCAAAAAAATGTCGTAATACTCGTTTGGTCGCATAGATAAAGGATGGAATTGCATTAAAAGTATTAATGAAATGCTTCATATCTGTGCCAGAAGCGATACCCATTCCCCAAAGCGTAGTTTCAGGAATTGGTGGACGTAGGATATTTAGTTTCTGACCAAGTAAACGGCCATCGTAAGGTGCAGCAACAACCGAACGCCATCCAACCCTAGCACCTTCAATATTGAAAAAGTCAGGTACTGCAGCACCAATATTAAATTTAACCTCAGTTTTGGTTTCGAAAAATTCCACCATTTTTGGTGCTAGAGTTAAATAAGTATGAATCTTTGTTTCATCATATTTTTCACCCAAAATATTTTTTAAATATAGCTTAGGTATCTCAATTGGTTCGGCTTGTCCTTCACGTTCAGCATGAGGTGTATTAGGAATCCATAACCATCCTCCCGATACAGCAGTAGTTCCACCAAATACGGATGCTTTCTCTGCGACAATAACCTTTAATCCTTCATATGCTGCGGTCACAGCGCTTGAAAGCCCACCTGCACCTGAGCCAATGACTAAAACATCACATTCGTAGCATTCACGAATTGGCATCGGAATCATCTGAAATGGTTGTTGGGTTTTTGCGTTCATACTTCTTACCCCGTAACAGTGCCCAATTGAGCGAGTGCAACGAGCTGCTTCATTGCTTGCAAATTAATTTCAGCGCGTTCGAGAGCAGGACGTTCAGCTAGTACTAAATTGGGGACTTCTGCAGCTAACATAATTTCTTTAGGCAAAGCACGAATTAACCCTACAAGATCAATTTCGCCTTGCCCTGGTACTAATCGATTAGAACGTGCAATCTTAATTAAGCCTTCATCACTGGGATCATATTCAGCGAAACCATCGCAAAGCTGAACATAGTTCAATTGCTTTGGATCAAGTGCTTTGATCTGCTCAAGTGTTGAATCTGATCGGTCAAAATGTAATGCATCAATTAAAATGGCAGCATTTTCTTGCCCTGATTGATTCACGATATATTCAGCCTGCGCCAAATTTTTCACATTGGTCCATGGCATGAACTCTAGGTCACAACTCAAGCCAAACTGTTTACTTAATTCACAAAATTGTGCGAAGTGATGTATTTGTCTTGACTGCTCAGGATCATTTCCTGCAACTAAAATATGCCTAGCACCGAGCTGCGCAGCGGTACTTAAAAACTGCAAATATTTATTTGGTTCAAAGTCATAAGTAATTCGTACAATTTCAACATCAGCAATACGAACCCCTGTGTCATCCAAAGCAGCCCTTGTTTCCTTAATTAGCTTGATATCATTTAAAATTGGATAATCTACTTCATTAGGTGCTGCTGGCAGCAGGCGTAAGCCCACTGCTGCATAACCACACTTTGCTGCAATTTTGACTGCTTCTACAGGAGTTACATCTGCAACTGTCAAAAAAGAAAGTGAATATTCACGCGACATCTTGTTGCTCCTGCTCTTTCTCAAGTAAATAAGCAATCATTAGGTCACGAACCTCAATAAACATGTCCGTTCCTTTGACTGCGTTACATCCCAAAGTCGACGCATGCTGAATAAATGGTGTGTTTTCAGGACTAGTCACCACATCTGCAACCGACATTTGTGCAGTTATTTTTTCTAATTGAAAAGCTGCAGAAGGATCACCATTCATTCCCATAGGTGTCGCATTGATCACAACGTCGAAACCTGTTGGATCATTGCTATGCGCGACTACTTTGCCTTTACCTAATTGCTGCAGCTGTTCAACTAATTGCTGTTGACGTGTTTGATCCACATCAAAAATTGCTAGTTCCGCTACATCAGCAAGAAGTAATTCATAAGCAATCGCTTTACCTGCTCCACCAGCTCCTGCCAAAATGGCACGTTTATCTTTTAACTCGATTAACTTATTTCGTATTGCTTGCACCATGCCTTTGCCATCAAGCATGTCTCCTTCCCATCCTTCTTTACAGCGGCGAATCGTATTTACCGCCCCAATAAACTGTGCGCGTGAAGTTAATTTTTGGCAGCAATTCAAAGCCGAAATTTTATGAGGTACCGTGACAATCAAGCCGTCACTATTATTTAAATACAAATTTTGCTGAACAAAATTTGGGAAATGTTCTGGTGCTACATCAGCAGGTATAACAATTGCATTTAGATCCTTTTTAAGCAGTTCCACCGTTACACCCTCAGGTGATTTGACCTGTATAATCGGATGTCCGACCACAAAATAAAGACGAGTTGATCCATTCAATTGAATATCCATTATTCAATCTCCTTAAAAATCTATGAGTTAGAAAATTTTAGATTTGAACTTTTTTAAGTTCGTGCTGACGTATCTTTGTTGGTGAATAAACCAGTTTCATAATGATTAATGCTGCTACCATACCGGCGGTTGGTAAGCAAAGCACAAGGAAAATTTTGCTCGTCGCCCATCCTAGGCTTAAAAAATATGCTCCGGCAAATGCGCTACCCACTGCTCCTAATCGGCCTATACCATGCATCCAACTGTTTCCTGTTGCACGAGCAAAAACTGGATAGAATGAACTTGAAACACTGTTGAGACCTGCATTCGCACCATTCATCCACATACCGATGAAGAAACACATCATGCTATACATTACAAAGTTATGACCCACCGCACCTAGAAAGAACATGAAGCCAATCGCTAAAAGATATGCAATCACTAATCCAAGGTGTGGATTAAACTTGTCCATCAAATAACCGCATGCGATACAACCTATTGGGCCACCTAACTGGTAAATCGCAGTGATAATTGAAGCTTCACTAATGCTGAAACCAAATTCATGGCTCATCATTGGTAACCAACTTCCAAGTAAATACACTACAAACAAACCAGATGCGTAGCTCCACCAGAGCAAAAAGCTGCCTAAGAAATAAAAAGGACTCAGGACTGCTTTTACTGGATTATCGACCGTATTGGTTTTTGCTTTAGGTAAAACAAAAACAGTGTTAGCCGTATCAAAATCTGGCGCCATTTTATGGATAATGGCATCAATCTCTGCTTTTGGATGTTGTTTAAGGACTTTATAACCAATAGATTCAGGTAGTTTAAATACGGCGATAACGGCTAGAATAAGTGGTAGGACTCCACCAATAATCATCATGGCATGCCAGTTAAAATGTGGAATCACCCAAGCAGCCAAAAAACCTCCAATAGCAGCACCAATTGTGAATCCACTTAGAATGATGGTAACCATACGGCCATTCATTCTCATGGGAGAGTAATCCGTTACCAATGTAACAGCTTGCGGCATTACTCCTCCCATAAATAAACCAGCAATAAAACGGAACATCATCAGTTCTGTCACATTGGAAGAAACTGCTGCACATAAAGTAAATACACCAAAACCAATTAAGTTAATAATGAGTAGTTTTTTACGTCCAAACTTGTCTGCCAAAGGGCCTGAAATCACTGCGCCTACAGCTAAACCAATTAAAGCAGCACTCATTACGGGTGCGAGATCAGTTGTAGTAATTCCCCATTGCTGCTTAATGACGGGAGCCACAAATCCCATGATTGATATGTCGATACCATCAACAACGACAATCATTAAACATAAAAAGATGACTAGTTTTTGTATTGGGGATATACGATTTTCATCAATAAACTCCCTTAAATTTACCTGTTGAGTCATACACTTACTCCATTAGTGTGTATCAGCAAATATGCGTTTTCCATCGCTTATTCAGTTTTGCTCCTAACTTATTCTCAAAAGCTGAATAATTAGGAAACTCCTTATCTGAATGATTCATCTGTACGGCATTTGAGATAGAATCTAAAACAACTATAATCTGTTTTTAATTTTTTTGGAACACTGTTCCAAAAAAATAATATTAGGATTTTTATGCTCAGCAATACCGATCGTTCTTTGCTCATCCTCGAAGCACTATTAAAAGAAGTGGACGGATGTGCACTCAGTCAGCTTTCTGTTGATCTTGATATCCCAAAGTCTGCAATGCATCGCATTCTGACTGCGATGAAAGACATGGGATATATCTATCAAGATGAAATCACTCAGCACTACAAGCTCACTCTTAAAATTGCCTCAATGGGTTTGAGTTTTCTGTCTTCGCGCTCGATTACCGAAACATTTCAACCCTATCTTGATGAATTGGCAGAAACTTCTTCTGAACTGGTTCGCCTCGGTTTAATCGAAGACGAAAAAATTATCTGGATTGGTAAAGCTCAAGGAGCCAAATCAGGTCTAAAATATGATCCTGACTCTGGCAACGTGGCCTATTTACCAGCTTCAGCTTGTGGTTTAGCGTATTTATCTACCCTTGATCAAAATGACTTTTCACGAATTGTGGAACGTGAAGGTTTCGATAAAGCCAAGAACTTTGGACCAAACTCACCAAAAGACCTTACAGAACTAGAGCAAATGATTAATGCTTCTAGAGAGCGAGGTTATGGTGTGATTAGTGACACCTATGAGCTAGGTATGTCTGCTATGGCTAAAATCATTCTCAACCCACAGACAGGTGAGCCTTTTGGCACAGTCAGTATTGCAGGGCCTTCTGTACGTTTAAGTCCTAAACGTATTGAAGAGTTAGCACCAGCACTCATGGCAACTTCTGAAAAAATTGCATCCATCATCAATTTGATCCATATCTAATTTTTAGCTTCTAAGGCAATCAAAATCATATTTCGATTGCCTAAACTCCCTTTAAAACATTTTTCAAGCTCCAAAAACTGAGCAATCATTATTTATGACAAGCTAATATAGGCCCTACCTTAAATTTAAGTTGATGCATCAACCAAACGATAGTCACCATTAATAATGCTGCAATCAGCCCTAATGTGATGACCAACCCGAAATATTCAATAAAATAACTGGAAAGGATGACAGGCCAGATCGTGCCTTGATAGGCAATAAACAAATAACTAGAAAAGATCAGTGGATTTTTTTCCCGATCCATCATATTGCCAATAAAGTGATAGACAGCACTTAGGGTAAAACCATGTCCCATACCCGTCAGTAAAATACTGATCAATAAAAACCAAACTATGTGTTCGACTTCTGCCATCACCAAACTAATCGTTCCAAGCAATAAAGCTAATAACCCTGCATACAACACATGCAATTCTTTAAACGATTTACAAAATAATTGACTTAGTACTGACACAAATAAAATGATTGAAATTGATACACCTGTTAAGGTAGCTGACGATTTAATCGGTAATTCTTTAATAAATGTCCCAGCCAAAGCTGCATATAAGCTGAAGGCCCCGAAACTACAAAGTGCGGCTACACTACAGACCCAGAAAACTTTGCGTGAAGCTACCTGCGGCAATGCTAAACCTTGTAACTTTAATAACTCATTTAACTGATATTTTTTCTCAATTTTAAATCTGGGTTTGACCCAAAACACACTGATAAATATTAGAAGTGAAAAAAAGATAATAATCCAATAAGGATCAGCCAAAGGTCGCACGGTATGATCAGCTAATACACCACCGATCAAAGGTCCCAAACCAAAACCCAAGACCGTAATTATAGAAGTAAGCTTTTCAGCTAATGCCTTATTACGAAACGGATATTGGTCTTTGAGTCCCACCATTGCAGCGGTGGTAATAAGTCCTGAAGCAATTCCAATCAGAAACCTTGAAAAGCCCAGTAACCAAACAGAACTTGCCAATGCAGACAACATTAAACCTAAAATGGTTAAAGCTAGACTGACCAAAATCACATTTTTATAGTGATAAATTGCATTGAGTTTATTTAAAAACAGGAGTGAAAAAACTACGCCTAACATATAGGAAATGAAGATATAACCTATTTGAGATGTTGAAACTCCCCACTGTTGTTCATAGATTGCATATAGAGGGCTTGCCAGAGCGGTGCTTAAAGCAGCAAGACACAGCGCAAAGCTAATAATGCAATATTGAACACTGGACTTTGGTGCCTGCATAACCCAATCAAAAGTGACTTTTAAGTCGATTTTAATTCAAATATGACCCACAGGTCAATTTATGTTAGAATAATCTTTGTTAACAATGAAATCTAGTTCAACATGACAAAATCTAAAACACGCGGCCCTAGTCTAGAAAAGACGCAAGAAACTAAAAAGAAAATTATTGACTCTGCTCTACAACATTTTATTGACGTGGGTTTTGCAAGAGCAAAAATTTCAGATATTGCTAAACATGCTGAATTAGGCAAAGGTACAATTTATTCTTATTTTGAAACTAAAGATCAGTTATTTGAAGCAGTAATTGATGCTCTCATCAACGATTCATTTCGTCCTATTCGCGCCTCTGAAATCACTCAAAATGAAACCGTTTACGAGTTTATTTGTAAAAAGATTATTCCCAGCGTTTTAACGCTTGAAACGACTGGTCGTGCGGATATGGCACTCCTAATTTTACGTGAAGGAAATAATTTTCCGCATATTCGTCAAACTTACGTGAATAAGATTTTTTTACCTATTCAGTATGAGCTTGAGCAATTAACCAGTTTAGCGATTCAACGTGGAGAATTATCAGCCACGATTTCCCCACAGCAATTTGCATTGCTTATTGTGAGTCCTATGTGGATGGGTATGATTCACAATGGCATCCTGAATCCAAATGAAGTTTTATCACTTGAAACGCTTTTTCAAGAAAATCTAAAAATCTTGTTTGGAAAATAAAAAGGCAAACCTCTGTTTGCCTTTTTATTCATAAATATTTAAAAATTAAGTTTCATGGTCATACCAGCGATCCAAGCATCATCCACTTGTTTTACACCACCTGGTTGATGCACATATTGAATATTTGGTCGTAAAGCAATACTAGGTGACCATTGAAAGTTATAGTTCAATTCAATATTCAATTCGTCATGCTGAATCGGTGTATATTTCGGATTCGCATAGTCAGCTTCGGTTAATCCCAGCAATTGATTTGATGCATTTTGGCGTTCTCGGACACGATCATTCACATCAAAACGTGCCAGACCCAAACCAATGGTATCATTTGGCCGATGCTCGAATATGCCCTTATACCAAAGCGCTAGTTGCTGTGTGTTTTCAACAACAGTTGTGGCTTTATCGTTAAAAGTAAAGTTTGCCGAAATAAATAAACCACGCTTAGGGTCCTCGGCAGGCGCAAAAACCTGTTGTTGCGCATTAATCCAAACACTATGCTTATTGTTTTGCCATTTCCGATCTGCTGCATTTGGCTCAATATTACCCTTTTCATCTGTACTAACATTCCGTACATTTGCCGTTGACAAAAATGCACCGACTTTATATTCACCACTTAAGCCATCGAAAAAGGTCAGTTTGGGTTTCCACGATAGTTCCACAGGAATTAAAATGCCTTTACGTTGATTCATATCCAAATTAAAACCATGTTGCTCTAAGGCATTTTCAGGATTGACCTCATAAACCCCTGTTCCAAACCAGAGTGAAGGTAAAAATTGATATTTGGCGTTAATTCCCCATTGGCTTACAGGACTATTAAACCAAATATCTCCTACTGTTTTACCTAACTGACCTCCACATAACATTAAGTTTTGAAACTCACAATGTGATGCATTAAAATCATCTGAAAGTCCCATACGACCTACCTTAATGTGTAGATCATTATTCAAAAATCCTTTTTTAATCCATGCACTGGTTAAACGCCACCATTGTCCACGACCATAAATCTCTTGAGCACTACTAAATTGCGGCGCTCTAGGATCACTAATCCGATCAGTAGAAAGCGGTTTTCCATCTCGTTTCGTTATGCTCAACTGTGCTTGAGTATCTTTCCAACCTGCGTTTTTTTCTAAATCTAGACGTGTACCAAATGTCCATTGGTTTGCATTAAATAGTCGTGGTGAATCGTCATATCCCCCACTCAAATTAACAGCACTTTCATTTTGAAAAGCGGCGGTAAATTGATAACCTTGCTGTTCGAGTTGAGTCCGTTTTCCGTTCCAATCGCCCAATATCCATTTTTGATCCTGAGCTAAAGGATCGAAGGCGAATACAGCACTACTTGCGAATGTAAAAGTTGAAATCATCGCAAGCGAAGTCATAGAAAATTTCATTAATGCTGTTCCTTAGCACATTGCTTATTATGAACATAAAGCCTTGAATTATTTCAGCTGAATCAACTGCTATACATTTTTTAAAGTGTATTTATCCCTACCTGACCAGCATGCTGATCAAGCTAATTCAAAACCATAGAAAATATTTAAGAAGCAAAGATAGATTTTAAAATTGTTAATCAACTTGCTTTATTACTGATTTAACTCAACTGTGTTTTGGTTTGCACAACAGACTGTTTCGTTTTAACACCTTGAATTAAAACAGCAAAACCAGAAAGTATAGCAGGAATCATTAACAATGAGAACATCATAGAAAATGGCATACCTGAACTGATCATCGCAGCTCCAGCAAATGCACTTAATATAGCACCAAAGCGCCCAATGCCATTCATCCAGCTTGCTCCGGTTGCGCGAGCAGAAGTCGGATAATATCCAGTCGCTAAAGCACTCAAACCAACGGCCCCACCATTAAAGGTAAAACCAAGAATCCATGCAAAAACACACATAAGCACCATATCATGACCAAAATGCCCTAACCCAAAGGTTGCAAGTGCGCCAATCAACATGGCAATAAAAAGAACCAAACGCGGACGATAATGATCCATACACCAACCAAGAGTGATACTCCCAACAGGACCACCAATTTGAAAGAACGAAGTCACAATGGCAGCTTGAGAAATCGTAAATTGATTCGACTTAATTAAGGTTGGCAACCAGCTACTGCATAGATAGATTAAAAATAATGCCATGAAATAACTGATCCAGAGCATAATCGTGCCATAGCGATATTTACTAGATAAAATTAGACCTAGACCAGATTTCTCGGTTTTTACTTCATTCAGATAAATTTCTTGATTTAAAAAAGAAGATTGTGGAAATAAGCGTTTTAAAATCACTTTGATTTTATCTTGTGAGTACGATTGCTTGACTAGATAGGTAATTGATTCAGGCATTTTCCAATATAAAAATGGTACCAAAATCAAAGGTAGTACGCCGCCTAATATCAACATACTACGCCAGCCAAACTCAGGAATCAGCCATGCTGCTAAAAAACCACCGGCTGCAGCACCCAGAGAAAAACCACAGTAGGCAACAGTAACTGCAAATGAACGGCGGTGATCTGGTGCGCATTCTGAAACTAAAGTTGCTGCATTGGGAGCAGCAGCACCTGCACCTAATCCAGTAAGAAAGCGATAAATTAAGAGATGCGTAATGTCAGTTGAGAAAGCCGTCAGCAAGGTAAAAATACCAAACCCAAGTACACTTAAAATTAGTACTGGTTTTCGGCCAAATTTATCTGATAAAGGTCCAGAAACTAATGCACCTATTGCTAATCCAACCAATGCTGCACTTAAAACTGGTGCTAACTCTTGTGCACTAATGCCCCACTCCTGAATAATCTGAGGAGCAATCAATCCCATGACTACGACATCCAGACCATCTAGGGCAATAATAGCAAAGCAAAAAAATAGAATGAGCTTTTGTAGTCCACCCATCTTATTTTCATTTAATATGCTTTTTACATCTTTCCTTTGTATTTGACTTGTGCTCATGAGTTTCTCCTTATAAAAGCACGAAGTTTCCCTCGGTGTTTTTCTCAAAACACCGTTCCTTAAGGGAATTTTTAAATAAACTGCTGTTTAAGGCTTAATTAATGAAGCTAAGTTCACTGGCCTTAAAATTTGATTCACCTGTGACGTCACTAAACCTTCAGATGCTTTCAAATAAATTTGGAAGTCAGGATCTGTATCTCGGGCAAAACTACGATTTTCATAGTCATACAGACTGTCATAACCCCACAAATGTACGACCTGATTCAACGTACCGATATTACTAATATAAAAACCAAGTGGCTCACCCAAGTGCTTTTTCAAAATAGGCATTGCCAGCTGATCGAATACCTCAAGAAATCTAGGCATACATCTTGGTGTAATATTATAAATACGGTGATCAACAATCGGTTTATGAAACATGAAAAGTCTCCTTAACAGATTGAGAGTTGGTAGATTTAGAATTTTTAGATGATATAAAACCGTTCCCTCCTTTAGCTAAATCAGCAATATGTGATCCTGTGATATAACCAAAAGTCATGATTGGCCCTAAAGTAATTCCTGCACCTGGATAGTTTCCACCCATAATACTCGCTCGGTCATTACCAACCGCGTATAAACCTTGAATGGGTTGATGAAACTGATTTAAAACGTCACCAGTAACAGCTGTTCTGATTCCATCAAATGTTCCTAAATCGCCCATAAACACCTTCACAGCATAAAATGGACCTTGCTCAATTGGTGCTACACATGGATTTGGTTTGTGATCTGGATCAGCCAAATATCGGTTAAACGAAGTAGAACCACGGTGGAATTCTGGATCTTGGCCTTTAACAGCCCCTTCGTTATAACGCTGTACTGTTTTAACCAACTGCTCAGCATTAATTCCCACCTGCTGAGCCAGTTCTTTTAAACTATTACCTTTAAAGAGATATCCTTTTTTAATTAAAGATGAAAGTGGCATTGGGGCGGGTTTGGCATAACCTAAACCGTATTTGCTAATCGTTTTATGATCGCAGATCAACCACATGGCTGTTTCATCAAACTCCTCACAAGCTCTGAATAAATCTGCACCTACATCATGATAAGAGTTTGATTCATTGGTAAAACGTTTACCGTTTTTAAGCACACCAATAATTCCAGGCTTATAACGGTCTAATAAATGTGGGAACACACCATAGCCATCTATATAAGGGACTTTGGACACAGGCATCCATGCAGCAGAATCTGCATATTGAATATCCACTACACCGCCAACCGATTCTGCAAGGCGACAACCATCTCCTGTATTAGTCTTTGGCACAGGTGAGATGTGTTCACCACCACGTTTCAGGTGCGCGTAAACTTGTTTGAGTCGTTCAATATCATGTGAAAAACCGCCACATGCCAACACGACTCCGTTTTTAGATTTAATCTCGCAGTGCTGATCTTGTTGCTGAACTTGTACGCCAACAACTTTGCCATTTTCAAAATTTAAATGCTTAACATCAGCTTCTGTATAGATTGGAATATTTAAATCAAATGCAGATTTAGCCAAACGTGCAGCCAAAGCATTACCGCTTGTGACATTAGTACCACGACCGTAGACAGCCAGTTCTTTTAAATGAATAGCTAATCGCTTTGCCACATAGATAAATGAAGTAAACGATTTAGTGGCATTAAAAAAGTGCTTTAAATCTGCATTAGATGAATTAAACATCATGCCAATAAAGGTAATTGTTTTAAGGGGGGGACGTAGGTGTTTCATATTCTCGCCCAAACCACGAATATCGTACGGCGCAGCTAGTACAGAGCGACCAATATCAACCCCACCCGGAGCATCCGGATGATAGTCTGGATAAAGTGTCGGGATAAATTTGACTGAGGTATTTTGTTCAAAAAACTTGAGCATTTCAGGTGCATAATCCAGAAATGCATTTACAGCCTCAGCATTAAAAAACTCTTTGGTTTCATGCTTTAAATAGGTCAATGCTGCTTCACGGCTATCTTGTATACCATTTTGTTTTGCATGATGATTCCCTGGAACCCATAGTACTCCACCAGAAAAAGCTGTTGTACCTCCGAACACATCGTCTTTTTCAAGGACAATAACATTTAAGCCTTTTTTCTTAGCAGTAATCGCAGTCGACAAACCGCCTGCACCTGCACCCACCACAACCAAATCGCATTCAAGCTGTTGAGGTAATTTGGTATTCATTGTTGTCACTCCTTGCGACAGATCCATGCGTTCACTTGCCTGAAATAGCTGGCTACACCATCCTGATAGTGTTGTATCGAACGCTTTTCTTTTTATTAAACTACGGGGCTATCACAGTTCCGACTAGACTACTTTCTTTTAAATTGAACGATGATCGCGCAAACACATCTTATATCGTTCACTGTTTATAAAATCATCTCTTCCAACGGTTATATAAGACAAATTAAATAGTCTTAAAATATTGATAAAATTATTTTAAATATAAAAAAACGCCCGATGAGGACGTTTGATTGAAACTACAAAACAATAAACTAAATCATGTCTCGAATTTCTTTGGCTGCCTCTCTTAGTAATGGCAAAACCGTATTAATCAGATAGGTATCATTTACTTTAGAAATCGGAGCAACAGCATTTAATCCCGCAATAATATCACCAGTCTGATTAATAATCGGTATCGCAATTGCTGTTACGCCCAGTTCATATTCTTCAGCGGAAATACAATAACCATTGTCCTTAATAGTCTGTAATGCAGCTAGAAAACTTTCTTCTTCTGTGTATGTATATGCAGTAAATCGTTTAAGTCCATATAACTTAATCCAGTTTTTCTGCTCTTCTAAGGATTTATGCGCTAATAAAACTTTACCCGTAGATGAAGCATGAGCAGGAATTCGGTTACCTAGATGAATACCAAAAGGACTTACTCGGAAATGATCATTTTGCGGGACGCTTCTAGCAATCGGAACAACCTCATAATTATCTTGAACCACCACTGAGAAAACTAATGTCGTTTTTTCAGATAAATGATTTAACACAGACTGCGATATTTTTGGCAAATGTGCTGTACTTAAAAAAGCCCCTGAAAACTTAAGTACCTTATGTGTTAACCAGTAATAATATTCATCAGTTTCAAGATAGCCTAAAAACTTGAGTGTCTTTAGATATCTACGTGCTGCTGTACGAGTAATATTAGTTCGCTCTGCGACCTGAGTAACATTTAAACGCTGTCGATCTGTGCCAAATGCTTCAAGAATATTGAGGCCCTTTGCTAAACCTGCAATGTAGTCATCGTATTTAATCGTCTCTTCTGAGAGCGGATGTTGAATAATCTGATCCCTCATCATTTTCCCTTTTCTAAATTCCCTGTCCGATATTCGCTCAGTATGTCTGAATATCGTCTTCATTCCCAGATTGTATCTAGAGCTCGTTTGGCTAAATACGTATTTTAAGTCTTACAGGAGAACTTCAATATTTAAGCATCTATTTCACAAAGAGAGCTTAGATCAAAACTTAGGATTTAGGAAATGTATTATGTCTAGACTACAAAATAAAGTCTGTATTATCACAGGTGCAGCCTCTGGTATGGGGGAATCGGAAGCAATTGCTTTTGCACAACAAGGGGCAAAATTAATTATTGCCGACATGAATTTAGAACAGGCTATCCAAGTTGCCGAGAAGATCATCAACGCAGGTGGAGAAGCCTTTGCTTTTCAAGTTGATGTCACTCAATTTGATCAGCTCCAGCAGCTAGTTGAATTTACACTAGAGAAGTTTGGACGAATTGATGTACTACTTAATAATGCAGGTATTTTCGACAAATATACCAATAGCTTAGATACGACCGAAGAACTTTGGGATAGAATGTTTGCCATAAATGTAAAAGCTGTATTCAATTTAAGTAATTTAGTTTTGCCTAAAATGATTGAGCAAGGTTCTGGTGCAATTATCAATATTGCATCTATTGCAGGTCTAGTTGCTCAAATGGGAGGCGCTTCTTATACAGCCTCAAAACATGCTGTAATTGGTTATACAAAACATCTAGCAGCAGTGTATGCCAAACATGGCATCAAAATTAATGCTATTTGCCCAGGTACAATTCGTACGCCTATGACCGCCAAAATGCTAGAAACTCGCCCTACTGATAAAATTCCACTGGACCGTTTTGGTGAAGCCTCAGAAGTTGCCGAGTTAGCCATTTTTCTAGCTTCCAATGAAGCCCGTTTTATGAATGGCTCATGCATTACAATTGATGGTGGATATACCATTATTTAATAAAACACCTTTACTAATAAGATAGTTATATCTATTAGACGTGAATTTATTACTCAATTTACCGACTCCGATATAAATTTATTGTTATTCATTACAAGAGTAAAAAGAGACCAGCACATGGTCTCTTTTTTATTTATTAGATTGCTTCTCTGGTCATTTCGCCATTAACAAGTCTTAAAATCTGCAACGAGTTACTGTCTTTTAAGGCTTCCGGCAATAAGCTTTGCGGATAGTTCTGGTAACACACAGGACGCAAATAACGGTCAATGGCCAAGGTTCCAACTGAAGTGCCTCGTGCATCTGAAGTCGCAGGATATGGTCCGCCATGTACCATCGCATCACAGACTTCCACACCCGTTGGATAGCCATTTATAAGTAATCGACCAGCTTTTTCCTCTAGCACCGGAACCACATCTGCAAACTCGGTTAAATCAGCTTCGTCGGCAATTAAAGTCGCAGTGAGCTGACCATTCATGCTTTGTAAAGCTTGAAGGAGCTGAGCTTTATCTGCCACTTCAATGATGACAGTTGCTGGCCCAAAGATTTCTTCTTGCAGAAGCTGGTCACCTGCCAGTAAAAGCTCAACATCAGCTTTAAACAATTGTGGCTGAGCCTGATTGCCTTGCTGGGCTTGGCCTGCCAAGTGTTCAATGCCTTGATGCTGGGTTAAATGCTCAAGACCTGCCGTATAACTTTTTAAGGTTCCGGCATTGAGCATAGTTTGAGCAGGTTTGCCGCCCATAATGTTAGTCAGATTAGTAATGAGCTGAGTAAACTCGGCTGATTTAATTCCCAAGATTAAACCCGGATTGGTACAGAACTGACCACAACCTAGAACGACTGAATCTGCCAAGTCCTGTGCAATTTTGTCCCCTCGGTTTTTTAATGCTTCGGGTAACATCAGCATCGGGTTAATGCTGCTCATTTCAGCAAAGACCGGAATCGGTTGTGGGCGGGCTGCTGCCATATTACATAAAGCGCGACCACCACGGAGTGAACCTGTAAATCCAACCGCCTGAATTAAAGGGTGCTTAACCAGTGGTTCACCCACGCCATTGCCATAAATCATGTTAAATACACCTTTAGGCATATTTGACTTTTCTACGGCACGTTCGATTGCCTGAGCGACAAAGTCTGCTGTTGCCATATGTCCACTATGGGCTTTGACCACCACAGAACAGCCTGCGGCGAGTGCAGAAGCAGTGTCGCCACCTGCGGTTGAGAAAGCTAACGGAAAGTTACTGGCACCAAATACTGCCACAGGTCCAACACCAATTTTAATCTGACGCAGGTCTGGACGAGGCAGAGGCTGACGCTCTGGCAAAGCTGTATCAATACGGGCACCTAAAAAGTCACCACGGCGCAGCACTTTGGCAAACAGGCGCATTTGTCCACTGGTACGGCCACGCTCACCTTGCAAACGTGCAAGTGGCAAGGCAGTTTCTTGCGAAACGATTTCAAGAAAATCTGTACCCAAAGCATCGAGCTCATCGGCAATATTTTCTAAAAAAGTAGCACGCTGTTCAGGTGAAGTATGGCGGTAAGTCTTAAACGCTTGACTGGCTGCTTCACAGGCCTGATTGACCTCTTGCTCGGTTGCATGGTGAAATTCATAAGGCAAAGTTTCGCCAGTCGTTGCATTGACACTTTTTAGTAAAGTGGAACTTTGTGCACTACGTGAACCGCCAATAAAGTTGTGTCCGATAACCATTTTATATTCCTTAGAGTGTGATAACTGAACCGATCGGTAACTCGGGTTGCATATGAGCAAGTTTATTTTTGAGCGGAAGTCCAAATTCTTTCATCTCTATTTCAAACTCATCGTTGACTTGTGCCTGAATACCATCAGCAAAAGATAAAGTGGCTGTACCGAAATAATGGATGTGAATATCCCCGGCTTTTAAGAATTGTTGATATTTAAAGTGGTGATATTCCAGATTTGCCAAGCTATGGCACATATTGTCCTCACCCGACAAAAACTCTTTTTCCCAAATAATTTGTCCATCACGGCGCAAGCGGCTGGTTCCCACTAAATGTTTTGGTAATTCGCCTGTCCGTAAAGCCGGACCAAAACTACAAAAACGTAATTTTGAATGCGCAAGATATAAATAATTACGACGTTCCATCACGTGATCAGAATATTCATTGCCCAGCGCAAACCCGATTCGATAAGGCTTTAAGTCTTCTCCAATCAAATAAAGGCCTGCAATTTCAGGTTCTTCGCCGCCGTCTTCGGCAAATGGTGGTAAAGGTAATTCAGCTCCCGGCCTTACCACAGTTGAACCGTCGCCTTTATAAAACCATTCCGGTTGTGCACCGATCTGACCTTGTGCTGGACGGCCCTTTTGAAGCCCCCATTGAAATATCCGCATGGTGTCGGTCATCGAGCTGTCATCGCTTAAATTTTGTTGATGCATTTTGTCGCGTGCAGATGCAGAACCTAAATGGGTTAAGCCTGTACCGGACACTAAACAGTGTGTTGGGTCTGGATGGTCTAAAGGCGGCAGTACCTTTAAGTCTGCTAATAAAGATGAATAATCATAGGTCTCCGCTTCAAACCCTAACGCCTCAACTTGTTGCTCCAATGAAACTTTATTGCGGATTGCTAAAAGTGCTAAATCACGAACCGATTGTATATTCTTAAGCGGATATGCCATGTTGCCTTCTACTTTGGCAACTGCACGTTGATTTGCACGATTTTCAAATTGAATAATTTGCATGTTTTATTCCTTACAAAGGCTTTTGAATATTCACTGTTTGTGTTTTTTGGCGTTCGAGCTTGGCATAGACGATGTAAGTCAGAATCAGGCCGAAAAGCATGACGATGGATAAGAAATACAAACCAGCAGCCATATTTCCTGTGTATTCTTTTAAAAGACCAATGCCAAATGGCCCGACATAGCCACCTAAATTTCCGACAGAATTAATTAAGGCAATTCCCGCAGCAGCACTTGCACCAGTTAAGAAACGACCCGGTAATGTCCAAAACACAGCAGTTGATGAAAATAGGCAAAATGCAACCACAGCCAAAGCAGCCAATTGCATGACTGGAGAATGTAACCAGCCACTTAGAAACATTGCGCAAGCGCCTAGTGCGTAGAGAAAACTTAAGTGTCCGTAACGGTCATTTAGACGATCGGTACTACGTGGAATAATTAACAAACCAATAATTCCGAAAACGTAGGGAATACTAGATAAGAAACCAATTTGAAGATCAGTGCCGCCTCCAAATTGCTTGATAATAGAAGGCAACCAGAGATTTAAACCATAAATACTTAAAGTCACTGGTAAATAGTAGAGTGCCAATAAAAGTACGCGTTTGTCTTTTAACGCATGAAGTGGATTAGCATGTCGAGTTTGGTCGTATTCGGCTTCATCTTTAACAAGTTCATTTTTAAGCCATTGTTTTTGCTCAATACTTAACCATTTCACTTTATCAATATTATCTGGCAGCCAAAGGAATGTTGGTAAAGCCAATAAAACAGCAGGCAATCCAACTGCAATAAATAACCATTGCCAACCATGTAAATTTGCAATGCCATCCATGCCAAGTAATAGACCAGCTAAAGGCCCAGCAATCATCATGGCAATCGGTTGCGAAAGCACAAACATTCCCATAATTTTTCCGCGGTGGCGTACCGGATACCATTGTGTAATCAGGTAGAGAACACCGGGGAAAAAGCCTGCTTCAGCTACACCGAGTAAAAAACGTAAGAAATAAAAGCTTTTTGGTCCCTGGATGAGTGCCATTGCCATGGTGATTAAACCCCACGTCAACAAAATGCGGGTAAACCATTTGCGGGCACCAAATTTGTCTAGAAGTAAGTTACTCGGTACTTCAAAAAGAAAGTACCCAATAAAGAATAGCCCTGCTCCTAGACCATAGGCTGCATCACCAATCCCTACATCTGCACCCATGTGCAAATGGGCAAAACCAACAGCAGCTCGGTCTATATAGGCCACGAGATATAGTATGACTAATGCGGGTATGAGCTTAAACGTGACCGTCCGTATTACATCCTTTTCGAAATCCATCTTCGACTCCATTTCCTATTATTTACTTATAGAGCATCTTGCTCGTAAATTATCCTTTCAATTTAAAATATAGTAATACTATTTAAATTTCAAACCTTTTAAAAATAAAATTTATAGTGTATTTTGATTTAAATAAATTTAAATAGTAATACTATATAAGGAAATTTGTATGAATAACAAACAAGTTCTTCGTTCGGCAGCCTGGTTTGGTACGACGGATAAAAATGGCTTTATGTATCGTAGCTGGATGAAGAACCAAGGCATTCCAGATCATGAGTTTCAAGGTAAACCGATCATTGGAATTTGTAATACATGGTCTGAACTCACTCCATGTAATGCACATTTTCGAAAAATTGCCGAACACGTAAAAAAAGGAATTTTGGAAGCGGGTGGATACCCTGTTGAGTTTCCTGTGTTTTCAAATGGTGAGTCGAATTTACGTCCTACCGCCATGTTCACACGTAACTTGGCCAGTATGGATGTTGAAGAAGCTATTCGTGGCAACCCAATCGATGGCGTAGTGTTACTGACAGGTTGTGACAAAACCACACCTGCCTTATTAATGGGTGCTGCAAGCTGTGATATTCCAGCCATTGTGGTGACTGGTGGACCAATGCTGAATGGTAAGCACAAAGGTAAAGACATTGGTGCGGGTACCATCGTTTGGCAAATGCATGAAGAACTTAAAGCAGGCAAAATTGATTTAAATGAATTTCTATCTGCCGAATCTGGTATGTCACGCTCAGCTGGTACATGTAATACCATGGGCACCGCTTCTACAATGGCTTGTATGGCAGAAGCTTTAGGTACGTCTTTACCGCACAATGCAGCCATTCCAGCGGTAGATTCTCGCCGTTATGTGTTAGCTCATCTTTCTGGCATGCGTATTGTTGACATGGTTCACGAAGATTTACGCTTATCTAAAATCTTAACCAAAGAAGCTTTTGAAAATGCCATTAAAGTCAATGCTGCTATTGGTGGTTCAACCAACGCCGTGATTCACTTAAAAGCAATTGCAGGACGTATTGGGGTTGATTTACAACTCGATGACTGGAACCGTGTCGGCCGTGGCATGCCAACTATTGTTGACTTACAGCCTTCTGGCCGTTTTTTAATGGAAGAGTTTTATTACAGTGGTGGATTACCTGCCGTAATCCGCCGTATGGGTGAAGCCAATCTTTTGCCTCATCCACAAGCTTTAACCGTGAATGGTCAAGCTATCTGGGAAAATTGCCAGCAGTCACCTATTTATAACGATGAAGTGATTCGGAAAATAGACAATCCAATTCGACAAGATGGCGGTATGTGTATTTTACGTGGCAATTTAGCCCCTAAAGGTGCAGTACTCAAACCTTCTGCTGCCTCACCGGAACTTATGAAACACCGTGGTCGTGCGGTAGTATTTGAAAATTTTGATGACTATAAAGCTCGTATTAACGATCCAGATCTTGATGTCGATGAAACTTGTATTCTTGTGATGAAAAACGCTGGTCCTAAGGGATATCCGGGTATGGCTGAAGTTGGAAATATGGGGCTACCACCAAAAGTTTTAGCCAAAGGCATTAACGATATGGTCCGTATTTCCGATGCACGTATGAGTGGTACGGCATACGGCACCGTAGTTTTACATGTTGCCCCTGAAGCCATGGCGGGCGGGCCTTTAGCCGTAGTTCAAAACGGTGACTTTATTGAGCTCGATGCTTATGAAGGAAAGCTTCATTTAGAAGTGAGTGATGAAGAGCTTAAACAACGACTTGAGCATTTAGCACCTCCGGCTCCTCCGAGTTTTATTGGCGGCTACCGTAAACTCTATGTAGAACATGTCTTACAAGCAGACGAAGGTTGTGATTTTGATTTCTTGGTCGGCTGTCGCGGTTCAGAAGTTCCACGCCATTCTCACTAAATTTAGTTCTAGAAAAAGATGATCTTGTTAAAAGACAAGGTCATCTATACCATAGGATATTCAACGTGTCGTAATAGTAAAATATGAGTAAAGCTGACTATAAAAATCCTATTCCTAGCAAAAGCCAACATGCATTAATTGTTCAACAACTCGGACTAAAAATTGTTTCTGGAGAAATTTCAGAAAATGAAAAGCTGCCAAGTGAAGTTGATTTGTGTGAGGAATACAAAGTCAGCCGCCCTGTCTTTCGTGAAGCAATACGTGTTTTAAATGCTAAAGGTTTAACTTACTCAAGACCCAAAATCGGTACTGTTGTGAGACCTAAAGAAGAATGGCATTTACTCGACCCTGATGTACTCTTTTGGCTAATTCAAACGACACCAGAACATGAGTTTTTTAAAACACTTTCTACCGTACGACGAGTGTTGGAACCAGAGCTTGCTTATATTGCGGCAAGCACGGCAACAGATGAAGATATTCAGCGTATTAAACATGCCTATGATGGGATGGAAAAGGCCACAACAGTTGAAGAATTTATAGAGCCAGATATTCAATTTCACTTGGCAATTGCCAAAGCAACGCATAATGACTTATTGGCATATATGTCAAAAATGTTGGTTTTACCCTTACAGCAATCTATTCAAGTCACAAGTCTGCGCCCAAATTTACAAGGTCACTCCTTACCGAGACATAAAGCAATTTTGACAGCAATTGAAAATAAAGATCCGCTCTCGGCGCGCCATGCGTCTCTCGTTCAATTAGACGATACTAAAATGGCTTACGATTTAATCAAAAAATAATTTTTATATATTAATTATTCAAAGCCTGATGACTCAAAATAAAGCAATCAGGCTTTTTACTTATAAGTTAGAACACCTTTTTGACTGATACCGTAAATGTTGAGTCAATCGGATTTGAAATAGGTGCATCTGGCTCACCATTACTATACTTCTTATAGAACCCATTTTTATCCCAAGCTTTAGTGTAGGCTAATCCTGTATTCCAACCATCGCCTAAATCTTTAATAAGCTCAACCTTAACATCCTGAAAATTAGCTTCTGAGAAATTTTTAATTCTTTCATAACCATAATGGGCACCAAAAGTCCAAGTTTCATTTAGTGGCTGTGTAAAAGTTACATCCAGATATGTTGTTCCTCTTGAACGTTTACCCTCAGGGCCGCCCATCGTCTTGGAGTTATAACCCGCATAATCTGGCGTGTAGGTAATGAAATATTTAAGCGTTAAAGGTCCATAACCAATTTGAGGCACAATTTCGCCATAGTTATAACTGCTACTACCCGTTTCAGGCGTGCTTTCAGCTCCCGGATAATAGTAATAAAAAACCGTCATTCCAGCCGAAAACTTATCAAAAGTTTTTATATAACCTGCATAAAAATCCCACTCAACTGAAGCATCTCTAAGATAGTTAGAACTCACATTCGATGCCCAAGTACCCACAAATAATCCATTTGGATTTGCATAATCTAAACCAATCTGTAAAGCTGGCTTACCCCATGTTTGTTGGAAACCACGTGATATATATTGACTCGCGAAGGTTACATTTGCACTGTATGGAGAAATTTGTTCTTGTTCATGTAATTGTTCAGCATGTACAACACCTGTAGACATAATGAGAGAAGCTAGTCCTAAAATTTTTCTCATTCAATAATTCCTTTTACATATTACCTATAGGTTTAAAGTTTTAAAATAACATGAAAATTCAATTTTAATCGTATTAAAAATTTATAAATTCAAATTTCTAGACACTTCTTCTTGGCTATAGATCTCTTCAATACAATCTAGAATTTTAGGAATATACGAACTTTGGTCCATGTTACGCATGGATAGAGAAATCGGACTATAGGCTTCTAGGTCTAATATGTTTAAGTAAATTAGATTCTTCATTCCAATGTCACAGGCACTTTCCGGAATAATACAAATACCCTCACCCGATGCCACTAATCCCAATGCCATATGAATTTCGCGGACTTCGGTCAATTTGGCTGGAATTAAACCCAACTTGGTAAATAAAGCTTGGATGGTGGTCGAAAAATTTGGCTTAGGTGTAGTGGGATAAGAAAAAATCGTCTCATTAATGATTTGAGATAAGTAAATTCCTGAATCTTGAAATTCACTTAAAGGATGCTTTTTATGAATCGCTAATTTTAATTTTTCTTTTCTGAGTAAAAGTCTCTTAATGGCAGGATCACTAATGGGTAATCGACCAAAACCTAAATCGATTTTTCCTAACTTTAAAGCTTCAACCTGATCTCGTGTTCCACATTCGATAAGCTCGACATGAATGTCAGGATTTTTTTGTCTAAATAGATAAATGACCTGTGGTAACCGTCCGTAAAGCAGTGAGCTGACATAACCCACTTTGACAATGTTATCAACCAACTTCATTTTTTTAGCCATAGAAGCCGCTTGAGCCGTATGCGTTAAAATCTGCACAGCATGTTGGTAAAAAAACAGGCCTGCTTCTGTCGCTTTTAATGGACGAGAGCCCTTCACAAACAAATCAATCCCTAACTCTTCCTCTAGTTTTTTGATTTGACGCGTGAGTGGCGGCTGAGCAATAAAAAGCTTTTCTGCGGCTTTAGTCAGACTTTGTTCTTCCACAACGGTAACAAAATAACGCAGATGTCTTAATTCCATTAATATACCTTTTTAGTATCTTAAAATACCGTTCTATATCTATTTTAGGCTATTACATTCTTCTATGGTATGTAAACAAGTTTGAAATAGTTGAAACTTCATGTATAGAACCATAGAAACCATACTTGTGGATATTCCAACTATCCGTCCTCACCAGTTGTCTGTAACCACAATGCGTACTCAGACTTTGGTGCTCGTTAAAATTACGACCATGGATGGTATTGTCGGTTGGGGTGAAGCGACCACCATTGGTGGACTAAACTATGGTGAAGAAAGTCCTGAAAGTGTCAAAGCCAATATTGATACTTACTTTGCACCATTACTCGCATCAGTTAAAGATTTAAATGTGGCTCAAACACTAAAACTGATTCGTAAAAATATTAATGGTAACCGTTTCGCGAAATGTGCCATTCAGACTGCTCTACTTGATATTCAGGCAAAACGTTTAGGCGTGCCGTTAAGTGAAGTTTTAGGTGGCCGTCTGCGTAATAGTTTACCTGTACTTTGGACCCTGGCGTCTGGCGACACAGAAAAAGATATTGCTGAAGCTCGAAAAATGATTGAGTTGAAACGTCATAACACGTTCAAACTCAAAATCGGTGCACGCCCTTTGCAACACGATGTTGATCATGTGATTGCAATTAAAAAAGCACTAGGTGCAGATATTAGTGTACGCGTTGACGTAAATCGTGCATGGTCAGAGCTGGAATGTATTCAAGGTATTCAACAGCTGCAAGATGGCGGAATTGATTTAATTGAACAGCCTTGTGCTATTCAAAATACTGAAGCACTTGCCCGTTTAACACATCGTTTCGATGTGGCAATCATGGCGGATGAAGCTTTAACTGGGCCAGACAGCGCATACCGTATTGCAAAAAGCCATGGGGCTGACGTATTTGCGGTAAAAATTGAACAATCTGGTGGTCTGATCGAAGCATGTGAAGTGGCCAAGGTTGCAGGTTTGGCTGGAATTGATCTTTATGGCGGCACCATGCTTGAAGGCCCTGTAGGTAGCATTGCTTCTGCTCATGCATTTGCAACTTTTGAAACATTAGCATTCGGTACTGAATTATTTGGTCCGTTATTACTTACCGAAGAAATTTTGAAGGAACCGCTACGTTACGAAAACTTTGAATTGCACTTGCCAACAGCTCCAGGCTTAGGCATTGAAATTGATGAAGATAAAGTTGAGAAGTTACGTCGTTAAGGCAACAGGATAAGGAGTTTCCCATGTTATTTCATGTACGTATGGATGTGCATATTCCACTTGATATGCCAGCCGACAAAGCAAATGAAATTAAGGCTGTTGAAAAAGCCTATTCGCAAGACTTACAACGTCAAGGTAAATGGCGTCACATCTGGCGAGTTACAGGCCAGTACTCAAACATCAGTATTTTTGATGTAGAGAGCAATGAAGAATTGCACAACATTTTACAAGGATTACCTCTCTATCCTTACATGAACATCGAAGTAATGGCGCTTAATCGCCACCCTTCATCTGTTCGTGATGATGATTCGTAATTTAAGAAAATAGTTTGAGTGTGTGGTCTGAAGCACATTCAAAAATGTGAACATATTTATTCAGAAGGTAACAAGGAACGTGGCGGCACTTATTCGCTAGCAAAACAACATGCCCGCAGCGCTGCCACCAAAAACCGTATTGCATACTTAAGGAGTTTTAGTATGAACCGTCAACAAATTGATGCGCTTGTAAAACAAATGAATGTCGACACTGCAAAGGGCGAAGTCGATGCACGTGTTCAGCAAATTGTAGTGCGCCTTCTCGGGGATTTATTTCAAGCCATCGAAGACTTAGACATCCAACCTTCAGAAGTATGGAAAGGTCTGGAATATTTTACCGATGCTGGTCAAGCAAACGAACTTGGACTTTTAGCAGCTGGTTTAGGTTTAGAGCACTACCTTGACTTACGTGCAGATGAAGCAGATGCCAAAGCTGGCGTTACTGGTGGCACACCTCGTACTATCGAAGGTCCACTTTACGTAGCTGGTGCGCCTGAATCTGTTGGTTTTTCGCGTATGGATGATGGTACAGAATCTGGCAAAATTGATACCTTAATTATTGAAGGTACTGTGACTGATACTGATGGCAATATCATTGAAAATGCTAAAGTTGAAGTATGGCATGCCAACAGCTTGGGTAATTACTCATTCTTTGATAAGTCTCAATCTGACTTCAACTTACGCCGTAGTATTTTGACTGATGCTGATGGTAAATATGTTGCATTAACTACGATGCCTGTTGGTTATGGTTGCCCTCCAGAAGGTACAACTCAAGCCCTTCTTAACAAGTTAGGCCGTCATGGTAACCGCCCATCGCACGTTCACTACTTCGTTTCTGCGCCAGGTTTCCGCAAGCTTACAACTCAATTCAATATTGAGGGTGATGAGTACTTATGGGACGACTTTGCCTTCGCTACTCGTGACGGTTTGGTTGCAACAGCAGTTGATGTAACTGACCCTGCTGAAATTCAACGCCGTGGTTTAGATCACGCTTTCAAACACATCACATTTAACATCGAACTTGTGAAAGATGCCGCTGCTGCACCTTCAACTGAAGTTGAACGTCGTCGCGCTAGTGCTTAATTGAAAGTGTATGTGAGTTAAAAGTTCGCTTTTGACTCACAAAATTTATTCCATTTATTACTACCATTAAGAATTTAAATAAATTTTTAGCGGTAGTAATACATCACGTTACCTCATGCTCTAAGGTTTCTCACATGATTGACAAAAGTAAGTCCTCACTTAGCGAGGTTCTATCGCAGATTAAAGATGGTGCCACCATCCTGATTGGTGGTTTTGGTACCGCAGGACAACCCGCTGAACTCATTGATGGTCTTATTGAACTCGGTGTTAAAGGCCTAACCATTGTCAGCAACAATGCCGGTAATGGCGATTACGGTCTGGCTAAACTGCTTAAAGCTGGTTCGGTTAAAAAAGTCATCTGTTCTTTTCCGCGTCAGTCTGACTCTTATGTGTTTGATGAGCTATACCGTGCCGGAAAGGTTGAGCTTGAAGTGGTACCGCAAGGTAATCTGGCGTGCCGTATTCAGGCAGCTGGTATGGGACTTGGGGCTGTGTTTACCCCAACAGGCTTTGGAACACTTTTAGCTGAAGGCAAAGAAACTCGCGAGATTGATGGCAAAGATTACGTACTCGAATATCCAATCAAGGCTGACTTTGCCTTGATTAAAGCCTACAAGGGCGACCGCTGGGGCAATCTGGTTTACCGTAAATCTGCACGTAACTTTGGTCCGATTATGGCCATGGCTGCTGATGTCACCATTGCTCAGGTTTCTGAAGTGGTAGAGCTAGGTGGTTTAGACCCTGAGCACATTATCACCCCCGGTATCTTTGTACAGCACGTTGTACAAGTAGCGCCCGCACAGTAAGCAATAAGGAGAAATAACATGAGCTACCAGAAATTCAGCCGTGACCAGATTGCAAAACGTGTGGCACAAGACATTCCAGATGGTGCATATGTGAATCTAGGCATTGGTTTACCCACCAAGATCGCAAACTATTTACCTGCCGACAAAGATATTTTCCTTCATTCTGAAAATGGTTTATTGGCTTTTGGCCCACCACCAGCGGAAGGTGAAGAAGACCCTGAACTGATTAATGCAGGTAAAGAATTTGTGACCATGCTTGAAGGCGGCAGCTTTTTCCACCATGGCGACTCATTTGCCATGATGCGTGGTGGTCATCTTGATATTGCAGTGCTTGGCGCATTTCAGGTTGCAGCGAATGGTGACTTGGCGAACTGGCACACGGGTGCGCCGAATGCGATTCCTGCGGTGGGTGGTGCGATGGATTTGGCTGTGGGTGCTAAAAAAGTATTTATCACCACAGATCATGTGACCAAGCAAGGCGAACCGAAGATTGTAGCTGAGCTGAGCTATCCGATTACAGGTAAGCACTGTGTGGATCGTATTTACACCGACCTGTGTGTGATTGATGTGACCAAAGATGGTTTGAAAGTGATTGAGAAAGTAGACGGTCTTAGCTTTGAAGAGTTACAGGCTTTGACTGGTGCAACTTTGATTGATGCGACTCAAAGGTAAGGTTTGCATAGCAAAAATCTATTACAGAGCATTCACTATCGTGACAGGCGACATGGATGTCGTCCGTTGGACAGGGAGGCAAGGAAGCCTCCTCTGTTCAACAAAGGTTTTTGTTACTTTTGACCTTTCAAAAGTAAGGTATCGCTTATACAACAGACTTACGGATATCACAGTAAATTACAGCCGTGATGGTATTCGTTGATATGAAAATTTATAAAGCATCTCAATGGAGTCTTATCTGTTTAAACCCGATGCCACCAGCTAATTCGTGTCACTTTTTTAAAAAAGTAACCAAAAACCTTTGTTACTCAGACACAACATCCCTGTTGTGTCTGAGTAACGAGGCGACATCCATGTCGCCACCGCGAAATACCTACGGAGAATGGCTAAAAAGCCCGAAGTAAAGGACAAAAGTTAGAATGAAAAACGCTTATATCATCGATGCCATCCGTACTCCATTCGGCCGTTATGCCGGTGGCCTTGCTCCTGTCCGTGCCGATGACCTTGGTGCTGTGCCGATTAAAGCCCTCATGCAGCGTAACCCGAATGTAGATTGGGATCAGGTCGATGATGTGATTTATGGCTGTGCCAACCAAGCCGGTGAAGACAACCGTAATGTCGGCCGTATGTCAGCACTGCTTGCAGGTTTACCGTATCAAGTGCCGGCAACCACCATTAACCGATTGTGTGGTTCATCACTTGATGCGATTGCCATTGCTGCCCGTGCTATTAAAGCAGGTGAAGCAAGCTTGGTGATTGCAGGTGGTGTAGAAAGCATGAGCCGTGCACCTTATGTGATGGGTAAGTCAGACAGCGCTTTTGGCCGTAGCCAGAAGATTGAAGACACCACCATGGGCTGGCGTTTCATTA
>NZ_JAVQNT010000026.1:0-33144 GCF_031799075.1 Acinetobacter sp. V91_7
CCAGCTCATTATTCTAAACACCCTCAACTTTACAGTTGAGGGTGTTTTTTTTATGGGAAATTTAAATACACAGACAAAGAATCCGAAAATATTAAGGCGACGTAAGCAGCAATTAATTAACAAAAATATCTAATCAATAAATAAGGTTATTCTGTAGCAAGATTTTTTAATAAAAAATCTATTTTTCTTCTGAAAATTTCAAACTGATATGTATGATAAATAGAAACTATATGTTATAAATATTGAATAGGCATGATTTTTGCTTGTTTTATGGAATCTAAAATATATGAAATTATCTGTTGGGTTGAAAGTTGCGAATTCTCTATCGTTAACACCTCAATTGCAGCAGGCGATTCGTTTGTTACAACTCTCTAGTTTAGAGCTTGAACAAGAAATTCAGATACAACTAGATAGTAATCCTTTACTTGAAAAAATAGAAGAAGAGTCATTAACAGAAAGTTTGTCTACATTAGAAAGTAAAGACTCAGATGACTTAACAACTGAACTAAATGCAAACCATTTGCCTGATGATTTACCAGTCGATACTGAATGGGATGATATTTATACTCATCAATCGACGGCTTTGGCTACTCCAGAGTTTGAAGAGCGAGAGGATAATCGCCAAGTTCAATTATCTTTAAAAGAACATATTCTAGAACAAGTTAATCTTCTGCATTTTTCTAAAATAGATCAATTAATTGCTTACTGTATTGTTGATGCATTAGATGATAAAGGATTCTTGGATGCTGAATTAGAGGAAATTATTTTAGCATCACAGCAATTATTGAATGAAATGGATATCGAGGAAGAGATAGAGGAAGATGAAGTTTTAGTTGTTTTAAAACATATTCAAAGACTTGATCCATTAGGAATTGGTTCACGTAATTTAGCTGAATGTTTAAAGATACAGCTCGAATTTTTATCGAAAGACGTTGAATATTTAAACGAGGCAAAAAGCCTATTACAATATTATGAACTTTTAATAGCAAATGATCTAAATAAATTACTCAAGCAGACAGGTCTAACGAAAGATCAATTGAAGTTTGCAATCAATCTTTTAAAAACATTAAAACCCTATCCTGGTATGGACTTTGATAAAGAAGAATCAGACTATCAAATTCCAGATGTGGTGGTTTCTAAAAAAGATTTACACTGGCAGGTTCAACTAAATCCAGATGTGCTGCCTAAATTAAGAATTAATAGTTTTTACTCTAGTATGATTCGTAGAGCAGATCAAAGTGAAGACAATTTATATTTACGTAATCAGATGCTTGAGGCAAAAAACTTTATTAAAAGCATTGATGAGAGACATAAGACGCTATTAAAAGTAGCATCTTGTATTGTTGAGCATCAAAAAGCTTTTTTGGAGATAGGTGCTGAAGCAATGAAACCGCTGGTTCTCCGAGATGTTGCTGAAGAGGTAGAATTGCATGAATCTACAGTTTCTCGTGTAACAACAAATAAGTATATGCTTACTCCACGCGGCCTTTTTGAGTTGAAATATTTTTTCTCTAGTCATGTAGGCACTACTGCGGGAGGTGAGGCTTCTTCTACTGCAATTCGTGCCATGATTAAAAAACTTGTAGCAAGTGAAAATCCATGTAAACCATTGTCAGATAATGTAATTGCTACATTATTAAAAGATGAGGGAATTGAAGTGGCGCGACGTACCGTCGCAAAATATCGAGAATCGTTACATATTCCTTCATCGTCTGAAAGAAAAGTCTTGATCTAAATTTTGAAGTATGGCTATTCTAGAGATTCATTATGACGAAATAATGAAATTTCATTTTCACCAAGAGGAGTAGCTAAAATGGTTTAATTGTCCCAATTTATCTTTTTGATAACATTAAATCGTTTTAGTTCTTCTTTAGATAACCTAAAAAAGGTGAGGGATAGAATTATGCAAATAACGATTCGTGGTCATCATTTAGCAATTACACCAGCTATAGAAGAAAATATTAAATCAAAATTTAATCAATTAACGAAGCACCTAGATCAGGTGAACAGTATGCAGATTAAATTAACAAAAGATCATCAAATTGATAAGCGCTCTCATAAGGGCAGTTCAAATCATGTTGCAGAGGCTATTGTAAGATTGCCGGGGATTGAGTTGTTTGCTCAGGCAACTGCTGATGATATGTATACTTCAATTAAAAAATTGACTGAAAAATTAAAAAGACAATTATTAAGATATCGAAAAATGCAATGTACTTATTCGCAAGTTACTGTTTCTGTTTAATAAGTTTTTTGAAGTTAAGAGAGGCTTGAAAGATAGCCTCTTTTTTATTGATAAAATATAAACACGTACTGAATTCTTGGAAAAAGTTATAGTAAAATACTCCGTTTTACCCCTTAGGTTGTGTCAGAGGTCTTTGCAATGAATAGTGAACAGCTCACTCAAATTTTAAAAGAAGCTTTCCCTGTAGCGGAAGTGGCGGTGAGCGGACAGGCCGGAAAATTTGACCTCCGTATAGTGGATGATCAATTTGAAGGTAAGCGTACAGTGGCTCGTCAACAGTTAGTTTATGCACCATTAAATACTTATATTGCAAGTGGGGAAGTTCACGCGGTAACAATTCGTGCAATGACCAAAGATGAATGGCGTAAAGCAAGCCTTTTCGGAGCTTAAATATTAATGGATAAATTTTTAATTACGGGTGGTGTTAAGCTCGAAGGTGAAGTGCGCATTTCTGGTGCTAAAAATGCGGCTTTACCCTTACTTGCTGCAACTATTCTTGCAGACTCTCCAATTACAATAACCAATGTTCCAAATCTTAAAGATGTTAATACGTTGGTAAAGCTAATTGGTGGATTAGGGGTAACGATTGGCTATGAAAATGACACAGTAAAAGCAGATACCTCTACTTTAGATAATCAGTTTGCACCTTACGAACTAGTAAAAACAATGCGTGCCTCAATTTTGGTTTTAGGACCACTATTAGCACGTTATGGTAATGCTAAAGTTTCTTTACCAGGTGGTTGTGCGATTGGTTCAAGACCTGTGGATCAGCATTTAAAAGCTTTAGAAGCTTTAGGTGCACATATTGAAGTTGAAAATGGTTATGTCCATGCTTCAGTTGATGGTCGCTTAAAAGGCGGTGAAGTTGTTTTTGATATGGTGACTGTTGGCGGTACCGAAAACATCTTAATGGCAGCAGCATTGGCAGAAGGTGTTACGACTATTCGTAATGCAGCACGTGAACCTGAAATCACTGACCTTGCTCAAATGTTAATTAAAATGGGTGCCAAGATTGAAGGTCTTGATACAGATACTCTTGTTGTAACTGGAGTAGAAAGTTTGCACGGCTGTGAATATGCTGTTGTTGCTGATCGTATTGAAACAGGTTCTTATTTAGCTGCTGCTGCAATTACGGGTGGACGTATAAAAACAACTCATACGGATCCGGCATTGCTTGAGTCTGTTCTAGATAAGTTTGAAGAAATGGGTGCTGAAGTCACTCGTGGTGATGACTGGATTGAACTTGATATGTTGGGTAAACGTCCTAAAGCTGTAAGTTTTAGAACTTTGCCACATCCAGAGTTTCCAACCGATATGCAAGCACAACTGATGGCTGTAAATGTTATTGGTCGTGGATTTGCGACAATCTCTGAAACGATCTTTGAAAATCGTTTTATGCATGTTCCTGAATTGTCACGAATGGGCGCTAATATTCAGGTGGAAGGTCACGATGCTGTTGTAACCGGAGTTGAAACCTTACAGGCAGCACCTGTTATGGCAACAGATTTACGTGCTTCATTCTCTTTAGTTCTGGCTGCTTTAGTTGCAGAGGGTGATACCTTAATTGATCGTATCTACCATATTGACCGTGGTTATGAACATGTCGAAGAGAAGCTTCAAGGTTTAGGTGCCAAAATTAAGCGAGTAAGTTAATGAATGATGTAAGAAACGATGATCCTAATTTTGATGTGATGGGTAATTTTGATCATGGTTTGACCTTGGCATTAAGTAAAGGGCGTATCTTAAAAGAGACGTTACCTTTATTGGCTACAGCGGGTATTAATTTGCTCGAAGATCCGGAAAAGTCTCGTAAGCTCATTTTCCCTACTACGCATAAGCAAGTACGTATTTTGATTTTACGTGCATCTGATGTACCGACCTATGTAGAAAATGGTGCAGCAGATATAGGTGTAGCAGGTAAAGATGTATTGATGGAGCATGGTGCTCAGCATGTATATGAGTTGCTTGACCTGCAAATTGCTAAATGTAAGTTAATGACTGCTGGCAAAGTAGGCATGGAGCATCCAAAGGGTCGTCTAAAAATTGCCACGAAATATGTCAATCTTACACGTCAGTATTACGCAAGCTTAGGTGAGCAGGTTGATGTTATTAAGCTCTATGGTTCTATGGAGCTTGCACCTTTGGTTGGTTTAGGCGATTACATTGTAGATGTGGTTGATACTGGTAATACTTTAAGAGCAAATGGTCTTGAGCCATTAGAAGAGATTTGCAAAGTATCTTCTCGATTAATTGTAAATAAAGCCAGTTTTAAACGTAAACAAACTTTGTTAAATCCAATCATTTCACAGCTTGAGCAAGCTGTTCAATCACGTTAAAAGCAATTTCCCATCATGCTTTTGCGATAGTTAAGCCAGATGATGCCCACAAGCGCTTAGAAAAAGAGTAAACTTACTTTTTCTTTTTCGCCTTGTGGGTAAATTGATGCGACGTTTATCGACTCAAGATCAGAACTTCAAACAGGTTTTTGCTGAGCTTTTAGCATTTGAAACCGTGAATGATCTTAATTTAGTGCAAACAGTAGATCAAATTATTGCTGATGTTCGTCAGCATGGTGATGATCATGTTTTAAAGCTTACTCAACAGTTCGATCGACATCCTGCACATCAATTTTCAGATTTAGAATTATCTCAAGAACAACTTAAAACTGCTTTTGATAATTTAAGCCCAGAAATTCGTGATGCTCTAGAGTTAGCCGCAAAGCGTATTCGTACATTTCATGAAGCTCAGAAACAAGATAGCTGGACTTATATAGATGACTTGGGCAATACACTAGGACAAAAAGTTACGCCTTTAGACCGTGTCGGTATTTATGTGCCTGGTGGTTTGGCCTCTTATCCATCTTCAGTTCTAATGAACGCTGTACCAGCTCATGTTGCGGGTGTACCTGAAATTATTATGGTTGTTCCTGCACCAAATGGTGAGTTAAATCCATTGGTTCTTGCCGCAGCTTATCTTGCGGGAGTTAGCCGGGTATTTACCATTGGTGGGGCACAGGCTGTAGCAGCTTTGGCTTATGGTACACATACCATTCCACCTGTAGATAAAATTACTGGTCCGGGGAATCGTTTTGTAGCAGCTGCTAAACGTGCTGTATTTGGTCAAGTCGGCATCGATATGATTGCTGGACCTTCTGAAATTTTGGTATATGCAGAAGGTGAGAATAATGCAGATTGGTTAGCGATGGATGTTTTATCCCAAGCTGAACATGACACAGTGGCTCAAGCTATTTTCATTACTCCTGATGAAGCTTTACTCAATGCAGTAGAGTTGGCAATTGAAAAGCATTTAAATGAATTGCCAAAAGCAGATATTGCGCGAACTTCAATTGAAAACCGTGGTGCTTTGGTATTAGTTAAAAACCGTGCAGAAGCAATTGAGTTGATTAATCAGGTTGCACCAGAGCATTTAGAGCTGTGCTTAGATGATGCCGAAGCGATGAGCGAAGATATTCGTCATGCTGGAGCAATTTTCATGGGACGTTATACACCTGAAGCAATCGGTGACTATTGTGCGGGTCCAAACCATGTATTACCGACATCTGGAACTGCTCGTTTTTCTTCTCCTTTAGGCGTTTATGATTTCCAAAAACGTTCGAGCCTAATTATGTGCTCGAAAGATGGGGTTAAAACCTTAGCTAAAACAGCCGACATATTAGCTGTTCAAGAGAATTTAGATGCTCATGCACGCTCAGCACGCTATCGTTATCAATAATCTTATAAACCTTGTAGTTTTTTAATTATTACTCAGGGCTGATTTTCAGCCCTTTTTTGAGATAAGACCATGACTTTATCTACAGCACAAATGCGCTTTTGGAGTCCAGAAGTTCGTGAATTAGAGCCTTATGTTCCTGGTGAACAGCCTAAAATTCAGAATTTATTGAAACTTAATACGAATGAAAATCCATATCCGCCATCACCAAAAGTAGTTGAAGCAGTTCAAGCTGTTTTAACTCAGCAAGCTGATGCATTGCGTTTATATCCAGACCCAGATGCTACAGCTTTAAAGCAAGCAATTGCTAAGCAACAGAATATTGAGATTTCTCAAGTTTTTGTGGGTAACGGCTCAGACGAAGTACTTGCTCATATTTTTAAAGCATTTTTCCTTCAAGATGAACCGATTCTTTATCCAGATATTACTTATAGTTTTTATCCAGTTTATAGTCAGTTCTTTGGAACAAAAACTAAAGAAATTCCACTTAATGAGAATTTCGAGATAGAAGCTAAGGACTATATACAACCAAATGGCGGGATTGTTATTACAAACCCTAATGCACCAACCAGTATTGCAATGGGTTTGCCTGATATCGAGCAAATCTTAAAAGCAAATCCAGATCGGGTGGTGGTGATCGATGAGGCTTATGTTGATTTTGGAGCAGAATCCGCAGTTGGTCTTGTAAATCGCTATGAGAATTTGGTTGTTTGTCAAACAACTTCGAAGTCTCGTTCATTAGCTGGTTTGCGTGTCGGTTTTGCAATCGCTCAACCACATTTAATTGCGGCGCTTGAAGCTGTCAAAAATAGTTTTAATTCATATCCTATTGACCGTTTTGCAATTGCAGCAGCGGTAGCTTCTTTTGAAGATCAGGCTTATTTTGAAGAGCAACTTCAGAGAGTTATTTCTAGTCGTGAAAAGCTAGTAGATGACTTAACTGCTTTGGGCTTTAAAGTTTTACCTTCTAAAGCGAACTTTATTTTTGCTTCACACTCAGTCCATGATGCGGGTCAACTCGCACAGCAATTACGTGAACAAGGTATTATTGTACGTTATTTCAATAAGCCTCGTATTAATCAATTTTTGCGTATTACAGTGGGTACTGATGAGCAGAATATGCGTTTAGTGCAAACGTTAAAACAAGATATTCTTTAAGTTTTAATCTGCTGTGCTGTGCTGTTCATCAAGTTCAGCATAGCAGAAATTTTATCAAGGCTTTCTTGATATTCTGCTTCTGCATTTGAGGCAATCGTAATACCACCGCCGGCCCACAAAGAGAGCTGATTTTGATATTGTTGAAAGCTGCGGATAAGAATATTCCAGCGACCGGTTCCATCAAAATTGAAATAACCTAATGTCCCGCAATATGCACCTCTTGCTTCTTCTTCTAATTCTTCAATAATTTGCATTGCCCGAATTTTTGGGGCCCCTGTAATTGATCCTCCTGGTAAAGCAGAGAGCAACATTTGCATAGGGTTGATATCATCTTTAAGAGTCGCAACAATCTCACTGACCATATGATGGACTTGATTAAAACTTTCAATCTCGAATAATTGTGTTGTTTTTACTGACCCTGTATTGGCATAAATGCTCAAATCATTACGTAATAAATCAACAATCATGACATTCTCTGCCTGATCTTTTTGCGAGTTTTTCAAAGTTTGTTTAGAAATAAAATCTTTTTCGATATTCTCATATCGAGGCATAGTTCCCTTAATCGGTCTGGTCTTGATTTGTTTATTTTGATTGAACTCAATGAAAAGCTCAGGGGAACAACTTAATAGCTCAAATTGATCTAATTTTAAATAACCTGCATATGGTGCATTAGTAAGATTCCATAAATCTTCTGCTTTATTTAATAATGACCCTATGAAAGAGGTTTTAAATTCTTGGGTTAAATTAATTTGATAACAATCACCCGCTTTAATATATTCTTGTATTTTATAAAAGGCTTCAAAATATTGTTCTTTAGACCATCTTGGTTGAATAGAATTCTTTAATTCAAATATATTTTTAGAATTATTGACAATAGTAGTCTCTAATTCTTTTTCAATATATGTGACGAGATCAAGAGCGTTTTCTTCATCGCTAAAAAAATACCAGTCATTATCTATATATTTTAAAAAAGAACGATATTGGCCTAAGAATAAAGATGGCTGTATATGATTCTGACCGTTAATAAATTGATTTGCTGAAAAATCATAACTAATAAAACCAATGTAGCCACCGTTAAAACTTGTTATTGATTTACTATCCTTATTTTCTTTTAAATTATTTTCTTTAAGTTGAATAAAATCTAATAACTGATTCGATTTTGATATATTTTTATATTCATTAAGATTCTGACGTTGAAAAACTAAATTATTTTTATTTTGAATAAGAATATATTGTTGAGGAAGAAAACCAATAATAGGGTTTTTATTGTCATTTAAATAAATGAGCCCAGTTAATCCTTGTAATTTTTTTAAAATCTCGGCAGCATTTTTACTATGTAATGAGATTTTTTTCTTTAACTGAGACATTTTTAAATAAGAGAGTAGTTAATGAGGGAAATATTAGTTTACTACAACTTCTGGATCGTCAGGGAGAAGACTTATGAAGGAGATACTTTTTGCTGATAAAATAGTCGAATTTTAGTGTGGGATTGAAGTTTTATTTGGAAGCTAAAAGCGAAATAAATTGGGTGTACCGTTTGTCGGGTAGTTGGCAAAAAATGCACAACACTAGTTGAACAAAAAGTAACGTAGATGTAATTTAGTAATTGCTAAGCAAAACTACTCAAGGATTGGAAGTTTCGGTTGCTATATAAAGAAAAATGCAACTTGAGACAATGAGAGTGGTTAAAGTCAAAAAATAAATGCTCTTGGGAGAGTGCTCAATGAAAATGTTCACTAAACTTGCTTTAGTTTCTTCTTTAGCTATCAGTGCAAATGCAATGGCAATGCAGTCAATGGACGATGCTGCACTAAGCGCTGCTACAGGTCAAGATGGTATTAACATCGGTATTGCTTTAGGTACTGGCGGTATTTCTATCGATAAATTATTTATTCATGACAACGATGGTTTGGATCCTGCTACTGGTATTACTGGTGCTGCAGCAACTGCGGGTGCGATTACAATTACGGGTACAGCTGCAACTAATGGTAAAGCGATAACTGTTACACAGGTTGATCAAACTGCTAATTTGTTAGACCTTAAAATTGATAGCGTTGGTGCTTCAGGTACAAATGGCGCATTTTTAAATATTGCAGCAAATGTGGGCGCTGTTAATGTTAAAATCGGTTCTATTGGTGTTGGTTCTTCAGGTACTTTGAACGAAACTACTGCTGTACGTGGTATTACAGAAGCAGCTCCAACTGAAATTCTCTCGGGTTTAGATTTATCTTTAGGCGCGATTTCAGCTAATGTTCAGTTAGGTGCTACCCCACAAGGTGCAATGATTAAGGTAAATTCAAGCTTACAAGGTGGTTTAACGCTTTCTAACCTAGGCATCAATGATGCTGCAGGTGGTGGGCAAATCGTCTTAGATAAAGTTATGGTTCGTGGTGCTGGTAATACAACTGGTAACTTAGATGTGAATGCAGATATTTCTGTTGTACCAACTGGCTTGAAAATTCAAAATAATAGTACCCAAGGCATGAACGTATATGCACAGGGTATTCGTTTAGGTTCTAATACTGCTGCTTCAATAGGTGATGTTGAAATCCAAGGTATTAATGTTGGTACTTCTACAATTACAATTTCTGGTCACTAATTTATAAAGTTTAAAATTAAAAAAGCGCGTTTAGTACGCGCTTTTTTATTGAATGAAAATTGAAAATAATTTTATATATTTGTTTAACATAAAATTATTATACAAATGGTTAATATATTAAAAGTGGCGACAGTTAAAAATGAGAGCTAGTTAACGGTTTAATTAGAGTAGAACTATGCGTTCATCAAAAAGATTAAAAAAAAGCTGTTTTTTACAAAAAAACAAGGTATCTTCAAGTCACAGGGATGTAGAGCTATTGCTCTAAGAATAAAATGAATAAGGCCAGTTAGGCCACCATTTAGACCAAGTGCTTATGTTAGAGATAGTTTTAGGCTCAGCATTGATGTATTACTTTGCGACAGAAGCCTTCGAAATAGAAAAAAAGCCGCCGGGAACTGTTTATTACACAGAGACTGCCGATTCACGTAATTTATCTTTTCGCCGAAATCATATTGAACCCGTTACGATTAGACCTGCGATAGAGGATCAATTTCGCGGTATTGTTCGACAAGCATATGATTATAGCTGTGGTTCGGCTGCACTTACTACTTTGTTAAATGGCTATGTGGGCACTAGCTTGACTGAGCAACAAACGATGAGCGGCTTGCTTCAGTATGGTGAATATCAACGGATTATTGAACGCCGCAGCTTCTCACTACTTGATATGAAGCGTTTTGTGACTGCTATTGGTTTAGATAGTGGTGGTTACCGAGGGGAGTTCTCTGATTTAGTTAAATTAGGTCAGCCTGCAATTGTTCCCATTTCATATGCTGGATTTAAACATTTTGTCGTATATAAAGCCTATAAAGATGGACGAGTCTATGTTGCTGACCCAGCATTAGGGAATATCAGCTTTGATGAAAATCGCTTTAAAGAAATTTGGGATAATAATACTTTATTTGTTATTTCTGTTCCTGAATCGCAACGTAAAGACTTATTGGCATTAAAAGATGCAGATATGCGTCATGTGGAAGATGCAACTGTTAACCGTTATGCCTTTGTTGATGTGCAATATCCAACATTTAATTATGACCGTTTGGCAAATAAAGCCTCAACAATGCGACGGGTTTTGGATAATGACAGCCATTCTTCAAATCATAATCAGCCGATAGAAACTTTTATGCGTCTTTATTACAAACGTAAGTAATGAATTTTTGATCTAGTAAAATAAATAAATTGGGTGGAAGGAATATGAATAATCGATGGATGAAGATGAGTGTATTGGCCTTAAGTATGAGTGCCATTACAGGAACAATCTATGCAAAGGATCAAGTTGCACAAACGGAAGTTCAAAATACTGTAGTTGTTTCTGAACCGAATACGGCATCAGAAGTAATGCCAGCCACAGATTCAGTTCAAGATGGAAGTGCAATTTCATCTACAGACGTGGTAACTAGTGATCCTGTAATAGCAAATACTGGAGCTAATCAAGCTGCTACCGCTTTACAGAAAAAAGAAGGGGATGCTAGTCAAGAGACAAACTTACAAGAAGTATTTACCTCGAATGAACGACAATATTCGTTAATTAAAAGAGGGGAAATTTCTACATATTATGATCTAGATTACACCTATTACCGCGATAGTATTTTGGATTTAGCACTAGCTGATGATAATTCTAGTATTAGTCGATTAAGCATTAGGGAAGATGCTCAACATACATTGACCAACAGTTTTACAGCTCAATATGGCGTTTTAGATAATTTAACACTTTCAGCAACAGTACCTCTAGTTGCTAAATCTGATATTAATAGTGATTCAACTACTGCAGGATTGGGTGATATTTCTCTGGGTGCACGTTGGGAACCTTTTCCACTTAAACAAGGACGCTTACCCTTAGTCTTGTTTGGTAGCTTATCTAGTAAAACTGGTGATAGTCCTTACGAAGTTGGTCAAAATGAGCTTTCAACTGGTAAAGGCTATTACTCAGCAGGTGTAGGCGCGAGTACTCGTAAATACATTGATCCAGTTGTTTTGTTTGCCTCTGCCTCTGCCAATTATGGTTTTAAAGAGTCTGGTTTAAATCAGGTACGTGGTAATCGTATTCTAGAATCTTTCGACCCTGGAATTAGTGGCGGCTTCTCTTTCGGTTTTGCTTATTCATTTAACTATGATGTGTCGTTAACCATGTCATATCAGCAAAGCTTCAACTTAAATTCTGAATTCCAATTTGCGAATGGTGAATCATATCAGTCGCCAGATCAGAGTAGTGCAATGATGGCTTTTGCCTTAGGTGTACGTGTTTCACCTGATACGATTGTTAATGGTACAGTTGGCTTTGGTTTAACCGAGGATGCACCAGATGTCTCACTTGGTCTATCGTTCCCGTTAGATATTTTAGGTTTTAATAAAAAACAAAAATAAGGAGATAGGCAGGTGAAATATCCTAAATTATGTCCTCTAACGGCAGCAATTGTGATCTCTGGTGTTTCTAGCTTTGCCAATGCTCAATTAGGACAAAACCTAGCTGTTGATATTCGTTCACTATCAATGGGGAATGCCGTAACTGCAGATCCGCCAGGGATCAGTGCAGTTCATTTTAACCCTGCAGCATTAGCTAAGATTGATGGCCTGCAAACCGATGTACAGGGTATTTTAGCTAATTTTGATATCCAGCGAGAATTTTCAGCGCCACCTGGTTATAACGTTTTTGGTTATTCAGATGATCCTCTAGTTTGTAATGATGGTCCGGAAGTTACTGCTAATATTTGTACAGACTTTAAAGGGCCTGTACGTGGCGATGTGGAATATGCCAGCTTATATGTGCCTATTCTTAAAAAAATGGTTGATTTAGGAGCAGGTTATCCACTCGTTGCTCCTACAGCAGGAATTGCTTATAAGCCTCCAGGGTCGAAAGTAACCTATGCAACAGCAGTATATGCACCATTGGTAGCAGGTTTTGGTGCAGAAAATGGTAATGCTGGTAACTATATGGGGCAACAAGTTGCTGTAGAGCGAATCACATATTTATCCCCATCTTTTGGTTACCAAGTTAATGACCATTTATCAATTGGTGCTTCAATTGGAATGTCATATAACGCACTAGCATTAAAAACAGATCTTCGTTTTCCGAATGAGATGATTGGTGTCTTACGCATGGTTGATGAAGTGGTTTGTGCGCCATTTAAGAATAATAATGACATGATTACTGATCTATTATTATTTGGGATGTGTAATGCTCAGGAAGGTATGAACCCATTTAATAAAATGGGAGCCTTACAAGTTTCCATGGAGCAGTCTTTAAGTCCAAGTTATAACTTGGGCTTGCTGTGGGAGCCGACAGATGATTTTGGCTTCGGTATGGTCTACCAAAGCTCAGCCAAGATGCGTATGAAAGGCAAATACATGATTGATAATGCTAAAGCGCCTCAAGAATTGGTACGCGGGCTGAACTCATCTGCGACCGGACAAATTTTAGCTCGAATTCTAGGCTTGCCTGGGTATGTACCTGATATTGAATCAGGTTTAGTAGCTATGGATTTAGAATATCCTGCACATTTTCAGGCAGGTATTAAATATAAGATTTTACCAGATTTACAAGTAAACTTTGATGTTGGATGGACTGATTATTCAGCATGGGATAAATTTAAGTTTGAGTTTGATCGCCAGATTTCATTACTTAAAGTTGCAAAACTATTATCTAATGATGTGACAGATAGCTCTTTAGCATTGCCATTAAAATTTACTTCACCATGGAGTTGGGGAGTCGGCATCGAGTATTCGGCAACGGATCGTTTAAAATTACGAGCAGGTTATGAGCCCCGTGCTAGTGCTATTCCTGATGACAAACGTAATACCATGGTTCCAATTAATAATGCGCAATTGTTTGGTTTAGGATTGGGGTATCGTTTTGATACAGATACTGACCTAGACCTTTCAGTTGGTTTTTTGCGCAGTCGAGATAATATTCCAGCATGTACGAGTACTTTATCGAATAAATGTGGTGTCGATAATATTTTATTAAATCCTTATGCTGGTTTAGATGTAAAAACAAATACTAAAATTACAGTGCTTGGTTTGAGTTACAGAACAAAATGGTAAGACAATATAAATGGATGTTTCGGCCTAAATTTGCTATTTCAATTTTATGTATTGCGATAGCAAATGTTTCTATATCTTATGCAGACGGTTTCTATACGATTATCGGCCCAGATGGTCGTCCTATGATTGTGCCTACTAAAAGAGTTGATCAAAAAAAACAGTCTATCCCTCAAATAAAAATACAACCTCAAAATTCACCAGATAAGACGGTAATTCTTCCTGCTCAAAAAAATTATAAAGAAAAAGAGCAAATTAAAGATTTACCGAAAAAATTAGAACAACAAGTAGAAAATAAATTAAATACTGCACCAACTGCACCAACTGCACCAACTGCACCAACTGCACCAACTGCACCAACTGCACCACAAAAAACTCAGAAGAATACTAAGTCTGTCTCAGTAGAAAGTAGTGAGTTAAAAACGCCTATTAAAAAAAATAAAAATCTTGAAAATGTAAAAGTTCAAACGGCATCTAAGAACGAATGGCAAAAACAGTTGCTTTTAATTCCACCACCGATAAAAAGTACTTCGCAAGCTTCCCCAGCGCCAACTTCTACACAAGATAAGTCTAAATTTACTACTATCGATGGCGTAGAATATGTAAATAATGAATATCTTGAAGATCAGGAGTTTAATCTTGAAGGAAAAAAACGTTTTTATCTGGTGCCAGATGGCTTAGGAAGAACCGAATCAGTAGAGCGGAAGAAAGGCGTAAGCCGATCAACGTTAGATCAGCTTTTTAATCGCCATACTCAAGATAAAGAGTCTACAGTTGTATTAGCACCAACATATATGCGTTTATCTTCGAAAGAGTTAGTAGCAGCTTTTGAACAAGATCAATGTTTTATTAAGGGTTATAACAAGTCAATTAGGACGCTTAGTATAAATAAGGAAGTAAATGTATGGCCAAGAAAACCATTGAAAGAAAAGTTTGAGTATGAGTTGATTAAGCTTGATCCCTCAATCCAACATTTAAAAATTATGTCGTTCGCTGCTAGTAATGAGAAACCTTTATATTATTGGCCTTTAGCTGTTTTTTTAGATGACAAAGGTTGTATTTTAGAGGGAGTAAGTGGATTTAAGAGTAAATCTTATCCTTCTACCATGTTACAACATGCATCAATTCAAGGCGTTTTAAAAGTACCACCATCAGCACATTACATGATGATGACACCTTTATCCTCTGCCGTAGATGTTGCAGAAACTGAGTTATCGAATCAAGGACAAATTCAAATTTCCGTATTACGTTAAAAATAAGTAGGGTATCTAATGAATAAAAAAGTTTTATGGCCTTTTGCATTAACCACATTAGCGATTATGCTAAATGGATGTGGTGGTGGTGGTTCCACAATAAATGAGAATCCTACAAACGGATCAGGAGGAGCTACCGCTAATGGAAGTTGTTCTGTAACAAGCAGTGATTGTCTACAATTTTCTTTAGATTACCCAATTGCTGGTATGAATTTTACATGTAGTAGTGCAGCGAATCTAAGCTTTGTTACTAAGGCTTCAGGTAATAGTGTTATTGGATCTTGTAAAGCTGGAGATACTGCTAATTTTTATTTGCAAGATGCCAAAACTACAAGAAAAATTGAACTAGGCTCTGTCAAGCTGGACACTGTTTCAAAAATTCAGATGACTGTTCCACCGCGTTTGAAAGTCATGGATATGGCTATCGGATTAACTGGGCAAAATCCAACTTCACTTAGCCAAAATGATCCTACAGTTCGGGTTGCAATGGCCTTGGTAAAATTATTTCAAAGCATTGGTCTGGAGCGTGGTGATAATGTTGCTGGTGATTTGCAGCCAACACAATTTACCGATGATAAGAAAAATACTTTAAATATTTTGGTTCAAAATATTACAGCTACAGAATGGAAAAATGGGGCTTATGCCAATATTTTGAAATCTTGGTTAGATTTAAGCAAGGTGTCAGATGAGCAAGCTTTTGAACTGGTAACACAATTAGCAAACTTAAGTTTAGTGGGACTATATCAGTCTGATTATATTACTTTAGCTCCGCCTAATTTGATATCTGAAAATTTTTATGGATGTAATCTAACTAATTTGGCGGATTGCCCGAAAAATGGGGCTAATACTCAACATGTTTTTGGTAATTTATTCTTACTATCTGATCGTCAAGGATATACATTTGGTTATGGTTTACAGTGGAAAGGAACAAGTACAATCACAAGCCAGCTAGCAATTAGTGCAGTATTAAATGTTTTGACGAAATCAAAACCAACCCAAATGATTGCAAATGCGCAGACTACTTGGCTTGATCCAATACAAACCGAAATTAAATCAACACAACCATTCCGTTTAAAAACTTCTAGTAATGCAAATGAAGATTTAGTGATTTATCAAGGCAAATTATTAAATGATTCACTTATTGCAGGACGTGATAGTTCATATTTAGCTTTGACGAATACTAAAACCCCTAATCCTCAGCAGTATGCTTTATGGAAACAGAGTGTTGATAACCAAAACTATAATGGTTCTATGGATATTTATAAGGTAAGTCCTGCAAGTTATTTGTCTAGTCAGATTTTTAAAACTGCTAAGAACGTCAAATCTGGCCAAACTTATATTTTCCCATTATATGCAACTCTAAACTTTAAATTTGATACAGCAGGAATTGCACCTATTGATTTGGGTATTGTCATTGATGAGAATGGGAATATTAGAACAGATATTAAACCCGAAGCTACTGCAACAGATATGTCTGGTCAGTGTGGAGTAGTTTCAAATACGAGTTTAATTGATAACAATGGAGTTCAGCAATACAGAATTGGCACAACTGGAGGAACAGAGTCGGCAACCAATGATAAGTCAATTACAGTAAGAATGATTTTTGGTGTGCCTGAATTAGGGAATTTAAATGGTATTGTAGCTGGCCTAAATTCAAATGTAGTTCAAAATACTTCTCAAACTGGTAGTCAAACATTAATTGTAAGTGGTGCAAAAATTAATGTTGCTAATCTATTACAGGGGCAGACCAGTGGTGCAAACCTTACTACTTATGATAACAAGACAGTTTCATGGTTAAATCCATATGCTTTTTATCAACAGGTATATAATAATATTAAAGATATTTCACCGGCTCCGACTGAAGCTGAAAAGGCTTTAGGTCAGCGTATGGCAGGAACCGTGACACTTAGAACAGCTAATTGCTATCAGATTAAAACTAAATCTTAAACTAGTGAATATAAAAAGACCGCTATGCGGTCTTTTTTATTATCTAATTGATTAACCCGTTTTGTCTAAACGAGTACCCAAAGTTTCAAGATGTGTTGGGAACACTTGTTTTTTACGATCTTCAAAATAATGTCTTAGTGTGTGCTCAACGCTAGGGAAGGCTAGTTCTCCCCATGGAATTTCATGCTCTTCAAATAGACGACTCTCGATACTTTCTTCACCTGCACCAAAAATTCCATCTTTCAGCTGTGCTTTAAACAACACATAAATTTGGCCAATACGAGGAATATTGTACATACAATAAAGTTGTTCTATTTCTATCTCGGCTTCTGCTTCTTCACGAGTTTCGCGTGCTGCACCTTGTTCCATGGTCTCGAACAACTCCATATAACCAGCAGGCAATGTCCATAAACCATAACGAGGTTCAATCGCACGACGACAGAGTAATACTTTGTCTTCCCATAACGCTAAGGCACCGCAGATTACTTTGGGATTTTCATAATGAATATTGCCACAATGAGTACAAACACGGCGTACTTTATGATCACCTAAAGGAATTTTTTGTTCGGTTTTATGCCCACACGCTACACAGAAACTCATAATTATCATCGAGTATAGAGATGCCTCAGCATAACTGAATTTTTAGACTTACGCATCAACTCTATTCCCTAAGTTTATTTTTCAGATATGATGCAAAGAGAGACAGAATAATAGGTGAATGGTATGGAAGAGCACTTGCTAACACAAAAGTTACAGCAAAGATTGCGCTTTTCCACCCGCATACAAGAAGCACAAGCAGCAGTACTGATTGCTATTACAAATGAAAATGATCCTAAGGTATTGCTTACACGCCGTTCAATACATATGAACAACCATGCGGGGGAAGTTTCTTTTCCGGGTGGAAAGCGTGACCCCAGTGATACCAGTAATATCGTTGTAGCGCTAAGAGAAGCTCAGGAAGAGACTGCTTTAAATCCTTTTGATGTGCAGTTGCTCGGCGATTTGCCAATGCAACGTGCAAGAAGCGGGCTATCTGTAAAACCTATCGTTGGGCTTATTCCTCCAGAGGTTCACTTAATACCTCAGCCTACTGAAATAGATCGAATTTTTTTTGTGCCTTTGCAAGAATTAATTGATACAAGACCCATGCCTTATGAAGTACGTTATGCCCATCAATCTTTATACTTTCCAAGTTTACAGATTGATAATGAAATTATTTGGGGTTTAACTGCTCGTATGTTAGTTGCTCTGTTTAAATATGGATTGGGTTATCAGAAAGAGTGGCCATTTTTACTCAACTCACCAACATTTGGTATACCAAAATTTTCTCATAAGAATAAATGATCAGGATTGATAAATTATGATGTATAGCTATCAAGGACAGCACCCAAAAGCATTATATGAACCATGGGATGGCTGGGTTGCTCCAACTGCAACACTTATTGGGCAGGTGGAACTAGGCCGTCAGGTCAGTATTTGGTTTGGTGCAGTAGTTCGTGCTGATAACTGTGTAGTTCGAATTGGTGATTTCTCTAATATTCAAGAAAATTCTGTCTTACATACCGATGCTGGACTTGAGTTAAATATTGGTGAATATGTCACAGTCGGTCATAAAGTCATGCTGCATGGTTGTACGATTGGTGATAATAGTTTGATTGGCATGAACGCCGTAATTTTAAATCGCGCTGTGATTGGTAAAAATTGTATTATCGGAGCCAATGCCTTAATTCCTGAAGGGAAAGTCATTCCAGATAATTCAGTGGTTATGGGATCGCCCGGCAAAATTGTTAAGACTTTAGATGAAGACGGTGCTGCAAAAATACGGTTGAGTGCATTGCATTATGCTGAACATTTTAAAAGTTATAGTGATTTAAAAGAATTTCACTTTTAACTCTTTTTTAGCAATATATTTTTTATGCCAAGTTAAATCTTAGCATTTTTATTTAGACAGAGAACGACTCGCCTATCAGAGCCGAGTGGGGTATCATAACCCTCGTTTTTAATCTGATTTAATACTAAGGTTGTGCATGAAATTGCTGGCGTTGGAAACTGCAAATGAGCAGTGTTCTATCTCATTAGTCGATGAAACCCAAGAACTGTTTTTTCAACTCGATACGCGGGCGAAAGCACAAACCCAGACCATTTTGCCGATGATTGAGCAGGGGTTACAACAAACAGGTCTTGAGGTTGCTGGTCTGGATGCAATTGCCTTTAGCCGTGGGCCGGGTTCTTTTAGTGGCGTCCGAATTAATGCAGCTGTGACCCAGGCTTTGGCATGGTCACAAGATTTACCCGTTATTCCCGTTTCGAGTTTGCAAGCTTTAGCACAAGCAGCATACCGACTTGAAGGTTTGGAACAGGTGACTGCAGTTCTCGATGCTCGTATGAATGAAGTTTATATTGCAAGTTTTGTTCTAGATGAGCATGGAATTATGCAATGTATTGATGAAGAAAAATTAATGGGCTATGAGCAAGCGACGGCTTATGCAAAACATTGCTTAATTGGTTCAGGTGCAAAGCTCCTTCAAGCTGATGCAGAGCATCAAACAATCACTGCAACTGCACAAGACATTGCTTCTATTGCACGTGTTTATGCAGCACAAAAGCGGTGGGTTGATGCTGAACATGCTTTGCCAGTTTATTTACGTGATGATGCATGGAAAAAAATAGCAGATCAGGGTAAAGCAAAATAAAGGCACTACTCATGCACATATATTTTGAAGTAGATTTTCAAGAGCAAGCACAGCACTACCAAGCTGTGCTTTGTTCTAGAGGTGTGACTGTCGATTTGCAACCAGTTGAAAAACTGAATGCACGTTTTTTGCGTTTAAATCCTGAGTTGGCACTTTGTGTAGATGAAAATGGGCTATGGTTATCAGCAAATGGCATGAAAATGCAGCCCGACTGGAAAGCCGAAATTTCCCGTTTAAAACGTGCAAGCCTTAAATCAGAAATGATTGCTAGGGCTTGTCAGTTAGGTGAAAAACCTATCTTAATTGATGCTACAGCTGGTTTAGGCCATGATAGTTTGCTCATGGCTTATCTTGGCGCACAAATACAATTGGTTGAGCGCCATCCGATTTTATTTACCTTACTTGAAAATGCAAAAGCTCAAGCTGAACAAGATAGCTTTTTAAGCCAGTTTATGGATCGGATTCAACTGATCTTTGCTGACTCTGCAAGTTATTTACAACAGTTACAGCAAACAGCTCAAATAGTTGATGTGGTTTATCTAGACCCTATGTTTCCGCAGCGTGACCAGAATCATCAAGCAATTAAAAAACAAGCTCAAGTTAAAAAACAGATGCAGCTTTTACATCTGCTTTTACCCGAAGATGGTGAGATGGATTTGGGGGATAATTTGCTGGTTTTGGCACAGAAAGTTGCTAAACGTGTAGTGGTTAAACGGCCACGCCATGCTATTTTCTTGGCAAATCAGGAGCCAGCTCATCAATGGCAAGGAGATGCTTGTCGTTTTGATGCGTATTTTCAGTAGGCTTATGTAAGGTTAGGTTTTATTGCTTGAATAATGCACAAATATATGTGATATAGTTCAAAAGCATGATTGCTAAAATTCTTAGCAGGCATACACTTAAGATGCCTGACAAAAACGAAATTTTTGAAAACCTTTTATGATTGATCTTAAACCCTCCATTAACTTTTGGCATGATTTTAAAAGCAACCAAATTGCCGGAATGTGGCTGTTTTTGGGATCAAGACGTTCTTTACAAATTGTACATCCATCAATTCTTCAGCTCATTGTCTGGGGAATTTTAGGGGGATGTACTAACTCTCTTTATAGCTGGCTTGTGGCTGGTCAAATCGGTGATTTCAATTCACAAGGTTTAATTGGTTACGCACTTTGGCCGTTTATTGCTTTAATTGTCGGTATATTTTTATCACAGCGCACCAATCAACCTCGCTTAATGCTAGTACCTGCTTTACTTTGGTTAGTTCTAGATACAAATATCTTATTAATTCAATGCTTAATTCAGTATTTGGGTTCTAACGGTTATCTCAACTTTATTCCAGATGCTATTTATAACGGAATTTTGCCAAGCCTATTTGTGGCTTTGTTCGTATGGCAAAGTTTAGCGGTGATTTGGGTTTTCTCACGCGAGCTCAAGTGGCCTTGGTGGGAACGCGCACTCGTCATGGTTGCGACTATTGCGACGATGGTGGTCTGGCAACTTTCTGTAAAAGATCAACCGATTTGGAAGGTCGAAGATTCAGCTCCAACATTTGCTGAAGATGCTTTTTATGCACAAAGTAAGCTACTGAATGACTCGTTAGAGCAAGTCCAATATGGTGAGCAGGCAAAAAGTCATTGGTATTTTTTAGGCGTGGCAGGTGATAGCTATCAAGATGTTTTCAAGTCGGAAGTAGTCCGTATTAAAGAACAGTTTGATACTCGCTTTGGTACTGTGGGTCGTTCGATGATGTTGGTCAATAATCCAGATACCCGTACTGAAATCCCGATTGCCTCTAAAACCAGTATCGAGTTAGCCCTACGCCGTATGGGGCAGCAAATGAACCGTGATAGTGATGTGCTATTTCTATATATGACTTCACATGGTGAACAGAATCACTTCGAAATTGAAAATGCGCCATTAGATCTAGGGCAAGTAGACCCTAAATGGTTGCGTGAAACACTTGATAAATCAGGTATTCGCTGGCGTGTGATTGTCATTTCTGCCTGTTATTCAGGAAGCTTTATTCCTGCCTTACAGTCTCCTGATACTTTAATTATTACTGCATCTGCTGCTGATAAAACTTCTTTTGGATGTAATAACGAAGCGGACTATACCTATTTTGGTCGAGCTTTCTTTGATTTGGCTATGCGAGAGCAATCTTCGATGAAAGATTCGTTTAGTACAGCTAAGCAAACGGTAACCAAATGGGAAGTGGCTCAAGGTGTAGAACCTTCAGAGCCTCAGTGGATGATTGGTAAAAATATGGAACTTATGCTACCTCAATTGGAAAAGTATCTATTTCCTCAGCAAAATACTGGTAGTGTAGATATTGCTCAAACAAAAACAGAGGCCAAAAACGATGCAACTCCTGCAAAAAAACCGCTGCTTTGAAGGTGAGCAACGTGTTTACCAATTTGAATCTCAGTTATTAAAAGGGCCAGCTAAGTTTGGTGTGTATTTGCCACCAGCCGCTTTAGAAGGTAAGCCTTGTTCAACTTTGTTTTATCTCGCTGGGTTAACGTGTACTGAAGAAACCTTTGCCATAAAAGCGCACGCACAACATATGGCGGCACAATTAAGTCTAATACTGATTACACCCGACACTTCTCCTCGTGGAGAACAAGTTGCAGCAGGGGATAATTGGGATTTAGGTCAAGGCGCAGGTTTCTATATTAATGCAACGCAAACACCTTGGTCTGAGCATTATCAAATGGAAAGCTATTTGATTGATGAGTTATATCCACTCATTTTGAAAAGCTTTCCTGTAAACGCTCAACAAGTTGGTATCTTTGGGCACTCAATGGGTGGCCATGGCGCATTAACTTTGGCTTTTAAATATCCTGAGAAGTTCAAGTCTGTATCTGCTTTTGCACCGATCTGTGCACCAACTGAATGTGCATGGGGTGAAAAAGCCTTTAGTCACTATTTGGGGAATGACCGCGACAGCTGGCTTGCTCATGATGCCACTGCTTTAATCTTGAAAAATGGTGCAGTGTTTGATGAAATTCTGATTGATCAGGGATTGGATGACCAATTTTATGAACAGCTTCACCCTGAAAAATTTAAGCAAGCATGTTTAAAAGCAGGACAACCTTTAACTTTAAGACAACATGCTGGCTATGATCATGGCTATTACTTTATTCAAACCTTTATGGATGAGCATTTACAGTTTCATGCAATCCAGTTAGAAAAGGTAAATGGCTAATTAATGCTGCCATTCCACCTGAAATTCTTGTTGAGCCATGCGGTTTAGATGATCAAGCACGACTTTTTCTAAGTGGTCATGGTCATCTAGCTGGCTATCAATAGCAACGTTTAACTGCTCTGTTGCAGGGGTAAGCGTAATGGTTGCTGTAGGCATTAAAACTTTGAAATCTTGTTCAGTCTCTTGTACTTCAAATTTGTGTTTCCAATGATTAACTAGACGCTTTGCAATACGTTTACCATCATTTGTTAATAGATGAGTTGTGCTTTTCATTATCAATCCTCACATTACTTTAATGTACCTTAACAAATTCATTTAGCGCTTAGCATTCTAATGTTGCAACGTTACGTTGCAAGTTTGAAATGTTGCGATTTGAGTAAGGAAGAGCAGGCCAAGTAGGCGGTTTTTTGTTATAATTTTAAGTCTCTCCTTAAACTCTTAGCCAGGTCATCCACTTATGTCCAAGCCTTATTTGATTGCTCCTTCTATTTTATCTGCCGATTTTGCTCGTTTAGGCGAAGATGTAGACAAAGTGTTAGCCGCAGGTGCAGATGTAGTGCATTTTGATGTAATGGATAACCACTATGTTCCAAATTTAACTTTTGGTGCTGGCATTTGTAAGGCTTTAAAAAATTACGGGATTACAGCGCCTGTTGATGTGCATTTAATGGTGTCTCCGGTTGACCGCATTATTGGAGATTTTTTGGAAGCTGGTGCTGATATTATTACGTTTCACCCAGAAGCCTCTCATCACATTGACCGTTCATTACAGCTGATTAAATCTGGTGGTGCAAAAGCTGGTTTAGTATTTAACCCTGCAACGCCATTACACTATTTAGATTATGTACTTGATAAAGTTGACCAAATTTTAATCATGAGTGTGAACCCTGGCTTTGGTGGGCAAAAGTTCATTCCAATGACCTTAGAAAAATTGCGTGAAGCTCGTAAAATTATTGATGCGAGTGGTCGTGATATTCGTTTAGAGGTAGACGGTGGTGTTGGCCCTGCAAATATTCGTGAAATTGCAGAAGCTGGTGCAGATATGTTTGTTGCTGGTTCAGCCATTTTTGGTCAACCAGATTATAAAGTTGTAATTGATCAAATGCGTGCAGAGCTTGCGAAAGTAGGTAGTGTTGACGCTTAAAAAAGTATGCTTAATCAAGGGTAGGCTTGTGGATAACTTTGTTTATAACTGTATGGATAACTGTGTTGATAACCATATGGATAAGATGTTGGTAAAATAAACAAAATTAGATCAACTGCTTATTCTCTAGGCATAATGTATGAAAAAAGAACGTTTTGGCGTTCTTTTTTTATGCGAGTTGGATATTTTATTACCTGATTTTTTATTAAGCTTTACTAAAAAATAACCAGTGTAAAAAACGATAATATTGTGTGGACACCTTTTAATAAATATATAGATGTAAAACTGTAAAAGTGTCATGAAAAATAAAGCTAAATTTGGTTTAATAAGATTTTAGTAAGAGATTTAGATAATTAATGACGATAAAAATTTTAGCGGTAGATATGGATGGGACTTTTCTTAATTCTAAGAAGCAGTACAACAAAGCACGTTTTTTAAAACAGTACGAACAACTCAAACAAAATAATATTCATTTTGTGGTTGCCAGTGGTAACCAACTTGCAAAGCTTGTTACCTACTTTCCAGAAATTAGTCATGAAATTGCTTTTATTGCAGAAAATGGCGCACATGTTGTAGATGCAGGGCAAGAAATAGCTTTTGCTCATTTAAGTCAGCAACAATTTATTGAGACATTAAAAGCAATTGATTCAACCTATACATCTAAAATGGTGATCTGCGGAAAGCAGAGCGCTTATGTACACAAGTCTATGCAAACCGATGACTATGCTAAGGTCGCTCGATACTTCGAAAAGCTAATAGTTGTAGAGGATTTTTATGCATTAAATGATTTAGTGTGCAAAATTACTTTTATTGCTCAGAAAAACGAAAGTTTTGCTATTTTTCAAGATCTTCAGCAGCAAAGTTTTGTTGCAGATCGATTGTTAGTTCCCGTTTCAAGTGGTTTTGACTTTATCGATCTTATTCTTCCTGACCAGCATAAAGCACATGGTTTGAAGCTTTTATTAGAAAAATGGAAGGTTGAACCTGATCAAGTGGTTGCGATTGGTGATAATAATAATGATATCCAGATGATTAAAGCAGTGGGTTATGGGTTTGCGGTTGAAAATGCAGTAGAAGCTTTAAAAGCAGTAGCGCCTTATGCGGCTGCGAGTAATGAGCATGAGGGTGCATTGCAAGTGATCGATTTAATGCTTAAGCATGAAGCTCCATTTTCTTAATTGATGAAGATCAATTGCCTAGAGTTGAAAATTGTATATCAGTAGAAACTTGGTTATGCTAGTACTATTAAGATTATCCGTTTGCTCTAGGCAATAAACGACAATGGCCCTACAACACCTACGCAAGTACGCTTGGTTTGTGTTCCTAATGACTTTGGTCATTGGGTGGAGTGGTGTGTCTATTGCTCAGACGCCTATGCAGCATGATCTTCACACGATGCCATGTCATAGTGAAAAAATGACTGATCACTCTGTACATGTTCAAGCAGATGATCAGACTGTATGTCATCAAACCATGACCCAGTCTCTTCATTCGCACGGTGAGCATTGTAAGGACTGTAACCCCGTACATTGCCAAATCGTGAATCTGGCATTGCAGCAAGCTGTACCAGACCTTGAATCACAATTTGTTCCCATATCGTCTCAATTTAGCAGTATTTATCAGGCTCAGCATTTAGCCGGATACTGGCAAGAAATTTTACGTCCTCCTAAAGCTTAATCCTTTCTAACTTATTTTTTAATTAAAAAGGATTACAGCAATGTCTCATAAAACAATTAGCAGCTTCGTCGCTGTATTTGGACTATTGGTTTCACCATGGTCCCTCGCGGCAATTAAGGAATATCACCTTAATATTAATGAACAACAGGTCAATGTTACTGGCCAGCCGCTCAAACGAATTACCGTAAATGGAAAATTTACAGCACCACTCCTTGAGTTTGAAGAAGGGGATGATGCTGTTATTCATGTGCATAACCAATTAAAGAATCAGGATACGTCTTTGCACTGGCATGGGTTGTTACTGCCAGGGTTAATGGATGGTGTACCGGGTTTTAATAATTTCAAAGGAATTGCTCCAAACGGAGATTTTGTTTACCGCTTTAAGGTGAAACAAAACGGCACTTACTGGTATCACGCCCACAGTAAAGGCCAAGAGCAAGACGGTTTATATGGCCCACTCGTGATTTATCCGAAAGGGAGAACACCAGTTGCAGCACATGAAAAAACTGACCGTGATTATGTTGTGATGCTCTCAGATTTTCATAACTCTTCTAGCGATAGCATTATGAAGAATTTGAAAAAATCTGCTGAGTATTATCAAAATCGCCGTGAAACCGTATCTGATGTCTGGAAGCAGGTTAAAGCTCAAGGCTTAAAAGCAACTTGGCAAGATCGTTCGATGTGGAACCAGATGCGGATGTTAAAAACCGATATGTCTGATGTGACGGGTTATACCTTCTTAGTCAACGGTAAGACACCGCAGCAAAGCTGGACAGGTGATTTTAAGGCGGGAGATAAAGTCCGACTACGTTTCATTAATGCCTCTGCAATGTCATTTTTTGATGTCAGAATTCCAAACTTAAAAATGACAGTCGTGAGTGCAGATGGCCAGCCAGTCAAGCCTGTAGCAATTGATGAGTTTCGTATTGGCACAGCCGAAACCTATGATGTGATTGTTGAACCTAAACAGGCAAATTATCAGATTGAGGCTGAGTCAATTGACCGTAGCGGCTTTGCTATCGGTACTTTGCATGATGAAAATACTCAGGCGGTTGGTCCAATTCAAATGCCACAGCCACGTCCGCGATCTTTATTGACCATGGATGATATGGGCATGAGTCATGGTGATGGATCAAGTGATGAACATGCTGGCCATCAAATGAACATGCAACATGACATGTCGACCATGCCTGAAATGAAAAAAGAGACAAGCCATGCCAATCATGATCACACAATGATGAACATGAGCCATGACATGAAAAATATGTCATCTGAAGAACATGATCATTCTATGATGCAAATGAAGCACGACATGTCAGCGATGCCTGAAATGAAACACGATATGCAGGCAAAGCCATCTAGCGAGCATGATCACGCTATGATGAATATGAATCATGAAATGCCAGCTCAATCTGAAAGTACGACTAAAAAAGATGAGCCAGTTTATGGCTGGGCAAATGCTTCAACACCAGCGGGAATGAAAGCACTGCAATATAGTGATTTGCAATCTTTAACACCTCAACCAGACACCCGTGCGCCGGAACGCGAATTAGTTATTCGTTTAGGCGGAAACATGGAGCGTTATATCTGGACCATTAATGGCAAGAAATTTAGCGAAGCTGAGCCATTACAAGTTAAATATGGCGAACGTATTCGCTTGAAGTTCGTGAACGACAGCATGATGGCTCACCCAATGCATTTACATGGCATGTTTATGCAATTGGAAAATAGTCAACAAGCTGAAAACTTACCCAATAAACATACCGTTATTGTTCCACCAGGAAAGACCGTTACTGCGTTATTGACAGCCGATGCATCAGGAGAATGGGCGATTCATTGCCATCTGCTTTATCACATGAGTGCAGGGATGATGAATAAGTTGATTGTGGCTCAAGTGAATGATGGGGCACAACCAGCATCTCAAGCACCTGTTCAATCTGAAAATGAGAAAGGAGCTAGTCATGCGCATCACTAAGTTATTTTCTCAAATGATATGTTGCAGTGCTTTCTCGAGCGTATCTGTATTTAGTTTTGCTCAAGAACCTTTAACACATGATCATTTACGCGAACATGGTGGTCAGGTTTATCAGGCGACTACGATTGATACGGGCTGGACTCAAAATGAAGAGGGAGAAGGGAGTTTTTCTTCTGAATTAGAAACTTGGGTGGGAACGGATGAAAATAAATTGTTCATTAAAGCCCATGTTGAAAAGGCCGAGTCAGAAGATACTAATTATGGCGGTTCAGTGCTTTACAGCCGAAATGTAGCTGACTATTGGGATGTACAGGCTGGGGTGAACTTCGAACGTTTACAGCGGGAAGACCAAAAGCAAGATCGCTGGGCTGGTGTAGTTGGTTTACATGGCATGGCACCTTACTTTTTTGAAACCGATGCCTATCTCTATGCCGGTGAAGATCAGTTGTGGAAGCTAAGCTTAGAAACTGAAAGAGACTTACTCTTTACCCAAAAGTTAATTGGTAAACCTTATTTAAAAGCAGATGTTGTTTTGCAAGATGAATCTCGCTATGCCAGTAAAACAGGTTTATCAAGTTTACAAGCTGGCTTTCAAACCCGTTATGAAATCAACAAAAAGGTAATGCCATTTGTTGATTTCGGTTATGGCTATGAAAAAGGCTTAAAACAAACTGCTTGGCAAATTGGAACCGACTCTGAACATGGTTGGTATTATGGAGCAGGATTAACACTAAAATTCTAATTGCAGAACAAAAAGTAAGCTTAACGACATGCCATTGGTTTATACTAATGGCATTGTTTTTTGTGTCAGTTATGGTGCACAGATGGCTTTAGAAAAACAAGAGAATCAAATACATTTAAGTAAAAGTAGTTCTAGCTGCGGGTGCTCAAGCATGCCTTCTCAGGAGTATTCTATGCCAAGTGAACTCGGGGCTAAGAAGAGCCAATGGGTGAGTTATTATCATATTCCTCACATGGATTGTGCAGCCGAAGAGCAAATGGTACGGATAGCTTTAGCCTCTTACGCTGACGATATTCAGGAACTTAATTTTGATTTACCGGCACGCCATTTGGCGATTTATCACAGTGCTCAAGCTGAAATGATTACCCAAAGCCTACAGCGTCTAGGATTAGGAGCTGAGTTACAACAAACACAGCCACATTATGAACCTGTTGAAAAACCTAAAAAGGTTAGAACCAGCTCTTCAATGAATGCAGCACAAAAGCAAGTTTTACAATGGTTGTTACTCATTAATGGGGTCATGTTCGTCATTGAGTTTATGGCAGGCATCATTGCATCATCGACAGGGTTAATCGCCGATTCACTCGATATGTTCGCAGACGCTGCAATCTATGGTATTGCCTTATTTGTGGTAGGTAAAAACCTTAATGCTCAATTAAAGGCTGCACATTTATCTGGTTGGTTGCAGTTCGGCTTAGCCATAATTGTGTTAATTGATGTCCTGCGCCGCTTTATATATGGCAGTGAGCCTGTTTCAATTCTTATGATTTTAATTGGTGGGTTAGCACTTGCGGCCAATATTAGTTGCCTTTATTTAATGAGTGACCATAAAGAGAGTGGAGCGCACATGAAGGCGAGTTATATCTTTTCTGCAAATGATGTCATCGTAAATTTAGGTGTTATTGTTGCGGGAATATTGGTTGCTATTACAGGTTCTCCTTATCCTGATTTAATTATTGGACTGATTATTGTTTTATTTGTTTTAAATAGTGCCCGAAAAATTTTACAGTTAAAAAACCAATAATATTTTCTAAGCTAGGTAAGCTTTAGATAGAGTTTGCCTTCATTTTTTATTTTAAAGTAAACTGAGCCTTCACATAAAGGAGGAACGACCTCCCCCATAATGGGTAATCATGTCGGGACGACCTGACAATATAAAAATTAGTGAATGTTATGGCTTGGGCTATTTTAATTTTAGCAGGTGTATTTGAAATCATTTGGGCATATTCTATGAAAATGTCCGAAGGTTTTACACGCTTAACCCCTAGTATTATTACCGTAGTTTTTATGATTTTGAGTGTAGTTCTACTTTCAATTTCAATGAAAACTTTACCTCTTGGCACTGCCTATACGGTTTGGACAGGAATTGGTGCAATTGGATCATTTTTAGTGGGCATATTCTTTCTCAATGAACCCATTGGAGCTCTGCGAATGATTGCTGCTGTACTGATTGTGTCAGGTTTGGTTCTAATGAAAATTTCGTCGCCGTCCTAAGAGAATAAACTATGTTGCTGTCTTATAAGTATGTCAATTCGCCTGTTGGGCAATTAAAGCTGGTTGCGAATGAAAATGCTTTAGTGGCAGTACTCTGGGAAAATGAAAATCCAAAACGTGTTCGGCTGGCTGAGCTGGTCGAACAAGTTAAACATCCAGTTTTATTAAAGACTGAGCAACAATTAGAAGAATATTTTGAAGGCAAGCGATGTGAGTTTTCTTTGCCACTAGATTTCGAAGGAACCGCATTTCAAAAACAGGTATGGGCGGCGTTACTCACCATTCCTTATGGGGAAACCAGAAGTTATAAAGAAATCGCAATTCAAATTGGTAATGAAAAAGCTGTACGAGCAGTGGGTGCTGCAAATGGGAAAAATCCGATTTCGATTATTGCGCCGTGCCATCGGGTTATCGGTGCGGGTGGGGCATTAGTTGGTTTTGCTGGTGGTCTTGATAAGAAAGATATTTTATTAAAGCTAGAGCAACAATGAGCCGTTTTGCGCTCGATTTTTTTAGTCTTTTCTACTAAGCTGTTAACACTGATATTTTATGAAGAAGGTGCTTCATGGCATCGCTTTTTTGAAATATTAATCTTATTCATAACAAACTCTGGATGTTCTAAAAATGGCTGTCGGTGACGTAACAATGCCACAAATGCATGTGGTAAAAGGTGTAAAAATTGGCTCAACAGAAGCATATGTACGTTACCCGAACCGACGAGATTTAGTCATTTTTGAGTTTGCAGAAGGTTCAAATGTTGCAGGTGTATTTACCCAAAATGCATTTTGTGCTGCACCTGTTCATGTCTCTAAAGCCCATCTTACCCAAGGTAATCCTCGCTATTTAGTGATTAATACGGGTAATGCTAATGCAGGTACTGGACCTACAGGTTTGAAAAATGCTCAAGATACTTGCGCAAAATTAGCTGAGATTGCTGGGGTAAATAGCTCAGAAATTTTACCGTTTTCTACAGGTGTAATTGGTGAGCAGCTTCCAATGGAGCGTTTACTCGCTGGACTTCGACCTGCATTAAACACTTTGCAAGAGGCTGCTTGGTATGATGCAGCATCTGGCATTATGACCACAGATACAGTACAAAAAGGCGCATCTGAACAATTTGAGCTTGATGGCATTACTTACACCATGACAGGTATTAGTAAAGGCGCTGGCATGATTCGTCCAAACATGGCAACCATGCTGAGCTTTGTAGCTACAGACGCACCTATTAGCCGTGATTTAGTACAAAGCTTATTAAAGACAACAGTTGAGCATTCATTTAATCGTATTACGATTGATGGCGATACCTCAACCAATGACTCTTGTATTTTTGTGGCAACAGGTCAGGCAGGTGGAGCTGAAATTACTTCAATTAACGATGCACGCTACGCTCAGGTGTTAGAAGTACTGGCTCGTGTTATGAATCGTTTAGCTCAGTTAATTGTACGTGACGGCGAAGGTGCAACGAAGTTTATTACTGTTGCTGTAGAAGGCGGTGGCAACACTCAAGAATGTTGCGATATTGCTTATAGTATTGCTCATTCACCACTCGTCAAAACCGCGCTTTTCGCATCTGACCCGAACTGGGGCCGTATTTTAGCTGCGATTGGCTATGCTGGAGTGAAAGACTTAGACGTATCTAAAATTCAGGTATGGCTAGATGATGTACAAATCTGTAAGGATGGTGGAGCTGCCGAGGACTATACCGAAGAGGCGGGTGCGCGTGTTATGGCACAAACAGAAATTACCATTCGAGTTGATTTAGGACGCGGTCAGGCCAAAGACACGGTATATACCTGTGACTTATCTTACGACTATGTCAAAATTAATGCTGATTACCGTTCTTAAATATCAGTTATAATCAAGCCTCGACAAAGAGGCTTTTTTATTAGCCCCATCTTTTGATATTAAATGATTCAAGTTAGTAAATCATTTAAGCAGTAACGTTATATGCGAGCAGGTATGCCAGCATGAAGGATAGAGAAGACGTTTTATGAGTGATGCGACTTTAATTGCCAACGATGCAAAAAACATTGTACAAGCGCATTTAGACCGTTTAGGTGAGCCAAAAGACAACCGCTTAAGTGAAGAAGCAAAACAACAAAAGTTTGCTCAGATCGAAGCAGAGCTCAAAAAACGTGATGCTGTCCTTGTTGCTCATTACTATTGCGACCCTGAAGTACAGGAACTTGCCGAAAAAACAGGTGGGTGCGTTTCTGACTCTTTAGAAATGGCCCGTTTCGGACGAGATCATGCTGCCTCTACACTGGTTGTGGCAGGTGTTAAATTTATGGGAGAAACAGCAAAAATTCTGTCTCCTGAAAAAACAATTTTAATGCCGACACTCGAAGCGACTTGTTCACTCGATTTAGGTTGTCCGGTTGATGAGTTCACTGCCTTTTGTGATCAGCACCCTGACTACACCGTAGTTGTCTATGCCAATACCTCGGCTGCTGTTAAAGCACGAGCAGATTGGGTGGTGACTTCAAGCTGTGCAGTCGAAATTGTTGAGCACCTAGATAGCTTAGGCGAAAAAATTATTTGGGCACCAGATCAGCACTTAGGTCGCTATATTCAAAAGAAAACTGGTGCAGATATGTTGCTTTGGGATGGTGCATGTATTGTGCATGAAGAATTCCGTGCACGCGGTATTGCCAACATGAAAGCACTGTATCCAGATGCTGCTGTATTGGTGCATCCAGAATCGCCAGAGTCGGTTGTAGACATTGCAGATGCGGTAGGTAGTACTTCTCAATTGATTAAAGCTGCGCAGACTTTGCCAAATGAAAGACTTATTGTGGCAACTGACCGTGGTATTTTCTACAAAATGCAGCAAGCTGTACCAAATAAGATTTTAGTTGAGGCGCCAACAGCAGGTGAGGGTGCAACTTGTCGTTCATGTGCACACTGTCCGTGGATGGCAATGAATGAACTCGATGGAATTTTAGAAGTTTTACAAAAGGGCGATCAGGAAATACACGTCGAACCAGCGCTTGCTGAACGTGCCAAAATGCCTTTAGATCGAATGTTAGCCTTTAGTGCATCGTTAAAGCGTTAAAAAACCTCAAAATGCTTGTTAAATATACATTTGATAAGGATTTTTAACTTTTTTTGACAATAGGTGTTGACGTCTGAGGGCGTCGCGCCTAGAATGCACACCGTACCGCACGATGTGCGATACAGCAAAAGCTGAGATAGATCGGAGCATAGCACAGCCTGGTAGTGCACCTGGTTTGGGACCAGGGGGTCGTAGG
>NZ_JAVQNT010000027.1:0-28949 GCF_031799075.1 Acinetobacter sp. V91_7
GTATTAATATTGGAGGTTATCATTTCCACTTTTTATCTCAAGACCAGAAACAAGGTGGACATCTCTTAGCGTTTGAGGGAGACAATTTAATAGTAGAAGTTGCCGAATTGAAAAAATTTGATCTTGAAATTCCCCAAGATCCTGATTTTCAGAAATTTGATTTTTCCAAGCGTGATCCATCAAGAAAGATTCATAAAGTAGAGTAGTAATAACTTTTGCTGAAGACAGTGTAGCAACTAGCACTGTTTTCAGTAGATTCTTAAAAAACAATCTGTTTCTTTACTATTCATTTACTTGTTTCATTAAACTAAACGCTTAATGTAAATTGAATTGATCAAGTACTCTTAAATCCACTTATAAATTTTTAGATCTAAAAAACTATTCCATTATAATTTAAAACAATGATTGGATTTAAAAAAACTATTGCAAGAATATAAAAACTCTTTTAAATACAAAATATTAAGAAAAATTAAATATACATCCTCCTTTTAAAAATTCACTTATTAAACTATTGATTAAATTCAACCTTCTTTCAATTTTGATATTAATAAGAAAACTTGATAGTAAGGGATATTTACTGTGAATCAAACTCAACATCACACCACGGAAGTTGCAATTTTAGGGGCAGGACCTGTTGGATTAACAATTGCAAATTACTTAAGTAAGCAAGGTGTACAAGTTACTGTTATTGAACAATTAGATCAACTTATTGATTATCCAAGAGCCATTGGTATTGATGATGAATCATTAAGAACAATCCAATCTTTAGGATTAATTAAACAAGTTTTACCGCATACCACCCCAAATCATGCAATGCGATTTTTAACTCCCAAAGGACGTTGCTTTGCAGATATCCAACCGATGACTCGCGAATTTGGTTGGCCACGTCGTAATGCATTTATCCAACCTCAAGTTGACCGTGTTTTACTCGAAGGTTTAACTTTATACCCAACAACACAGGTATTTTTTTCACGCCACTTAAATAGTTTTACTCAAGACAAAGATCACGTAACTTTAAACCTCACTACAAAAGACAAAAAACAAGAAATTATTCAAGCACAGTACCTTATTGCTTGTGACGGCGGAAATTCATTTGTACGTCGTAATCTCAATATTAATTTTGAAGGAAAAACAGCGCCTAACCAATGGATTGTTATTGATCTTGCAAACGATCCATTAGCTACCCCTCATGTATATTTATGCTGTGATCCAGTTCGTCCTTACGTATCAGCAGCATTACCACATGGCATCCGACGTTTTGAATTTATGGTAATGCCGGGAGAGACCCAAGAAGAACTTAGTAAACCTGAGAATATCAATCGTCTATTAGGAAAAGTTTTACCTCATACCGATAATATTGAAGTCATACGCCAACGTGTATATACACATAATGCACGTATTGCAGATCGTTTCCGCGTAGACCGTATTTTATTGGCAGGCGATGCTGCACATATTATGCCTGTGTGGCAGGGCCAAGGTTACAATAGTGGTATGCGTGATGCATTTAACCTTGCTTGGAAAATGGCTTTGGTCATTAAAAAAGTGGCAAGCCCTGAAATTCTTGATAGCTATCAACTAGAAAGGAAAGACCACGCGCAAGCAATGATTAATTTATCCGTACTAGCGGGTCATGTACTTGCCCCACCGAAAAAATGGCAAGGTGTTGTTCGCGATAGTATTTCTTATGTATTGAACTACATACAACCCATAAAACGCTATTTACTAGAAATGCGTTTCAAGCCAATGCCAAAATATAATGAGGGAATATTGGCGCCATTTTCAGGAAAAAATACACCTGTTGGAAAGATGTTCATACAGCCTCATGTCCAGTTTGGAAATAAAGACAAAATTTTATTAGATGATGTCATTGGAAATAAATTTGCCATTCTCGCTTGGGGAGTCAATCCAACTTGGGGCATCTCACCCAATATTATGAAAAAATGGATTAAGTTAGGTATAAAATTTATTCAAGTCGTCCCTAACGTGCAATTAGATGCACCCAATCAAACTTCTAATGCAGATTTCATTACAATCGGTGATGCAGATAGTGAAATCCGCACTTGGTTCGGTCAAACAAATCAATCTATGGTGATATTACGACCTGACCGTTTTATAGCAGGTCTTGCTATTCCCCAAACAGTGAATAGTATAAGTGAAGAACTTTTTGAAAAAATGCATTTAATTAACTAAAGTTTTTTAAGCCATTCTTTTGAATGGCTTTTTTATATTAACTAAAGTCCAGATAAAATTGTTTTTTAAGTACATCTAAAATCAAATCTATAGCTTTATTAACATGATCTTTTCGATAAGAAACATATAAACCTATCATCGGCAATGGTTCTATAGTCTTTTTAACTATAATTTTATCTCCTAATAGAGGAATCACATACTGTGGTACCAAGCTCCAACCAATTTCAATTCCGACTAAATTAACGTTAAGTAAGATATTAGTTGAGTGCTGTACAACAGCAACGTTAAGCTTAGTTTTTTTAAAGAAGTTATGAATAATTCGATAAAGTTCTGGCGATGACTCTTCATTGCAAATCACAAAATCATGTTGTTCAAAACTTTTTATACTAATGCGTTCCTGCTGAGCCTCTGGCGAATTTCTGGGAATAATTAAGGTAAGTGGCTCTTGAAATACCTGAATCGAAACCAGTTCATCTGAATCAGTTCCATAGCGAGTAAAAGCGATATCTATTTCGCCTTTTCTAAGCGCTACTAGTTGTTCATCATCCGTAAGGCTATGAAAATCAATTGTTAATTCTGGGAAATGTGCTCTTATATTGGGCATGATATAGGGGAAGATTTTCATTTCTGCCGCTGGAACAAAACCAATATTTAATTGTTCTTGTTCAACTTTAGCAGTTTGTTGAGCCAAACTAATTGCTTTCTCTGTATGTTCTAAAATGATTAGAACTTCTTTAAAAAAGACTTCTCCTGCTTTGGTCAGTTCAACTTTTCGCTTACTTCGTATAAAAAGCTGAACCCCTACCTCTTCTTCTAAATCTTTAATCTGCTGGCTAAGAGAAGGTTGCACTGTATGCATACGCATTGCTGCCTTAGTAAAATTCAGCTCTTCAGCAACCGCAACAAAGTAGCGTAAGTGACGTAATTCCATGTCATATCCTAATTATTGTCTTTCCATCTTTATTACATATCCAACGATATAAAAATAAAGTAATTATCGTAAGGAGTGCACACAACTGGTAAGTTTTTTCATAGCCTATTTGGGCAATAATTAATCCTACCAAAACTGAACCAATGGCCATTCCGAAATCAAATAAAGTAAAAAAGGTTGAAACAGCATGCCCTATTCTCTTTTTCTCAACCGATTGTATTGCCATAGTTTGAAAAATAGGGAAAAGGGATCCGTATCCCATTCCTATGAGTACCGCCGCCAACCAATAGCCCCACTGTGTTTGCATCCAACTAACTAAAAATAAGCCTATTGAAAAAAGGATAAATGAAGGGTAAACCACGGAATTGGCCCCTCTTTTATCATAAGAGTAACCTACCCAAGGGCGTACTATAATCATTGATATTGCAAAGATAATAAAAAATATGCTGGTCGCAGCTAATAAGCCTTTTGTTTCACTATAGACACTAATAAAGCTCATAATGCTTGAATAAGCCATTGCAGTAAATAAAGCAATAACGCCGATAGAGATCACCCTTTTTTCAAAGATATCGTCAAATGTAATACTCCGCTTTGCAGAGATGATCTCCTTATCTTTTAAGGAAGAAACGGGAATAAGAAAACAAAAAATTAAACCTAAACAAACAATGAATGCTAAAAAGGCAAATAAATTATAAAAACTGGTGTAACGTATCGTAGCTAATGCGATCATTGGTCCAAAAACAACAGCCAGATTCGTAGACATTACGAAATATCCCATACCCTCGCCCTTTCTATGCTCAGGTATAAAATCATTCACTATAGGCACTATTACTGTCGTCAAAATGCTAAACCAGATCCCATGCACACAACGAATAAGCAATAAAAGCCATAACTGATTTGCCCATAGATAACTTAATGCCAGAAGTGCAAATAATAATGCCGAACCTCGTAAGGCATATTTTTTACCTAACCGATCAATAATTAAGCCAGAAAAAGGACGAGTGATAATAGATGAAACCAAAAATAAGGTTAACGCCAAACCAGCCTGACTGATTGAACCGGATAATTCTTTTAAAATATAAAGTGGCAATATTGTGAGTAATGCATAGTAATAAATGAATAAAAAAAGATTGTTCAATACACACAGAATAAATGAACGATTACAAAGCTTTTCCTTGGTAACTGAATACATTTTTCTTACTCAATATAGATGATTAGTAAAACCGTAATTCGACTCATATGCTCGATATAGTTATGAACTTACTAAAACATTCGGATGATCAAATTTGAAATTTCACTCAAATAATGCCAAATATGAAAAAAGCTCCTAAATATGAGCTTTTTTCATTGTGGTATTCAAATTATTGGGCCTGATGTAATTTGCGAATCACCAAAAGCATCAGTAATGCTGAAATGATAATTCCAGGGATGGCAGCAGAAATTACGCCTGTAGCACCGCTTCCCATCGCGAGTAATTGTCCAGCAATCGCAGGTCCTAACATTGCACCAATACGCCCAACCGCTGCGGCACTCCCTACACCAGTTGCGCGAATCTCAGTTGGATACACAATGCTACCAAATGCATATAAAACACCTTGCCCACCAATTGTAAATGTTCCCATTAATGCTGCGGCTGCATACATCGCAGTAAGACTACCGGCTCCATTTAAACTAAATAAACCAGCTAAAATACCTATGTACATCAATATAATGACATAAGCTTTATTCCAGCGATCAATCAAAATACCCAAAACAACCGTACCTAGTGCAGCGCCCATTTGGAAAAAGACTTGAGCTAAACTACCCTGTTGACGAGAGAATCCTAACTCCATAAAGAGAGATGGCAACCAACTCAACATGATGTATACAACCATCAAGGTAAAAAAATAGCTTGCCCAAAGTAATAGTGTCTGCCCTGCATAGTTATTTCTAAATAGATTTTTAAAAGAGCTTTCTATGCGTGTAATAGATTTATCCTGAAATCTAGTTTGTAAAAACTCCCGTGACTCCGGTAAAAATTTGATCATAAGTGGAAGTACAAGAAGAGGAACGATTCCACCAACGTAAAAAATTGTTTGCCAATGTCCACTTACATCGTAGGCTGCCAGTAATGACACCAATATGGCTCCTATTGGCATACCACAATACATCAAACCTACAGCACGCCCACGATTTTCGCTAGAAACAGCTTCTGAAACTAGAGCAATTAAATTTGGCATTGCAGCCCCTAATCCAGTTCCTGCTAAAAAACGTACCAACAGCAACATATAGAAACTATTTACCCAAACGGTGCAAAGGGTAAATACTGCAAAAATAGCGACAGCCCCGATTAACACCATCTTACGACCAATGCGGTCTGCATAACGCCCACCAATTAATGCACCGGGTAATAACCCCAATATTCCGACACTAAAAAAAATACCGAGTTGAGAGCTATCCAGACCAAAAGATTCTCGAATACCTACAGCTGCGATACCTGCTGCCTGAATATCAATCCCTTCAATCACAGCAATTAAAAAACAAATGACGATCGTAATAATAGAGTGCTTATTTCCTGCACGGTCCATAGAAAAATCCTTTTCTACTAGTTTAAAAAATCATTCACCATCATTTCTTAACTGCTTTTATTTCTAAATTAGCCTTAAGTTCTATAATTTCATAAAAAAATTAAAAAACATTTACTACATTTCACTTAAATACTTTAGTCTTATAGAAACAACCTATAATAAAATTAAAATAAGCATACATTTCAATTGCTTAAATTTAAAAAATAAAATTTAAAATCCAAAAAACATATTAATCACTCAACAAAAATAAAATCTATTAATAGCTAAAAATTATAATGTAGTTAAAATTAAGTATTAATAACATCCACTCTTGTAAAATATTTATGATTAACCATAAAAAAAACCGCCATATAATCATGACGGTTTTTATTTTCAATATTAAATAAGCTTTTAGTATAACAACCCTAATTAAATTAATTTGCGTAATTCAATAGCCACATCTAGCAACTTTTCTTTATCAAAGGCGCTAGAACTAGAAACCAATTTTTTTAAATGCCTAACATCTTTAGCTTGATTAACAGCAATACCTGCTACAACGATACCTTGGTCTAACCCAAATAAGGTGAATCCAACATTTTTGTCTTCTTGCGGATTCATATTGCCTCGTATATGCCATTCTTTTGCAGACATATCGCCAACGAATTGAAAATTAATATCATATTGATCTGTCCAGAACCATGATGGATTAGATTTAGGTTGCGCTAATCCCATGACATGACGAGCAAAAGTGCCTGCTTGATTATTGGCATTTTCCCAAGTTTCAATACGGGCATAATTACCATCTGCACGCAACTGAGTTGCTACATCACCAGCAGCATAAATATCTGGATTCGAAGTTTGGCAGTTTTCATTCACTTTAATGGCAAAATCGACGTCTAAACCAGCATCTATGGCCAATTGAGCATTCGGTACAATCCCAATGCCATATACAACAGCGTCGGCGATCAGCTCTTCACCACTTTCCAATATTACAACTATCTCTTCTCCACGTAAGGTGACATTGGCAATTTGCACATTTAAGTGAATATCAACCCCTCGATTACGGTGTTCATCAAGTAAAAATTGGCTAATAATTGCTGGTGAACGTCCCATAATCATTGGACTTTGTTCAATTAAGGTCACCTGACAATCTTTAAAACGAGCACTTGAAGCTAATTCAAGACCAATAACCCCACCGCCTACAAGCAAAATGCGCTTCCCTGCTTGAAAGACTGGAACCAAGGCTTGTGAATCCTCCAAATTCCGCAGGGTATAAACATGTTTACCGACTGCATCTAAAATTGGAAGACGACGAGGAGCCCCACCTGTCGCGAGTAATAACTTGTCATAGTGAATACTTTCACCATTTTTCAAAATCACTTGATATTGTTCAGGCTCAATGCGTACAACTGCATTGCCTTGAATGGTCTCAACACCTAAATCTTTCAATTTTTGTTGTGATAGAATTTCAATTTTGGTCTGTTCAGGCCTTAAAATCATATCTTTAGATAAAGGGGGACGCTCATAAGGCAGATGTGATTCATCTCCAATCAAAATGATTTTACCGTCGTATTTGTTATTACGTAGTTCCAGAATAGCACTTGCACCGGCCTGTCCAGCACCGATGATGACAATAGTTTGAATATTCATCGTTTTATCCTTTATTTCAGCTCGGCAGATACAATGCCAAAACCAGCAATCCATTCACTGATAGGTTCATAGCAATGTAAGGTCATCTCATAATCGCCAACAGCTTCTAATGCCGCAAAAGCAGCCATCCATGTACGAACTTCTTGCCCACCACGCCCACCTTCACGGCGAATTTCATCTTCAGTCATATTTTCAAGCGCAGCAAAGTCTGCATTTTTGAATTTTTCCAATAACTGTTCGTCCCACTCTGGATTAAGTGGAACAGATACGCTCTTGTCACCTGCTGCCAAACGCTGTCCCACTGAAATGATTTTGGCCTGACGTGTATTACGAGCTTCAACAGTTGGGTTACGTCCGGCAATGAGAAACTCTTCAACCTCTGGTGGTGCAGAGCCCATTTGAGGAGTGGGTGGATCGTGTGAAAGTCCACCTGTGCCCAAAATCAATATACGTTCATTTTCTAGATTAATTGAGTTGATGAAAGCCCCAACCGCTCGTCCTAAAGCAATCGTTCGTTTTGTCGTAGGCATTGGCGCAGCAGCACCATTAATAAATATTGGAATAGTTGGGTAACGATTAAGTTGACCATCACATAAAAAATGCAGCGGTTGGGTTACGCCATGATCCGCTTGCATACGATATGAATATGCAACATCCACACCTTCATCAAGTACACGTCGAATTAAACCCAATGCTTTGTTTTCTGGCACATTAAGCTCACCCGGACCATAATTCCAATCACCTGCCGCCGTCGCACGTACCCCCACGCAGAAACTCGGCATCAGGTCATAAAAGAAGCCGTTAAAATGATCGGGCCCAAAAGCAATAATTAAAGTGGGGTCGTATGCTTTGACCTCTGCTGCCAGTTTTTCAAAAGTATGACGCACCGTTTGTTCTTGTTGTTTTTCTGCCGGAGATGCAAATTCCATTAGCGGGCTATGAGAAGCACAAATAAGTTTAACAGTCATGATTAGCTCCGAAATAAGACAGTTTTTAGCTGTCTTATTAGTCCATTAATATCGGATTAAAATTAAGCATCAAAAAAACCAGCGTTCGCTTGGCGTAAGCCACGAATGCCTAAACCACAGTCAGCATTAATGAAAACACCGGATAATGGTCGGTTATTTTGACGTGATGCGAGCAATACATAAGAACCAGTCATGTCTTCTGGTTCTGGTAAGAATCTCAATGGCATACCCTGCCCAATTTTTTGGGGATCGCGTGCATCAAGTAATCCTAGATTTTCCTGCCCAAGGGATGCGGCACCTTTCACATTGACATTCATGCCTGATGGAGCAACTGCATTCACACGCACTTTCGGTGCCAGCTCATAGGCCAGTTCACGCACTAAACCTACACCAGCATGTTTTGATGCGGTATAAATTGGACCACCACCAGATGAATAAAATGCTGAGTTAGATAAGGTAAAAATCATCGAACCTTCAGTTTTGAGTAACTCATCTAAAGCTGCTTTTGCACCAAGCAAATAACCCTTCGTGTTAATACTCATGATTTCATCAAAGGCTTTATCTAACTGTTCGCCACTCATGTTAACGATGTCGGCATAATGATCCCAAATACCAGCGTTACCAATAAAACAGTCCAGTTTCCCAAAACGTTCTACTGTAGCCTGCACAGCGCGAACGTTATCCTGAAAATTAGCCACATCTCCATTAATCGCCACAATTTTGTCACCATAGCGTGCAATCAATTCATCTATTTTTGATTGAGACCGTTGCAACACACCAACATGCGCACCCTCTTGTAAAAAGCGCTCAACCAACGCAAGCCCTAGTCCCGAACCACCACCAGTAATTAGTGCAACTTCACCCTCTAGCCAGCCCATCATTACGCTCCTGCCATTTCGACATAAAGTGCACCATCTTCAATCACGACAGAGAATGTCTGAATCGGATCAGTTGCTGGTACACATTGTGGTACGCCAGTTTTCAAACAAAAACGTGATGCATGAAGTGGACATTCAACCGTGCCATCATCCTCTAGGTAGCCTTCTGACATAGAAGCATTACCATGACTGCATTTATCATTCATGGCAAAAAACTCACCATTGAAATTGAACACTGCAAGTGCAGCAATATCACCTACATTACAATCTACTTTCAGCGCTTCGCCTTCATCCAACTCATCAATCTGACAAACGAAAATCTTATTCATTAGAAAAACACCGTAATATTGTGAGAAATCAAAGTCGCTTGATCGAGGGTGATATCGCGTTTAGCAATTTTCCAACCTAAACTACTGCTATCATCTTTTCGAATCAGATCAACTCGTTTACCAACATAGGTCAATACGTCTTTTTCTTTTTGCGAGCGATAAAGCAAATAATTACTAAAAACTTGATATTCATTTGCTTGTGCAGTTGCTTCGACCCGAATATTAGTAATCAAGTGACGAGTACGTGATGGCGGTTCTTCGGACCACGACATTCCTGTTTCTAATTTTGCTACGCGACGCTCTAATACAAATTTGTCGTCGTGATAAATCCATGTTGATGGTGGTGCAATACATTTACGACGATCACGTGTTTGCGCATTTGTCGTCGTTTTGAGCGTATATAAAATATCTTCGCTTAAGATGTCCAACCAATCACGGAATTTCCAGTCATCTAACAACTGTGCTTCTGCATATAGAAACTGACTAATGTCGTGGTGAAGTTCCAATCCAATAGAACGCCATACTGGCTGTGGTTTTAATGAGTCAATGATCTGGTTCATTTCACAAGCTCCTTCTCATCCTTTTTAGCCGCTTTTTTCAAAAGCTCTTGCTCATAAACCTCATCTGCCCGTTGTACGTCTTCCCATTTTTCATGCATCAACAGGTTTGCCCAATGACGATACATGCCACGTGCAGCTGTTTCAGAAAAAACATGGTTAGTAATACCTGGAATACCATCTTCACGGTATTTTTCATTGCCAAGACCCATTTCCATAATGAGTTTGCTTTTTCGCGCTTTATAACCACGTAACACTTTCTGGATCTCAATCCAGTTTTCACCATCGTCTGCTTCAGCAAAACCAGCTGGGCCAAATGCTCGACAAGCATTCAACTCCATCGCTTCTTTGATGTGCTGCGGTGCTGCTTTGTCCGTGATACAGAATGCCCAAACTTCAGTTTTATCTGGTCCACGTGGATGCCAGATACGCATCGTCGTCATACCATTCAACCAAGACAAAGTTGGGAACATGGTGTTATGGCCTGCCAAACGCAAAGCACGAGTGTCGCCCAAACGCTCTTTTGTTTCTTCATAGGTTTCACGGAAATAATCTGCTACTTGACCATCAACCCAGAAATTGGCATCTGGTTTTTCAGTCAGGAAGAAACCTGAACCATGGCCACGTTGCCCATATTGCACACAGCTTTCTGCTGTTTCCCAAACTGGACGTGCCGTTTGTGCTGTTCCTAATGCTTTAGAAGCATCATCATTTGGTTTACCACCTAAAACTTGTACTGCAGAGGCATGCGAGTACGGCGCGTGGTATTGATCAGAAGCAAACTGTTCTGCTGCAAATTTCCAGTTGCAGTTAATTTCCCATTTATGAATACCACCAATGACTTCCGAGCCACCTTCACGGCGGTCAATCATTGCATCGAGATACCAAGCAATATCACCCATATAATCAAGTAATTCAGGTGTGTCATCAGCCCAACATCCAAAAACCAAACCTTTGTAGCTAGCAACACGTGGAACTTCTTGCAATCCCCATTGTTCTTTACAAGCCCCATGTGGAAAAGCGATACCTTCCAATGGAATATCTTTAAGAGAACCGTCAATGCCATAGGACCAGCCATGATATGGGCAGGTAAACGCACGCGTATTACCACAGTCAGCATAGCTAACCCGCATAGAACGGTGACGACATTGATTTAATAATGCTTTAATAGAACCGTCTTTTTGACGTGTAACAATAATTGGGTCCTCACCCATATACGTATTGAAAAAGTCACCTGATTTTGGAATCTGGCTTTCGTGACAAAGAAATAACCAACAACGTCCAAAAACACGCTCTAACTCTAGTTCGTATAATTGTGGATCTGTATAGATAGTTGGCGAGATACGTCCATTTTGTGCATCGACTAAAGCATCGATTTCACACACTTCAATTTTTCCATTCATGAGAAGCACTCCTGCTGCCGCCAAAAACGCACAACATAAAATTCAATTTGAATGGATAATGATTTTTTAACTGTTTTAAGTGAAATATTTTATTTGTTTCAAATTAGACTTTTTATGAATTATTCATTATAGATTTTAAATATTAAAATTAAGTTCGACTGATACTGATCAGTGGTTTTATAAACGGATTTATGGTTTTCAAGCATTTAGCATATTTTATTAACTATCCAACGTTAATAATAGGATTTTGGGATCACAACTGATATGGAATTACGTCATTTACGCTACTTTGTAATGGTGGCTGAAGAACTCAACTTTAGTAAAGCTGCACTTCGCCTCTACACAGCTCAACCATCATTAAGTCAACAAATTAAAGACCTTGAGGATGAGGTTGGCGTTACATTACTACATCGCACTAAACGTAAAGTTGAACTCACTGAAGAAGGTAGTGTATTTCTTGAACAAGCCCGTCTGACTTTAGCTCAGGCGGACAAAGCAATTTCAATGGCTCGTCAAGTTTCAAAATTTAAAAAACAACAACTGACCATTGGTTTTGTTCCAGTAGTAGAAATGAAAGTTTTCCCGTGTGTTCTTCCGAGTTTACGCATACAAAATCCAAACTTAAAAATTGAATTACGGAGCATGAATAATACTGAACAAATGGAAGCCTTAAAGAAAGGTGAAATTGACATTGCCTTTATGAGAGATAACTTAAATAACGATGAAATTCAGAGTCAGTTTGTATTACGTGAACCTCTAATGCTATTGCTTCCCCGAGATCACCCACTTGCTCAGTACGAGCGTATTCCAGTGAAGCTTTTAAATAATATTGATTTTATTATTCCATCGTCAGAACAGTCGTCGATTTTACATAATACAATTCTTAATTTTGCTGAACTTCATAAAATTAAATTTAATATTGTGCAAACTGCTCATAATATTTTATTTAATATTAATTCAATAGGAATGGGATTAGGTTGCGGGATCTTGCCTAGCTATATAGAGCCGCTTACTTTAAATAATATTGTCACTAGACCTGTTGATGTCGATCTACCTTTTTTAGATTTATTTGTAAGCTATCGCAAAGACGCAGAATCTTCTGGGGTTAAAGAATTCATGGATTTATTAAGTAAAGTTTTTTACTTAAATATTAACCAGATCTAACTTATCTTATTTAATACAAAAGTCTAAGATAAAATGACAGGGCTCAGCAAAAAACCAAATTTTTTAATTTAAATACAGGAAGAATAATAATTTATCCTTCCTGTATTTTTTATATTTTATTTAACATCGTGTACTGCTAAATATTGTTTAATAATCTGGTTAAATTCTTGTGCTCTTTCAACTTGTGACCAATGACCACATTGACTAAAAATATGTGCATCAGCATAAGGTACAATATTTAAAATATCCCATGTACGAGATACAGGAATAACTACATCTTGCACACCATGAATGAGTAGTACAGGAACTTGAATCTCTTTCATCTTTTCAAAATCAAGCGGGAATTCAAAGCGGTCACGGTCTCGTGCACCAACAACATCCATCAATCGATCTGATGCGTAGTCATTTTTTGCTGAGTCAAAACGAACTTTAACCAATTCATCTGTGACTAAAGACTTATCAACCACAAACATTTCTAAAGTTTTACGGATACCAGCTTCTGTCAATTCAGGATTAGCATGTGCTTTAAGTGCTGCCGTCTGCTTAGCACCACCCGTTCCCATTGATACAATACCCAGTACACGCTCTGGGTAATCCAATATAAACTGGAATGCTAACCAACCACCTAAAGAATTACCTACTAACCAGGTTTTTTCAATTCCTAAAGCATCTAATACACGGACTGCATGATCTACCCATGCACGGATACCGTAAGCAGTCCCTTCTGCAACAACAGTTTGTCCATAACCAATCGAATCAATCGCAATACAGCGTGCCTGCTCAGCAATTTGTGGTAAGTTCAACCACCAGTTTGCTGCTGCTGAAACACCAGTACCCGAACCATGTAAAAATAAAATTGGAGTACCTTCTCCAAGCTCATGATAATGAGTAAGCTCGCCTGCTGCTGTTTCAATCCATTTGTCTTCCAAACCAAAAAATGGATCTGTTTTATATTCGGGGATTTGTACTGTGCCCATGTCATTCCTCTTACAATTTATACAGCTCAACTAAAGATTAAGCTGCTTTTAGTAGGCCAAATTTTAAATGCTTTACTCACCCATCTTACCTGTTCACAGCGCCTAAACTGATACTTGTTTACGATGAGGTGATACAAAAAAAATATTAATAACCATTTGTTATTTAAATAAATATTTAAAAGTATTTAAAATTTATAGGTGTATGTCGTTGCAATACGATGTTCCTGCAAATCACTTGCCTGGCCTGCAATATTGTCGAAGTTCACATCGATATACATCCACTGAAAACCTAAGCCTTGTAACTTCCCTTCTGGCACTATGTAATTCAGAATAAAGTTGAATTCATCTTCTTTGCCTTTGCCTGTTAATGCACTTGATTCATAAGCTGAATCAATGCCCCAACCATGCCAATATTTTGCAGTGGTTTTTAAACCTTTAATGCCAAGATCACTAAAATCATAGCTATAAGCCACACCCACCGATTTCTCATCTTTACGGATAAAGCTCGCAACTGACCAGTTATCCAAATAAGGCTGAGGTACCCAACCTGCGAGGGATGGGAAATATGGTGCGCCAGTTGCTGCACTCGAGTTACTACCATGGTCACCAAACATTTGCTGATAAGATAAACCTACGCTGTGTGAGCCATAAGTTAAGGTTGAGCCTATAGACAATGCCTGATTATCAATATCACCATACAAGGCATCTCCCGACTCTGCATTGTCGAAAAAACGTATGTGTGAATCGACTTTTAACTTGTCATAATTGTTTTTATAGTTCACACCCAAGTAATTTTGACGATAGATATTCGTCACATCGCCATAAAAGTAACTTGCAGACCAGTTTTTATTTAATTGGTAATCTATGCCCGCAACATACATCCCATCAGTTCTACCATCATTATTTAATGCTTTAGGCCATAGACCAAAATCCATTGGCTGATTTTCATAACGGGCATTGATACTATCCAAATAACCTAACGTTAATTTGGTGTTTTTAAGATCTTTTGACTCTAGCCATACCCCATTATAAGTGGTCAATAATTGACGTGATGGATCAAAATGAATTACTGGTGTTACAGGTAAAATTTCACCAATTCGTAATTCAGTTTGGCTGATTTTCGCTTTAAGATTTGCTCCTATTTTTCCAAACTGGCGCTCTTGTTTTCCTGTGCCTGTACCAGAAATCCCACTGTACGGCAGAACCCAATCGGCATTACGGTCACGGCCATCCAAACGCACGGCGTACTGTGCTAATACATCAACACCGAGGTGTAACGCCCCAAACTCTGCATAGCCCGATTTTGCATCCAGTGTCACAGCTTGCGACCAACTCCCCCAGTTTTTTGCGGGGGTGTCATCATACTGACGATCTAAATAGAAGTTTTTAAATTTCAGCTGAACCTGACTATCTTCAACAAAGCCAGCATATGTGCCAGTAGCCCCTATTGTTGCTATTGCGCAAGCCATTGCGATCCATAACGTTTGACGACGCATTGCGTACTTCCTTTCAATCAATCCATGAAACCAAGCCCTATCATGCTCAACTCCATTTTTATGAAAAATTCGACTAGAGTATTAAGATATTTTTCTTTTTAAACTCAATGCTTTAAAAAAATGTTACTTTTCCAGTAATGACGATTTTTCACAGATCACTAAAAACGATTAATCACCTCCTAAAAGCCAGAATAAGTATTTGTTATATATCTATTTTTTATTAAAATAGCTTTATTTATATTTGCTATTTTTAATTTTCTAATCGTTTTTTTATTTAAATAGAAACTCATCCAATCAAAAATGATGTTCATCCATTTATAGAAAATAACGCTTATACCCAAGTTATTTCATCTAGATCAAATCAGTAGATGAAAAAAAGCACTCTCGTGGAGTGCTCTTTTTCATTTGTAAAAAAACTTATGCGCTCATTACTTTCGCTTTTGACATGGTCAAGGCAAGATCTTCAATCATATCCTCCTGCCCCCCAACCGTACCACGGCGACCAAGCTCTAATAAAATTTCACGTGCAGAGACACCATATTTAGCTTCGGCACGTTTTGCAAACAACAAGAAAGAAGAATATACACCTGCATAACCTAACGTTGCTGCATCACGATCGGCACGAATTGGGTTTAGCATCATTGGAATCACAAGATCTTCTGCAATATCCTGTACTTTAAACAAGTCTACGCCTGTTTCTATTTGCATACGATTTGCAACCGCAATAAATAATTCAAGCGGCGTATTGCCTGCTCCAGCTCCTAGACCAGCTGCCGCCAAGTCGACCCGAATTGCGCCAGCGTCAACCGCAGCAACAGTATTGGCAACGCCCATACCCAAGTTATGGTGACCATGGAAACCTAACTCAATACTGCTATCAAGTTCTTGACGAAGTAACCCAACCCGATCGGTAACATCTTGTGGCAACATGTACCCAGCAGAGTCAGTGACATAAATACAGTTAGCACCGTAAGACACCATTTTTTTTGCTTCTTCTAGCAAATGTTGTGGCGATGCCATATGTGCCAACATCAGAAAGCCAACTGTATCCATTCCCAATTTTCGTGCGGCAGTAATATGCTGTTCAGACACGTCTGCTTCTGTACAGTGTGTTGCAACACGAATGGTTGAAACACCAATCTCATGTGCCATTTTTAAATGATCAACTGTTCCAATGCCCGGCAATAACAACGCTGACACCTTAGCATTTTTCATGCGTGGCACAACAGCAGATAAATACTCTTCATCTGTTGCAGCAGCGAAACCGTAGTTAACGGAACTCCCACCTAAGCCATCACCATGAGTCACTTCAATTAATGGCACACCCGCTTCGTCTAACGCGGTTGAAATGGCAATCATTTGCTCAACTGTAGTTTGATGACGTTGTGGATGCATCCCATCACGTAACGTCATATCATGCACAATAATCTTAGACATACGGTTTCTCCTTAAACAACTTCAGCTTTTTGATTAGATAAAACGCGTTCTGCAAACATTTCTGCAGTACGCGCAGCTGCCGCAGTCATAATGTCAAGATTACCTGCATATTTCGGTAAATAATCACCTAAGCCTTCTACTTCAAGAAACATAGAAACACGATTGCCATCAAATACAGGTCCATTCACCAGTTTGTAGCCGGGTACGTACTTTTGTACCTCTTTAATCATGGCATTGACTGATTCCGTAATTGCAACTTGGTCAGGTTCTCCACCAACTAAACAATGTACTGTGTCACGCATCATTAATGGTGGTTCAGCCGGGTTAATAATAATGATGGCTTTACCTTGTTTGGCACCACCAACTTTTTCAATTGCTCCAGCAGTTGTACGGGTAAATTCATCAATATTTTTACGCGTACCTGGCCCAACCGATTTAGTCGAAACCGTTGCAATGATTTCGGCATAGTTAACAGTCTGTACCCGTGAAATTGCCGCGACCATTGGAATAGTTGCTTGCCCACCACAAGTCACCATATTCACATTGGGTACTTCACCCGCATCCAACAAAGCTTCCAAATTCACTGGCGGAACACAAAATGGACCAATTGCCGCAGGAGTCAAATCAATCATTAACACCCCAAGCTCATTGAGCTTGCGACTGTTCTCTGCATGCACATATGCTGAAGTTGCATCAAAAGCAATTTTGATATCATCTTCAAGTACATGAGGTAATAAACCGTCAACCCCTTCAGCCGTGGTTTTTAAACCCATTTTTTCAGCGCGAGCCAATCCTTCGGAAGTAGGATCAATTCCAACCATCCATACTGGCTCCAAAACTTCACTACGCTGCAATTTATACAACAAATCTGTTCCAATATTTCCTGGACCAATTAAGGCACATTTTATCTTTTTCATTTCCTTATCCTTTATTCAGCAGCAAAGCATGCAACAACTGAATTGAAGCCTTCAATTTCAACTTTAAACTCATCCCCAGGATGAGCCACCACCATTGGACCCAATGCCCCAGTCAGGACAATATCTCCTGCTTGTAATGGACGTCCGCGTCTTACCATTTCATCTGCTAACCAAACTGCTGCATTCAATGGATTCGCTAAACAAGCTTTACCAACACCTTGCGAAACGACCTCATCACCACGAGTCATAATCATTTTGCAGTTAACTAAATCCAGTTGATTAAGCTGTACTGGACGTGAACCCAACACAAAAGCTGCACTTGATGCATTGTCAGCAACCGTGTCAATCAATGAGATTTTCCAGTTCTCAATGCGACTATCAACTATTTCAATAGCCGGTAAGGCATAGTCAGTTGCACTAATAATGTCTGCATATGTATGTCGGGCTTGGGTTAAATCCTTTTTGAGTACGAGCGCAATTTCAGCTTCAACTTTTGGCTGAATCAACTTACCCGCTGGAATAGTTTCGCCATCGCCATATGCCATATCAGCAAATAACATCCCAAAGTCAGGTTGATCTACGCCGAGTTGGGCTTGTACCACTTTAGAAGTTAGGCCAATTTTTCGACCTACTAAACGGCGCCCTTCCGACAGTGCACGTACAGTATTGATTTCCTGTACTGCATAAGCGATATCCACATTTGCCTGTTCACCACCGAGCTCAGTGCGAATAGGAATAATCGCAGTTTGTGATAGTTCAGCTTGTCTTAAGGCAAAAGCAACTGAATCAACAACAGCAGAATTCGACATCAATATTTCCTTAAACTGCAAAATTGAACGTATACTGCGTTACTGAAGGTATAAAAACGGAATACGGAGTTCAGGCAAAGTTAGACACAACAAATCCCTTGTATTTTCCGAGACAGCTACCTACTGGAACGTGTACATAAAAACAGTTTAAGAATGGAAAAATCCCCATCTAAATGCCAATACTTATTTTGTTTCATATAATAGTTTTTATTTATAATCGGAACAGAATACTTTTAAAGGTTTGTATTAGGCCTACGAGATAACTATGTTAATCTACAAGTTCTAAAAACTCTTCTGTCTTTATAATTGCCAATAAAATATCATTAATTCTAATGAAGAAACCAACTTAAACTATAGGAAGTAAAATATATTTATAGCTCCTACTAATACTAATTATTTAATTAAAAACTAAAGGTAGCAATATACTACCTTTAGTCTAAAACACTTTAAAAATCATAAATAATAGTAGCATTTATGCGATTATCAATTCCTTCTTGATCATTAAAAGTAGTTCGTTGTCCATACATATACTCAAAACCAATATTTATTGCTTTTACTGGTGTATAAAAAGCATTGATCCATCCCTCTATTAGTTCTTTATTTTGAGTCGAATCATTTTGTACTAGTTCAGAAAATGAATTACTACTATTAGCACGCATATAACCTAACCCAACTGAAGATCGTATCTTAGGGGTGATTTTTTGAGTTAACCCAACTGTTAGTGTGTCAAATTCATTTGGTTTAATATGGCCATTTCCGTCAAATACATAAGCATAGTTAGACCACAGTAAATTTTTAGTATCCCCCTTAATATGATTGTAATCAGCACGGATTAACGTATTCGGGGTTACTTGCCATTTCCCACCTAAAGCGGCCCCCCAAGCAATAAACTCATCATGATCACCTGCTGAGGTTGCTTTTTGAGTCAGAAAGACTCGACCAGAAAGTGCAGATCCATTATCAAACTTGTAATTTAGACGTCCTGTTGCTGATGGTAGTCTCAGCTTTGCATTAGCATCCGTTTTAAAGTTCTGTGTACCTGTAGTCGTAACAGTTTCAGACTTAGGATCTTCAAGGCTAACTGCAAAATTCAAATGTGAATCCACAGGATGACTATATTTTATTTGAGATACACGTGTTAAAGAACCACCTACAGAAAGTGCTGCATCTACTGTTTCTGGAAAATACTCAATGGCATTAAAGTTTGACCAAGTTTGACCAATTAACCAGTCATCAAAGGTAATATAAGCATGACGAAGGCGGAATGTATCACGCCCCGCTCCACCAAAGAAATCCATCTCTAGCTTACCACCAACTTTGTGATCCCAAGTACTAGGTGCGGTAAAATTAAAACCAAAACGAGTCGCATTTAAGGTACTTTGGAATTTATCAGCATTATGTGTTTCGGCTTCGGTATGCTTCAAAGGTACGGTACTGATGTTATTATACATCGCACTAGGACCCTTAATTTGATATGAAGCATCGGCACGAATATTTCCATACAACTCAAATTCCGCCCCACCTTTAGTCACAAGGTGTTTAAGATCCGATGAACTAGTAGATGACGTAGCTACTACTTTTTTATCTTCATTTTGTTTATCAAACTTTGCTTGTAATTCTTGTATTTGCTGCTGAAGTTTTGCAATTTGTTCTTGAGTAACTTCTGCATAACTCGATGTGGCCATAGCAAATATTGCAAGGCTTAGCGCACTTCTATAGAATAATCTTACTGATTTATTCATGTTAAAACTCCATTTTTTGTGAATAGTCATCCATAAAGCAGTTTTAGGCATCATGCCTAAAAGATTGCTTTATTTGGTTTTTAATAAGGAACATAGGCCTCTCACCACAAGCAGCTTATGTTTTCCTTATATTTATTAAAGATGAGTAGGTTATTAAGAATTAGACGTTATCATTTCTCTTAATTTAAATTTTTGAATTTTCCCTGAAGGTGTCATTGGAATCTCATTCCAAACCTCTAGGCGCTCTGGGATATACTGCACAGCAAGTTTATGCTGTTTAAGAAAATCAACAATTTCTGGAAGCTCAATAGACTCCCTATGTTCTTTTAATTTGATAACTGCACAAGCACGCTCACCAAGACGTTCATCTGGATATGAGACTAAAGCAACGATAGCTATATCTGGATGTTGATAAAGTAATGACTCAATTTCAGCAACCGGAATATTCTCTCCTCCACGAATAATAACGTCCTTATTTCTTCCACAAATTCGGATGTACCCTTGCTCATCTTGATATGCTAAATCGCCAGTATCAAACCAATCATCATTATCAGTAGCATTCAAATAAGGACGCTTAAGATATCCCCCAAAATTTGAACATGTGCGAATCATTAAAGCGCCTGGTTCATTAACTCCTTTCTCTTTACCATCTTGATCAATGATTTTAATTTCAACACCAGGTAAAGGTAACCCATCTGTATTAAATGACCTTTCATCATCATCTTCAGGCCTTGTCATGGTCACGGCACCACACTCGCTCATGCCCCAGGCAGAAATTACTTTTACTCCAAGATTATCTCTTGCTTTTTTCACTAAAGGACCGGGAATCGGTGCACCTGCACAAAGGAATGTTTTTAATGAATGAAATTTTTTGTCGCCCTCTGATGCAGCAGTCGATAAATCATTCAAAAAAGGAGTTGAAGCCATTGTGAATGTAATCTTATATTTATCAATAATTTCAATTGCTTTATCAACATCCCAAATATCTTGAAGAACAACCTTAGCTTTTAAAATAACAGGCATAATAAGACCGTACATAAAACCAGTCTGATGCGCCATTGGTGATGCCATCAAGATTACATCTTCATGATTTAAATGTAATCGCTCAGCATAAGGCACTATATTTGCAAACAATGTGTTTGCCGTGTGCATTACACCTTTGGGTTCACCTGTTGTTCCAGATGTAAAAATTAATTGTGCGATATCATCAGCATTAATTTTTATATCATTTAGTGTATTTAAAATTTGGGGATCTTTATCTAATTCGTGATTGAGTAAAACATCTCTAAAATTGTTTTCTCCATCTCCATCAATAACAACAACATGTTGTAAGCTATTAATATTTTTTTGAAGTTGATATGCCAATTGCTCATAATCAAATTTACGAAATATTTTGGGAACAATAAAAACCTTACTTTCACTATGCTTTAACATAAATGTAAGTTCACGTTCACGAAAAATTGGCATTAACGGATTCAAAACTGCACCAATACGTCGACATGCAATATAAAGTAAACTGAACTCCCACCAATTAGGTAATTGACATGAAACAACATCATTTTTTTGTATACCTAATTTTTTTAGTCCAAGAGCAATTTTATTGGAAGTATGTAATAACTCGCGATATGTAAAAGTTTTCTCTGGTTGACCCTCCTTTATACTAACCAATGCTGTTTTATCCGGATATTGATGTACAGCATCATTTAACGATTGAAGAATGGTTTTATCCAACCAATATCCTTGTTCAATCATTTTTTTTCTTCGCTGTGGCAAAAGTACTGCATCGAAATCCATTCTTTAACTCCTTGTTATATTCTTTCCCTGATTTATAAACGACTACCAAGATCATTTTTTAAAGTTGAAGCCCACCCAGTGACTAAACATTTTGTTTAGCCACCTTCAATAATCAGTTGATAATAATAAATAAATTATATTTAGGCTGGCACAGCCTTACGACCTGCTTTATGTCTGGCAATAATTGTTTTCATAATCTGGGCAGTACCATCACCAATTTGAAAGCCGAGTACATCTCGTAGACGCTGCTCCATAACTCCACGATCATATCCAGCATGACCAAAGGTTAACAGGCACTGATGTACCACATCATATGCAAGCTTAGGCCCCCACCATTTACACATCCCAGCTTCAGAAGTATGCGGAAGATGATTATCTTTCAACCATAAAGTCTGTAAACACAATAATCGAGCAGCTTCAACTTGCGTTTCATAATCTGCAAGAGGATGAGACACTCCTTGAAATGCAGTCAATGGCTTGCCAAAAGCTTCGCGCTGAGCTGCATACTCCCAAGCTTCATCAAGTGAAACTCTTGCCACAGCCAAAACCTGTAAACCGATCAATGCACGTGAAAAGTCAAAACCTTGCATGACTTGTACAAAGCCCTTATTTTCTTCCCCTAAACGGTGATTGACAGGAACTCGTACGTTGTCAAAGAAAATTGAGCCTCGTCCAATGGCACGTTGACCATGACAATCAAATCGCGTAGTACTAATGCCAGGTAAATTCATCGGGACCAGTAAAGCTGTCACACCATGAGCCCCTGACTCAACTGAACCAGTTCGCCCAAAAATAACTGATGCATCAGCCTGATCAGCAGCTGAAATTGATGTTTTTTCTCCATTAAGGATGTATTCATCACCTTCACGCTCAATTTTCAAACGTAAATTTGCAGCGTCGGATCCACCTCTTGGTTCAGTTAAACCTATTGAAAAAATAGCTTCACCTGCTGTAAGTTTTACTAGCCACGGACGGACAACTTCTGGATCACCATGTTCAGCTAAAATCTGGCCATTTAAAGAGGCAAGTAAATTAATATATGAAAAACTCAAATCGGCTTTAGCAATTGCCTCATGAATAACTCCCGCTGCTAGGCGCCCCATCCCTTGTCCACCATACTCTTCAGGTAACTCAGGTGCGATAAAGCCCATCTCTCCCATTTTTTTAACTAAATCTCGGTCAAAAGTTCTAGTCTGATCACGTTCTAGAAAGCCGGGAGCGATATATTTTTGGGCAAATTTCTCGACTGTTTCAGCTAAATATTCCAAGTCTTCAGTAATATAAGGATTTTTACTCATCTCGTTCTCCTTAATTATTTGAAATATTTTCGGAATTCTGGCTTACGTTTATCTTTTAGGGCATTTACACCTTCACGAGATTCCTCTGTATCATAATAAAGTTTCAATGCATACATACCCATACCAGCAATACCAGCTTGATGTGCAGTATCCATATTGAAACTACGTTTTGCAATTGCTAACGCTGTTGGACTACGCTCACAAAGTTCTTCTCCCCATGCTTGTACTTCTGCATCGAGTTGATCTGCTGGAACACATTTATTTGCCAATCCAATTGATACAGCCTCTTCTCCAGTATAACGTCGACACATATACCAAATTTCACGAGCTTTTTTCTCACCAACAACTCGTGCTAAGAATGCGGTTCCATAACCGGGATCAACAGAACCCATTTTAGGGCCGACTTGACCGAAAATTGCTTTATCAGAACAAATGGTTAAATCACATATAGTTGCCAAAACATTTCCACCGCCAATCGCATAACCTTGTACACGTGCAATTACAGGTTTAGGAACATCTCGAACGGCTGTATGTAACTCTTCCATTGGTAAGCCAATTGTGCCACGACCATCATAATTTCCATTATGAGCAGACTGATCTCCACCTGTACAAAATGCACGATCACCGGCACCAGTTAAAACAATTGCACCCACATCTCGATCATACCCAGCTTTATTTAGTGCTTTAATGATTTCATCACAAGTCTGTCCTCGGAAAGCATTCATTTTTTCAGGACGGTTAATGATGATCCACGCAACGCCATTTCTAACTTCGTATAAAATATCTTCAAAATTCATTTTTCATTTCCTTGAACTGTTATTCGTTATTTATTCCAATTGGAATTAACCATTCATGGTTAATCCACCAGAAACACTTAATACTTGACCGGTAACAAATCCCGCATCATCACTTAAGAAAAATGTAATAGCTGATGCTAAATCATCAGGTTGACCTAAGCGGCCAAGTGGTATAGCACGTGTAAAAGCTTCACGAAGTTTTTCTGGATTCGAAGCACCTTCGGTTACACCAGCCAATAAAGCCGTATCAGTTGGCCCAGGACAAATAACATTAAAAGTAATATTATTGCGTGAATGCTCACGAGCCAATGTTTTAGAAAAAGAAAGCAATCCACCCTTACATGCCGCATATACAGCTTCACCAGATGAACCAACTCTTGCAGCATCAGATGCAATATTCACTACACGCCCATGATTTCGTTCAACCATCACTGGTAAAACAGCCTGGTGCATATTTAACATTCCAATTAAATTGATCTGAATTAATTTTTCCCACTCATTTTCAGATGTTTTCAAAAATGGTTTAAACACATCCCAACCTGCATTATTTACCAAGCCATCAATTGGTCCCAATTGTTCTTGGGCAGATTTAACAGCAAGATCAACAACCTGACGATCAGTAATGTCACACTCAATCGCAATTGCCTGACCATTATTTGCTTGAATTTCTGCAACCAAGGCCTTAGCTGCTCCCAAATTCATATCAAATACCGCAACTTTTGCACCTTCTTCCGCTAAGCGCTTACAAGTTGCTGAACCAATCCCTCCAGCACCACCTGTCACGATAATTACTTTGTCTTTTAGTCCTTTCATAAGTTTTCCTTGTCCATTTAGTGAGCTAAATTTTTCATTTCTTGTTGATAATTTCAAAATAGCTAACAAGAAAATTAATTTCAATTATTAAATAATAGAGCTCACTATACGAAATATATAAACAAGTTGACATATTTTATCAAATATATGTTTTATATAGTAAAAATATTATTTTTAACAAAATTTATGAAATAATTAGTTACACTTATTATGCAAAAATAAGATTCTTAGCTGCCGATTTGAAGCATTAAAAATACAAGATTGGAAACATTTCAAAAGAACAATTAGTAATATTAATTTTTCAGATTATTTAACAAATTATGCGGATATAATTTTTCAAAAAATAAAGCTCTTACTCGTGTAATGCACAAATAAGAGCAGTTTTTCAATTTTATTTTTAAAGGAGATAGCTATACATACGATTTATTAAACCATATGTATATGATCCAGAAATGAGACCTTTAGAAAGTCAAACCTTAATTAGAAAATGCAGCTATACTCGTCTGAGCACGCCCAAGGATAAGAGCATGGACATCGTGTGTCCCCTCATAAGTATTTACAACCTCTAAATTCACAAGATGACGGGCGACACCAAATTCATCACTGATCCCGTTTCCTCCGAGCATATCCCTAGCTAAACGAGCAATATCAAGAGCCTTACCACAATTATTGCGTTTAATTAGTGAAGTACCCTCAACCGATGCAATTCCCTCATCTTTCATTCGACCAAAACGCAATGCTACTTGTAAACCCAGAGCAATTTCAGTTTGCATATCCGCAAGTTTCTTTTGAATTAACTGATTTGCTGCTAAAGGGCGCCCAAACTGCTTCCGATCCATCGTATATTGATGGGCTGTATGCCAGCAAAACTCGGCTGCTCCCATTGCCCCCCATGCAATACCATATCGTGCACTATTTAAACACGTAAACGGGCCTTTTAAACCACGAATGTCTGGAAAAGCATTTTCCTCTGGGACAAATACATTATCCATTACTATTTCACCAGTAATAGAAGCCCTTAACCCTACTTTCCCATGAATTGCAGGTGCAGAAAGACCATCCCAACCTTTCTCCAAAATAAACCCTCGGATTTCACCCACATTACCTTCAACTGAAACCTCTTTTGCCCACACTACAAACACATCAGCGATAGGACTATTTGTTATCCACATTTTAGCGCCAGTTAATTTATAACCACCCTCTACTTTTTTGGCACGAGTTATCATACTGCCAGGGTCCGAGCCATGATCTGGCTCAGTTAAGCCAAAGCAACCAATGTATTCACCTGTAGCGAGTTTAGGTAAATATTTTTGCTTTTGCTCTTCAGTGCCGAACTCATTAATAGGAACCATAACTAAAGAACTTTGAACGCTGGCCATTGAACGATAGCCTGAGTCTACTCGCTCAATTTCACGAGCAATTAACCCATAACTCACATAATTTAGCCCTGAGCCGCCATATTGTTCAGGAATTGTAGGCCCTAAAAGACCTAGCTCACCCATTTCACGAAAAATAGAAGCATCTGTTTGCTCATGACGGAACTGTTCCAATACACGTGGCATTAACTTATTTTGACTATAGTTAAATGCAGTATCCCGAATCATTCGCTCTTCTTCAGTTAACTGATTCTCTAATAAAAAAGGATCTTGCCAATTAAATTGAATTCTACTCATTTTCTCATTCCTTTAGGTAAAACATCCATCTATTAAGTTGTAGCTTGTTTAATCATGTCACGAGCAATAATGATTTGCTGAATTTGCGTTGTTCCCTCATACAAACGGAATAAACGGACATCTCGATAAAATCTTTCGATTGAATATTCACTGATATATCCAGCCCCACCATGTATCTGCAAACAACGATCAGCTACTCGGCCACACATTTCAGTCGCAAACATTTTTGCGCACGATGCTTCAGTACTAATATTTTCCCCAAGATCACGACGACGTGCTGCATCTAACACCATACATTTTGCAGCATAAATTTCTGTTTTTGAGTCTGCCAACATCGCTTGAATGAGCTGAAAATTAGCAATCGATTGACCAAATTGTTTACGTTCTATTGCATATTGCAAAGCATCTTCCAACATACGCTCTGCCATTCCTGTACTATAAGCAGCTATATGTAAACGGCCTTTATCAAGCACTTTCATTGCTGTTTTAAAACCAATGCCTTCAATACCACCAATCAGTTGATCTTTATGGACACGACAATTATCAAAAATGACATCACAGGTATAAGAACCTTTTTGTCCCATTTTTTTATCAATCTTTCCTAAAGTGAGCCCAGCAGTTCCTGCCTCAACCAAAAAAGCAGAAATGCCTCCGGCACCTTTAATATCCGGATTAGTTCTAGCCATCACGGTAAAAGTGGATGCACGGGGTGCATTAGTAATAAAACGCTTGGTACCGTTTAAAATATAATAATCGCCATCTTTAATTGCAGATGTCTTCAAAGCAGCAGCATCTGAACCCGAGTCAGGTTCGGTTAGGCAGAAAGAGCCTATAATTTCTCCACTAGCGTAATCCGGTAAATATTTTTGCTTTTGTTCATCGGTACCATCAATAATAATTCCACTTGAACCAATCCCATTATTTGTACCAATCAAAGAACGAAATGCAGCAGAAGTTTGTCCCAACTCAAAAGCAACAAACACCTCTTCTTCCATGGTAATTCCAAGACCACCATACTCTTCAGGAATGGTTAAACCGAATAAGCCCAATTCCTTCATTTGTTGGACAATGTGGTCTGGTATCGCGTCAGTTTCATCGACCTCATGTTCTAAAGGTCTCAACGTATTCTTAACAAAACTTCGAATTGTAGATAACAACTGTTCTAATGTCTGTTGGTCACGAATCATTTTCTTCTCCCTATATCCTTATACAAAGCTATCCAAAGCATCATCTTGTAATACAAAAACACAGATAATTTCGATATACGAAATAAAATAGCAGTACAACTCTTATCAAACAAGATATTTTTATTAAAAATTTCGCAATACAGAATTAATATTCATTAAAATGCATAAATATATTGATTTAACTCTCCAACAAGGCTAAATTTGCATGATTGTTTATTTTGTTATACGAAATTAAAATTTATGATTGGTTGATTTTCTTTTCCTGCTCTTTAGCCAATATTATTGTTGACTAGATGATCATTTAAAAAAGCATCAACTGTTCTAATTTTTTTTGTATAGCGAAATATAATTGATATGATCAAGAATAGTGTTTGATCAAATACGGGAAAGGTATGCATTTAGAATATAATCAACTAAAAGAACATGTCGAAAAAAAAGTGAACTTTGACGAAATCCGTTTAGATCCGATTTCTCATATTCACCGCGAGAATAATCCTCAATTTATTGCATCCTTAGCACGTGGACTAGAGATATTACGTTGCTTTTCAGCATCTAACCAAGTTTTAGGAAATCAAGAATTATCTCATCTTACAGGTTTACCTAGACCAACAATTGCAAGGATTACTAATACCTTAGTGTCACTTGGTTATTTAAAGCAACTTCCAAATTCTACTAAATATACACTAGATATTGGGGTACTAGCGCTTGGTTATGCCACATTATCCAGCATATCTGTACGATCAATTGCCCATTCTTACATGGAAGAAATGTCCAGATATGCACAAGCTCCTGTTGCTATGGCAATGAGAGACCGATTAAACATGATGTATTTAGATGTCGTTCAAACCGAAACCAATTTAACTATGCGCAGACCAATTGGTTCTACTCTACCACTACATAATACATCTATGGGAAGAGCGTGTTTAGCAGCCCTTCCTGAAAATGAACGTGAGTTTATTTTAAAAGCATTAGAAAAGAAGCACACAGCTGAAGAATGGCCAGCAATCAAACGTAGTTTAGATCGAGCCTTTCATGATTATCAAAACTATGGGTATTGTTTATCTTTAAGCGAGTGGCATAAAGAAGTGAACTCTGTTGCCGTTCCCTTAATACATCCAATATACGGTTTATTGGTCTTTAACTGTGGAGCACCAAGCTATTTAGTTAATCAAGAAAAACTTGAAAACGAAATAGGACCAAGATTAATTCATATGGTTCAAAATATTCAAGATGCTCTAAACACTTTGCATTAACCAACCATTAAAAACTGAACTCTGGTTCAGTTTTTTTAGGATTAATTTTAATAATGAAACTGGATTTCGTAATATGGAAAATTTAGAACGTGAATCGATGGAGTTTGACGTTGTCATCGTAGGTGCAGGACCTGCAGGTC